>NZ_CP121115.1:0-306454 GCF_029581395.1 Roseinatronobacter sp. S2 | reverse complement strand
ACATGGCTTGAAGGCAGATGTCGCGCCAGCAATCACTTCGGCGGCGATTTTGCCCTGATGCGCAGCCTTGTGTGCCAGCATCGGGTCCCCCACCACATCGCCCACTGCAAAAATATGTGGCTGGGATGTGCGCAATTGCTCATCCACGGGAATGAAGCCCCTTTCGTCGGGGGCAATCCCGGCTGCGCCAACGCCGATGCCCTGCGTGTTCGGTTGTCGCCCGGCCGCAACCAGAACCCGGTCGAAAGTCAGCGTTTGTGCAGCGCATGTGTCCTTGATGGTGACCTTGATGCCCGCATCGGTCGCAGCAACGGCGGTGACTTGCGCGCCCGGACGCACCGCAGCGTAACGCGCCAGAATGCGCTTCATCAGTGGTGCGGTGACATCAGGATCAGCGGCGGGGATGATCCGGTCCATCGTCTCTACAATCGTGATCCGGCTGCCAAGCGCGTGATAAACCTGCGCCATTTCCAGCCCGATGATGCCGCCGCCGATGATCAGCAGGTTCTCCGGCACCATATCCATCGCCAGCGCACCGGTGCTGTCGATGATGCGCGGATCATCTGGAAGGAACGGCAGCTTCGTCGGGGCAGATCCGCTGGCGATGATCGCGCGTTCAAAGTGCAGTGTTGTGATGCCATCCTGACCGGCAACCGAAATCTGGTGCGGACTGGTAAAGGTGCCGGTGCCGGTCAAAACCCGCACCTTGCGGCGGCGTGCCAGTCCCCCGAGGCCCTTTGTCAGGCGGGCAATCGTCTGATCCCGGAAATTGCGCAGATCCTGAAGGTCAACCAGTGGCGCACCAAAGGTGACGCCCGCGGTGCGCAGGTGGTGGGCCTCGTCCATGACCTTTGCGACATGCAACAACGCTTTGGACGGGATGCAGCCCACATTCAGGCAGACACCGCCCAGCGTGGCGCGCGCGTCAATCAGTGTCACATCCAGTCCAAGATCGGCGGCGCGGAAAGCGGCCGAGTATCCGCCCGGACCGCCGCCCAGAACCACCAGCTGTGCTGGTTCATTGTGTGTCATCACCAATCCTTTCAAAGGCTGATGCGGCGGAAATCCGACAGGACATCGCGCAGATGGACAAGGAATCTTGCTGCCGCCACCCCGTCGACAACGCGGTGGTCCCAGCTAAGGCTAAGCGGCTGGATCAGTCGTGGCTGAAAACTTGCACCATCCCATTTCGGTTGAATGCCTGCGCGGGTCATCCCGAGTATGGCGACATCGGGGGCATTGATGATCGGCGTGAAATTGGTTCCGCCGATCCCGCCAAGGGATGATACTGTGAAGGTCGAACCCTGCATTGCCTGCGCGGGCAGGCGTCCGACGCGCGCCTGCGCGGCCAGTTCGGACATTTCCATTGCGATTTCGCGCAACGATTTGCGGTCTGCATCGCGGATCACCGGCACCACCAGCCCGTCAGGTGTGTCGGCCGCCACGCCGATATGATAGTATTTCTTCATCACAATCTCATCCCCATCGAGGGAGGAATTGAATTCAGGATATGCCATCAGCGCCGATACGCTGGCCTTGATGGCGAAAGCCAGCATGGTCAGGTGTGCCACATCCGGGGCTTCTGCATTGGCGGCCTTGCGGAACTTCTCGGTCTCGGTGACATCGGCTTCGTCGAAATTGGTCACATGCGGGATGACCATGGCATTGCGTGCCAGCCCCGGCCCCGAAATTTTGCGAAGGCGGCCAAGTGGCTTGCGCTCGATCGGGCCGAAGGCCCTGAAATCCACCTTGGGCCATGGCGGCAGGTTTTGGGAAATGCCGGTGCCGACGGGGCCGGTCCGTGCAAGGCGCGCTTTCACATGGGCTTTCAGATCGTCCGGGGTGATCCGGCCATGTGGGCCGGTGGGGGCGACATCGCCAATTGTGACACCCATCTCGCGGGCCAGTTTGCGTACCGAGGGCGAGGCATGCGCAAAGGGCCCGCCATTACTTGCAACGGGCGGGACTGGCGGCGTATTATCGGCCTTGGCAGCAGGCGCAGACACCGGGGCGGATATTGTCGCAGCGGGGACATCGTCCGGTTGCGCGGCCGTGGCTTCGATCATTGCGATGACTGTGCCCTTGCTGACATTGTCGCCCGGCTTGACCCTGATTTCGGCAATGCGCCCACCGGTTTCGGCGGGAACATCCAGCGTGGCCTTGTCGCTTTCGAGCACAATTACGGTGTCGTCAGCCGCAATCACGTCGCCGACGGCGACGGGAATTTCGATGATCGGGACATCGTGAAAATCACCGATATCGGGGACGCGAAGTTCGATTGTCTGTGTCATTGTGATCTCTCTCACAGTGTCCAGGGGGGTGGGGCGGCTTTGTTCACATTTAATGTCTGCAACGCCTGTTCGCGCATTTCGGCAGGGGCGTGACCCGCCTGCACCATGGCGGTCACAGCGGCGAAGGCGATATTCTTGCGATCCACCTCGAAGAAATCACGCAGATCGGTGCGGTTGGACGAACGGCCAAACCCGTCTGTGCCCAAGATCGTCATTGGCGCGGCCAAATAGGGCGCAATCAGGCCCGGCACGGCGCGGACATAATCGCTGGCGGCCACCACCGGTATATCGCCTGACAGCAGTTCCGCCACATGGCTGATGCGGGTTTCGCTGGTGAAGCGGTTTTCGCGTTCAATGGCGCGGGCGTCACGTTCCAGTTCGCTCCAGCTGGTTGCGCTGAAGATGTCCGACGCGATGCCATAGTCCGTGTTCAGGATATCAGCCGCCGCGATGACTTCGTTCAAGATGGCACCTGAACCCACCAGCCGGACACGCGCCGCCGCGTCTGCATTGCCGCGCCCGTCGAAAAGATAAAGGCCTTTGATGACGTCTGCCTCGGCCCCCGGTTTAAGGCTGGGCTGGGCATAGGTCTCGTTCATCACGGTGATGTAATAGAATTCATCTTGCTGTTTTTCGAGCATGCGGCGCATTCCATGATCAAGAATAGCAGCAAGTTCGCCCGCGAAAGCCGGATCATAGGCGCGACAGTTCGGAATTGTGCTGGCCGACAGATGCGAGGTGCCGTCCTGATGTTGCAGCCCTTCGCCGGACAAGGTCGTCCGGCCTGCCGTTGCACCAATCAAAAAGCCGCGCGCGCGCTGGTCGGCCGCGGCCCAGATCAGGTCGCCCACCCGTTGAAAGCCGAACATCGAATAGTAGATGTAGAACGGGATCATCGGCACGTCATGAACCGAATAGGCGGTTCCAGCCGCGGCCCAGGATGACAGCGCCCCAGCCTCGGTGATACCTTCTTCAAGCAGTTGGCCGTCCTGTGCTTCCTTGTAGAACATCATCGAACCGGCGTCTTCGGGCTGATACAGCTGGCCCTCGGGTGCGTAGATACCGATCTGGCGGAACAGGTTATCCATGCCGAAGGTCCGTGCCTCGTCGGCGACGATGGGCACGATATGGGGACCAAAGGTCTTATCTTTAAGCAGTGCACCCAACATGCGCACCAATGCCATTGTTGTCGACATCTCCTTGCCATCTGCGGTGCGCGCAAAGCTGGCATAGGTTTCGGGTTTCGGGATGGCCAGCTGCCGGGCGGCGTCGGTGGATTGCCGGCGTTTTGGTATGCTGCCACCCAATGCCGCGCGCCTTGCGTTCAGATAGGCCATCTCGGCGCTGTCGGGCGCAGGCTTGTAAAAGCGCAGCTCGGCCAGATCGCTTTCGCTCAGGGGCAGGGCGAACCGGTCGCGGAACGCGATCAGCGCGTCCATATCCAGTTTCTTGGATTGATGCGCCGTCATCCGGCTTTCCCCGGCATTTCCCATGCCAAAGCCCTTTTTCGTCTTGGCCAGTATCACCGTGGGGCGGCCCTTATGCGCTTTCGCTGCGGCAAACGCGGCATAGAGTTTGCGTATATCGTGTCCGCCCCGCCTGAGGGCGTGAATCTCGGCATCGGTCATATGCTCGACCAGCGCACGGGTGGCGGGATCACGATTGAAGAACCGTTCGCGGTTGTAATCCCCCGCCTTCGAGCCAAGATCCTGATATTCGCCATCCACTGTTTGTGCGAAGCGGCTTAGCAGCGCCATTTCAGTGTCGCGGTCAAAAATGCTGTCCCATTCCGAACCCCAAAGCACCTTGATCACGTTCCATCCGGCACCAAGAAACAGGCTTTCAAGTTCCTGAATGATCTGGCCATTGCCCCGCACCGGCCCATCGAGGCGCTGCAAGTTGCAATTGATGATGAAGGTAAGGTTGTCCAGCTTTTCGCGCGCTGCCAGTGTCAGACCCGCGATAGATTCCGGCTCATCCATCTCGCCATCGCCGAAGACGCCCCAGACATGCCGATCATTGGTTGGGACTATGCT
This sequence comes from Roseinatronobacter sp. S2, assembly GCF_029581395.1. GTDB lineage: Bacteria > Pseudomonadota > Alphaproteobacteria > Rhodobacterales > Rhodobacteraceae > Roseinatronobacter. The sequence continues at coordinate 302,127 of NZ_CP121115.1, read as the reverse complement.
GCGCCCATGAAGGTAGCGCATGAAGCGGGCCTGATACACGGCATTTATAGGTCCAATCCCCATAGAACCGGTCGGAAACTGCCAGAAATCCGGCATTAACCAGGGATGCGGATAGGAACACAGGCCATTTCCGTGGGTTTCCTGCCGGTAGTTGGCAAGCTGGGTTTCACTCAACCTGCCCTCCAGGAATGCACGGGCATAGACGCCGGGGGCTGAATGAGGCTGGAAATAGACCAGATCTCCGCCGAAATCGGGGGTTTCGGCGCGGAAAAAATGGTTGAAACCTGTTTCGAATATCTCCGCTGCCGAGGCGTAGGATGCGATGTGCCCGCCCAACTCGCCATAGGCTTTGTTTGCGCGCACGACCATCGCCAAAGCATTCCAGCGCATAATCGCTGTCAGCCGCTCCTCAATCTCCAAATCGCCGGGAAAGGCCCCCTGTTTGGCCAGTGGTATGGTGTTGCGATAGGATGAATAGGGCTGGCCGCTGGAATACAGGCTTTCTCGGCGGGCGGCCTCTTCCAGTTTGCCAAGCAAAAAGCCGGCCCGCGCCCCGCCGCCGACATCTGATACTGCACGGAATGCGTCCAGCCATTCACGGGTTTCTTGCGGGTCTGTGTCGTGATGTGGTGACGCGTTGTTCATGGGACTCCTCGCTTCTTTGCTTTGCGAAAGTTTACAGGCATCGGCGCAAAATGTTCTGTCGAACATCAGTGGATTTTTCCCCAAAACGGCGCATTATGTGGCAAATTAACTTATAAGGGGCATAAAATGCCGCAATGAAAACTGGATGCGATTGATCAGAGAATTCTGAGTGTTTTGCAGAATGCGGGCCGGTTGAGCAATGTCGAGCTTGCGGAAAGGGTGGGCCTGTCGCCTTCGCCGTGCCTGACGCGGGTGCGTGCGCTGGAAAACGACGGGGTGATCGACCGCTATGTGGCGTTGGTTAACCCCGAAGCTGTGGGGCTGTCTGTGAGTGTGTTTATTCAGGTGACCCTTGAACGGCAGGTGGAACGCGCGCTGGAGACCTTTCAGGCCAGAATGCATGCCCTGCCAGAGGTTATGGAATGCTATCTGATGACCGGCGACAGTGATTACCTGATACGGATTCTGGTGCGCACCAATGCCGATGTTGAACGGTTCATCGTGCAGAAACTGTCGACCATTGACGGCGTGGCCAATATCAAATCCAGCTTCGCGCTGAAGCAGGTGAAGTACAAAACCGAGCTTTCGGCAGACTGAAAACCAGCAGCGCGGTCAGTCTTGCATTGCAGATGCTGCTTTATCAGCGGTTTGTGCGCGTTCAAGCGGTGGAGAAACGATGCGGCGGCTGTGGCGGCACTATCATCTGGAACGGTATTGGCAGGGCAGCCATGTTGCGAAACCGGCTGGCCGCGTGAACGGCCAGCCGCGATGCCGGTTAACCGGCGGCGGCGGTGACGGCGGCCTGAAAACGGTCGTGAAGGTCCTGCCCGTTCGGTGTTGTTTCAATCCAGTGATCGATGACAGACTGAAGCCGCCCATTCCAGCGCGCCGCTTCTTCGTCCGATAATGTCGTGAAGGTGCGGTTTGCATCCTCTTCGGCGGCACCGCGGAAGGCTGCGATCCGGGCGTCGAATTCCTCGCCCCACAGTCTTGCAAAGGCTTCGCCGGAATGGCGGTCAATTGCGGCCTGTGCCTGCGCTGGCAATCTGTCATAGGTTTGACGGTTGATGCCGACCATGATCGGCGATGCGCCCATATTGACATCAAGATGATAATGCGCCGCTTCTGCGATGCCAAAGATTGTAAGCGCAACCCATTCGTTAATCGTGCCACCCACCAATCCGCGTGACAAGGCTTCGGCAATCTGCGGTGCGGTCAGGCCACCCACCGGCGTTGCACCGAGTGCCTCTATTGATGCCAGCAGCGTTGGGCCCGCACCCCGCAGGTTCAGGTTGGCAACATCATCGAGCGAGGCGACCTGTTCGCGTGTTGTCAGCAGCCCCGGTGCAGTCGAGAACATGCCAAGAATCTTGATATCCTCCATGCCCTGCCCGGTCCAGAGTTCTTCCTCAACCATTTGCGTGGCCGCAACCGAGCCGATTGTCGCGTTGGGCACCATGTTGGGCAATTCAACGATTGTTGCTTCTCTCATTGCGCCGGGGGTGTAGCCGGGAATGAAATAAGCAAGGTCCACGCTCCCATTTCTGACCATATCCAGATGCGCTGCCGCGTCGCGCCCCAGCGTTCCGGCAGGGAACAGGCGGATGCTGATTGTGCCTTCCGAATCCTCGGTTACGCGCTGTGCCCAGACTTCAAGGATATCAGCGTAGATAAAAGAATTTGCAGGTACGCTGGTGGTGAAGCGAAGCTCTTGTTGCGCTGCGGCGCCGTTCGTTGCCCCCGCTGTCAGCACAAGTGCCGCAGCCAGGTTCAATATGGTTCTTCCGACTATGTGTTTCATGGTATTGGCTCTCCTCCCGTTTCATTGCCTTGCCCGGCTGCGCGAAAATGAACCGGCGTGTCATCCTGTAGGGACTGCGCGCGGTCATCTTGCCTATCGGGCCTGGATGTAAGCGTATTAGCGCACCCTGATGCCACAACCCGGATTTTGTAGTTGTCCGCCTGCCGATAACATTGTGTGCAAAATCGGCGACTTTCCCACCCAAACCTTGATATGCGGCTTGTGCACCGCCTTGCTTGATTGGACGGAAACATCGCGCCTGCCAAACGGAACTTCTGTGCACTGCGTGCCGTGTTCGGTATGGTCGCTGGAAACCGGCTACAGGTTCGGGCAAACCGGAAAGCTTCAGAAATTTGCGCCAAGGCGGTCATCCAGAGAGAGATAAATGACGAAAGCAAATCCCCCCAGAACTCTTGGTCGGCCCCCCCAGCATGACGGATCCGCGTAGCAAGATCTGCGCGGCGACGGCCGGTCTTATTGCCGAAAACGGCTATGCATCCACATCGATCCAGGAAGTTGCAGACGCGGTGGGTATCACCAAGGCAGGCGTGTATCACTACTTTAGAAACAAGTTGGCGTTATACGAAACCATCGCGCTCGAAACCCTTTCAGACATGCTGGCGACGGTACAGAAAGCCGTTGCTCAGGCGCATGATCACGAAGGGCGGCTGGTGGCGTTCATGTGCGCACATGCGGCGTTTTTCGAGGAAACCGGGCGCGCTATATGGCAAGTTTTTTCGGGTTTGGCGGCCAGAACAACAGGGAATACACAGCCGCCCAACTGGAAGCGCGGGATACTTATATTTCCTTCCTCGAAAGCCTTCTGACCGCCGCGCAAAAGGATGGTGTCATTATCCAAGAAGCGGTTCCTATCCTTTCTCGTGGTGTTCTTGGGATGCTGAACTGGATGGTGCGCTGGTATCGCCCAAACGGTGATCTGGCGGCCCGAGAGATCGCGGAGCGCTACGCCAAGGTGTTCTGGCCACAACTCGCTGAACTGGGGATGCTTGGCTTGGCATTGCCCGAAAGCGCCGGAGGGGCTGGGCTTGGGCTGCGGGAGGTGCTGTTGTTTTCGCGCCTGATTGGCCGGACAGGGCTGCCGGTTCCCTATGTCGCGGCCGAGGTGATGGCCGCACCGTTGCTTGCAGAACTTGTCGCCCAACCTGCCGTTGCGCCGCGCCTTCGGGGTGTGTTGAATGGCAGCCTGTTGGTGACGCTGGCCTTCGATGGCGCGGCGCAGGTCGTGGCTTCACCAGTGGACGACGGCTTCCGGCTGGCAGGCTCGCGACGGGTGGTTGCGGCGGGGGCTACGGCTGATACTGTTTTGATTGCGGCAGTGACAAACGGCGTTCCGGCGATTTTCATGCTCAATATGCACACGGCTGGCCTGCACCGCACACCATACCTGCCCCCAACACCAGAGGCCGGGGCGGAACTGACGCTTGACGGTGTGATGCTGCCTTTCTGTGCATTGATTTGCAAAGGCGAAGACGCAATCAAGCTGATCTCTGCGGCGCAGGCGCGGGGCCGGATTGGCACCGCCGCCAACATGCTGGGCGCGATGGAAGCACTGCTAGACCTGACCGTCGACCACCTGCGCACCCGCCACCAGTTTGGCCAGTCACTTGCCGCGGTTCAGGTGCTTCAGCATGCCGCCGCAGATATGTATGTCGAGATCGAGACGGCGCGCGCTATGCTTGATTACGGTCTTGGCATGATTCTGGCGCCAGAACTGGTCCGTGATCAGGCGCTGGACGCGGTCAAGTTCAAGATGAATCAGGCGGCAAAGCTGGTTGGCGAAAGCGCTGTCCAGCTACACGGTGGCATCGGGATGACCGAAGAGAGCCTGACCGGGCGTGTTTTCGCCAGACTTACAGCTCTGCGTGTCACTTGCGGTGACAGCCGGGCGTGTTTGTCGCGACTACTTGCCGCCGAACGCAGCCTTGCCCTGAGCTAGGCGGATCAAGCATGAAAAGGACATTTCATGAGGCAGGTTTTCCTTTGTGATTACATTCGCACCCCTGTTGGCCGCTATGGTGGCGCACTTTCCGCGGTCCGGCCTGATGATCTTGCCGCCGGTGTGCTGAGCGCGCTGATGGAACGCAATCGCGGCACGGATTGGGCGATGGTGGATGACGTGATCTTTGGTTGTGTCAATCAGGCGGGAGAGGATAACCGCAACATCGCGCGGATGGCATTGTTGCTTGCGGGGCTACCAGAAACCGTGCCGGGTGCGACGGTCAACCGGCTTTGCGGGTCGGGCATGAGTGCCCATTGCAACTGCCGCCCAAGCAATCGCCGCAGGCGAGGCCGATATGATCATCGCAGGCGGGGTGGAAAGCATGTCGCGCGCGCCCTTCGTCATGCCCAAGGCCGAAACAGCTTTTGCCCGTGATTCCACCGTTTATGACACCACCATCGGTTCGCGGTTCGAAAACCCCTTATTCGCCGCCCGCTATGGCTACGAGCCGATGCCGGTGACCGCCGAGAATGTGGCCGCCGAGTTCGGGATCACACGAGAAGAGCAAGACGCCTTTGCGTGCCGCAGTCACCGGCGCGCGGATGCGGCACGCAAATCGGGCAGGTTGGGGCGCGAAATTTCACCAGTTGCCGTTCCCCAACGCAAAGGCGCGCCAATACGTGTGGATCATGACGAGCACATTCGCCCCGATACCACCCCTGAGGCGCTCGCGGATCTGCGCGCGCCTTTTGTCCGGAACGGCACTGTAACAGCCGGCAACTCCTCGGGTGTGAACGACGGGGCGGCGGCGATGATCATCGCCTCTGATGTGGCGGTTGCGCGTCACAATCTGACACCGCGTGCGCGCTACCTTGGCGCTGCTGTCGCGGGTGTGGCGCCTCGGATAATGGGGATTGGCCCTGTCCCGGCGACCCAGATGCTTTGTGTGCGTCTGGGCCTTGCCCCGCAGGATTTTGATGTGATTGAGTTGAACGAGGCATTCGCGGCACAAAGCATCGCCGCCCTGCGGGAATTGGGATTGGCGGACGATGCGGCCCATCTAAACCCCAATGGCGGGGCCATTGCAATTGGCCATCCGTTGGGAATGTCGGGCGTGCGGATCACGGGCACTGCCGCGCTGGAGATGATGGAGCGCGGCGGAGCGCGCGCGCTCGCCACCATGTGTATCGGCGTGGGACAAGGGATCGCCATTGCCATGGAGGCACTTTGATGACGATGCAGGTCACCTTGGAGAAGTGCGGACAGATTGCTGTCCTTACCATTGACCGCCCGCCAGTTAATGCGCTTTCGCAGGATTTGCGCGCACTTGTTTGCGCGCGCATCAAGACTGTCGGCGAAGATGATGGCGTGCTTGGGCTGGTGATCGCCTGTGCCGGTCGGACCTTCGTTGCGGGTGCGGATATAACCGAGTTGGGTCAGGTATTGCCGCCCATGCTGCGTGATGTGATCGACACCCTTGAGGGGTTGGGCAAGCCCAGTGTTGCGGCCCTTCATGGCACCGCATTGGGTGGCGGTTTTGAACTGGCACTTGGCTGCACCTTCAGGGTGGCGACCCGGGATGCAAGGATCGGCCTGCCCGAGGTGCGGCTTGGCATCCTGCCCGGGGCGGGCGGAACCGTGCGCGCCACTTATCTTGCCGGGGCGCTGGCCGCACTCGAACTCGCCGGAAGTGGAGAGATGATGGCGGCGGTTCAGGCACGGGATCTGGGACTGATTGATGAAATCTGCGAAGGTAATCCCGTCGATGCGGCGCTGCACTTTTTGCGCGCACGGATCACTTGCGGCCCGTTGCCGCCACCTGTCAGCGCCCGCCGTGGGGGCATGCCCGACAGCAACCCTGCCGCGCTTGACCGAACTGAAGCTGATTTATGCCGCAAAGCCCGTTCATCGGCGCCCGCCCTTGTGGGGGCGGCTGTTCGGGCAGCGGTCGCACAGCCGTTTGACGCCGCCATGACCCAAGAGCGCCAGCTTTTCGACGCTGCTGTTGCCAGCCCCAGATCGGCGGCGCTGCGTCATCTTTTCCTGGCCGAGCGCGCGGCCGCAAAGCCGTCAGGCGATGTCGTGCGCGCTGAGATACGACAGGCGCAGCGGATAGGTGTCATCGGGGCGGGCACCATGGGTCGTGGTATCGCCATGGCCTTTGCCAATGCGGGTTTTGACGTGACCGTGTGTGAAGCCGACGACAGCGCGCTTGCCCAAGCCATGGAACGTATCGCCGGAACCTACACAAAATCGGTCACGCGCGGGTCGCTTGCGCCGGATCAGGCCGAAATCCGGCGCAGCCGCATTACCGGCGCGACCGGTCTTGTCCCTCTCGCGCAAGCCGATCTGATCATCGAGGCAGCGTTCGAGGACATAGCGGTGAAATGCGCGATCTTCGCCGAACTCGACCGTATCGCCCCGCCCGGCGCGATATTGGCGACCAACACATCCTATCTGGACATCAACACCATTGCGCGTGCGACATCGCGGCCACAGGATATATTGGGCCTGCATTTCTTCTCGCCCGCGCATGTGATGAAGCTTGTGGAAATCGTGCGCGGTGACAACACCGCGCCCGAGGTTCTGGCCACCGCACTGGCGGTCACGCGCAGGCTTGATAAGCAGCCGGTGGTGGTGGGTGTTTGTCACGGTTTCGTAGGCAACCGCATGCTTGCGGCGCGCAATTCGCACCTCTCTGCTTTGCTGCTCGAAGGTGCCGATCCCGCGCAGGTTGACGCGGCCTTTCGTAGGTTTGGCTGGCCGATGGGTCCGTGTCAGATGCACGATATGGCGGGGCTGGATATAGGCTGGCGCCGCCGAAAGTCCTTGGGAGTAACCGACAGCTTGCCCGACAGGCTTTGTGAACTGGGGCGTTTCGGGCAGAAGGCGGGCATGGGCTGGTATACTTATCGCGGCGGTGACCGGGTGCCACAGCCCGCCCCCGAAGTCGGGGAAATCATCGCGGGGATTGCGGCGGCGCACAACATCGCGCGCCGGGAACTTTCGGACGCAGAGATTATCGAAAGGACACACAGCCCGATGATTGCCGAGGGCCGGAAAATCCTTGCCGAAGGGATTGCCACGCGAAGTTCGGATATCGACGTGATCTGGGTCCACGGCTACGGGTTCCCGCGCGATCTTGGCGGACCGATGTTCTGGGACGATCAGGGGCGTCCGGATCCGGCGTTGTTGTAAGTGATGACAGTTGACCAATGCGGAGAAGACCCGGACTAACGGTTGCCGCGCTATTTGGAGTTTGGCCAACATCCCAAAGCCCGTGCCTTGAGTGGCAGGACTGATGTCGTGGCGGTATCACATGCGGCCTGCCAGATCTTCTGCACCGCCCATCTGGCGGCCAATCTGGTCGCGGTCGGTTGCATCCGCCTGAACCACAGGCCCAAGCTTGCCTTCCGACATAACCGCCACGCGGTCGGCCAGTTCTAACACCTCGTCCAGATCCTCGCTTACCAGCAGCACTGCCGCGCCCCGGTTGCGTTGTTCCATGATCTGCGCGCGTATTTCGGCGACTGATGCGAAATCCAGCCCGAAGCAGGGGTTGGCCACGATCAGCACAGCCACATCGCCCGACAATTCGCGCGCCAGCACCGCGCGCTGCACATTGCCACCCGACAGTGTTTCAACCGGCGCATCGGCAGACGGGGTCTGCACGTTGTAGCGCCGGATCAGCCCACCTGCGATGTCCCGCATCCGCGATGGCGAAATCAGCCCGAAGCGGTTCGCCACGGGCGGTTTGTCAAAACTGCGAAAGGCCATGTTTTCCGCTACGGACATACGCGGCACGACGGCGTTGCGCATCGGTTCTTCCGGCAGCCCGAACACCTTGTAGCGGTCAAGATCGGCGCGCCGGGGTGCAAAGGGTTTGCCCCCGATCAACAGCCGCCCGCCAGAAAGCGGCCGTTGCCCGGACAGGACTTCGACCAGCGCACTTTGCCCGTTGCCCGACACCCCGGCGATACCGATAATTTCACCGGGGAAAATATCCAGCGACAATTCATCCACCACGCGGCGGCCGGTCTGGTCATCCGCGCTGATGGCGTCCAGTGTCAGGCGGGGTTCAGTGTGCGCCTTGGGCTGCGCATGGCGCGGCGCGCGTGCGCGCAGCTGGGTTTCGCCGATCATCATGCGGCTCATATCTGCGATGGTGGTGCCCTGTGCGCAGCCGCTGCCTGAAACCCGCCCGCGCCGCAGCACGGTGAAGCTGTCGCAGAATGCCGTCACTTCGCGGAACTTATGCGAAATCATCAGCACCGTGATTTCGCCCCGCCGCGCCATGCCGCCAAGCAGTGTCAGGACTTCATCCGCCTCGGCAGGGGTCATCACCGATGTCGGTTCATCCAGGATCAGCACGCGCTGGTCCAGATACAGAAGTTTCAGTATTTCCAGTTTCTGCCGTTCGCCCGCCGACAGATCGGCCACATGCCGGTCCAGTTTCACGCGAAAGGGCATGCGGTCCATAAATTCCTCCAGCCGCAGCAATTCCGTGCGCCAGTGGATGATGCCGGGCGCGTCGGGGCGGGAAATGACAAGGTTTTCGGCTGCCGTCAGGCAGGGCACCAGCGTGAAGTGCTGATAGACCATACCAATGCCGCGCATCTGCGCCTGCCGGGGGCTGGTGATGGCCACGGGCGCACCGCCCAGCAGGATTTCACCGGTATCGGGCGCGTGAAAGCCCATGATGCATTTGACAAGCGTGGATTTGCCCGCGCCGTTTTCCCCCAGCAGGGCATGAAATGACCCCGCCGCGACGTTCAGCGACACATCATCCAGCGCGCGCAGCGCACCGAAGGTTTTTGTCATGCGCGTGGTCGCCAGCGACATTGCCCCGCCGGAACGTGGCCCGGTGCGCAATGTGCTGTGGGACAGCTTGGCATGTGTCATTCTGGCCGTCCTTTTTGCTATTTGATGATCGACAATTCGCGTGGCGCTTCGATCGCAGCCGATCTGGACCGGGCAGAGGCGATCATGATCACCAGCGTAAGGATATACGGGGCCGCGTTGAAGAAGTGATAGCCGGAACTGACCCCGATGGACTGAAGCGATGGCCCAAGCGCGCCTGCCGCCCCGAACAACAGTGCCGCCAGCACGCAACGCAGCGGGTTCCACCGCGCGAAGATGACCAGCGCCACCGCCATCAACCCTTGGCCCGAGGATAACCCCTCATTCCAGCTGCCGGGATAGGACAGTGACAAAAACGCCCCGCCGATGCCGGCAAGCGCCCCGCCCGCCGCTGTGGTCAGAATGCGCACGCCGTTCACATTCACCCCCATGGCGCGGGCGGATGCCGCAGAATCGCCGGTCACCCGGATGATCAGCCCCCAGCGGGTGTTGCGCAGCATCCACCATAGGAAAACTGCCAGCACAATCCCGATGAAAAACAGCGGGTTGACCTGTAGCGCCTGTTGCACCTGCGGGCTGTCCGACCAGTCCCCCAGCGGCACCGATGTCAGGCGCGGGGCTGTGGGCTGGATATAGGGTTTGCCGAAGAAGAACGCCAACCCCGTGCCCAACCCCATAAAGGCCAGCCCAACCGCGATGTCATTGACCTTCGGCAGTTTGCATATCCAGCCATGCGCCACGCCCAACACCACGCCGACCCCGCCCGCCGCCAGCACGCCGATCCACGCCGATCCGGTGTTAAAGGACACGGCATAGCCGGTCATCGCACCAAGGATCAGGTTGCCTTCCAGCCCAAGATTGATGCGCCCGGATTTTTCGGTCAGGCATTCGCCGAGGGCCACAAACAGAAACGGTGTAGAGACGCGGATTGCGCCGCCCAGCAAGGCATAGAACACGATCAGAAAACTCGCGAGGGGTTCTGCCTGGGTCATGTCCGCGCTCCGGTCTGGGGGTGGGTCAGCAAGGGCAGGCGTCCGTGCAATGTGTCGCTGATCAACAGCACGATGAAGATGATCCCTTGCAGCACCAGCATCGTGGCATCGGGCATTTCCATGCGCCGCTGTATCAGCCCGCCCGATGCATCCAGCGCGCCGAACAGAATGGCCACAGGCACGACTGCCAGCGGATTGTGCCGCGCCAGAAACGCAACAAGGATGCCGGTAAACCCATAACCTGCCGCCAATGATGCATTGGCCTGTCCATGGATCGCGGCGATTTCAAAAAAACCGACGACACCCGCACAGGCCCCAGCGATGGCGCAACACGCGACCAGCAGCCGCCCCACCGGCAGCCCCTGACCCTGCGCGGCGCGCAGGTTGCCGCCTGTCATGCGCGCCGCGAAGCCGAAGGTTGTGCGCGACATCACCACCCAAAGCACCAGTGCCAGCACCAGCCCCGCCGCCAGCCCCCAATGCACCGAACTGTCGAACATTCCGCCAATGCGGTAATCGCTGCCCAGTGGCATGGTCGAGGGTTTGTTGGCCGAACCGGGGTCGCGGAACGGCCCTTCGATCAGGAAGCTGACAAGTGCTATGGCGATATAGGTCAGCAACAACGACGAGATCGTTTCATTCACCCCGCGATGGTGTTTCAGCCAGCCCGCAAGCCCCACCCAGACCGCGCCAACACCCATTGCCGCGATGGCCATGACCGGCCACACCACTGCTGCGGGCAGCCCCGCCGACACCAGCGGGATTGCCACGGCGGCGGCAGAAAACCCGCCAATTACCACCGCCCCTTCGGCCCCCAACAGCGTCAACCCGATGCGCGCGGGTATCGCAAAGGCCAGTCCTGTCAGGATAAGGGGTGCCGCGCGTTGCAAGGCGTTCTGGATGGAAAACCAAGACGAAAACCCGCCCGTCCAGACCAGCGAGAAAAAGGTGACGGGGCTTTTGCCAAGCGCCAGCAAAAAGACCGAGAATATCAGCGCAGAAGCCAGCAGCGCCAACACTGGGATGATGACAGATTCTAAAACGCGTATGTTCAGCATGAATATTCCGGTGCGGTCAAACAGGTGGGTGTGGCGACAAGGCAGGCGCGGGGCAGGCGCGGGAATGGATGATGGCAAAGGGACTTATGGCGCCCCACCCCCGACAGATCGCAGGGATCGCAGGACAAATCCGGCAGATAGCGGTCAGATAAGGGCCAGACAGGGGCAGGCGCAGTGCGGCCAGCCTACCGCCTTGCAATTCTACGGAGAAGCCGAAGAACTGGGTGGGCCGATCATGAACCACAATTCCCCGCCATTCGGCCCATTTGTGCACAGTTTGTCACCGAAAGGGGGCAGGCTGAAGGATGCTCAGCACTGCCCGCAATACCCTCAGGTTGTGGACCCTATGATACCTTCCAGCAGGTAATCCATCGATTCCAGTTCGGGGGCATAGTTATCCATGGTCGCTGTGATCACCAGATTGCCGCGATTGTCCTTCAGCGGGCCGACATAGACCGGCTTACCATCCTTCAGCCCCGCAATCGCGGCCTCGGCGGCCGCAATCGCTTCTGGTGTGGCACCCGCACCGAAGGCCGTGTTGCGCAGCATGTCGTTGTGATACCCGCCCGAGATCAGGTTCGGCGGTGTATCGCCCGCCGCCAGCGCCTCGGCATAGGAGGTATAGACAGTTTCCCACTTGCTTTCTGCGCCGGTGATAAAACCGTTGGGGGCCAGTGGCGACAGGTCGGCATTATGGCCACAGGTTCGCACGCCCCGCGCTTCGGCGGTTTCAATCACCACTTTGGGGCCGTCCACATGGCAGCCGATCACATCGCAGCCTGCGTCGATCAGGGCATTGGTGGCCTCTGCCTCTCGGACGGGCATGGACCATTCGCCGGTGAATATGACCCTGACGCGTGCATCTGGGTTCACCGAACGTGCGCCCAACAGGAAAGAGTTCACATTCGACAGCACAGTTTGCACCGGTTTCGCCGCGACAAAACCCAGAAGGCCCGTCGGGCTGGACAGACCCGCCGCCACACCATTCACATAATGCGCCTGATTAAGGTAGCTGAAATAGCTGCCTGCATTCGCAGGGTCGGTTTCAGGATTCCACAGCGGCGCGCAGTGGCGGAACTGCACATCGGGGTATTTTGCCGCCGTTTCAACGACAAAGGGCGAATAATACCCAAAGGACGTGGCCAGAATAAGGTTCGCCCCTTCAAGGTTGATCATGGATTCCATTGTCTGGGTGACGGCGTTGGTTTCGGCGACGTTTTCTTCCTCAACGACAGTGACACCCGGCACATCGCGCAGGATGTTCATTGCGGCGGCGTGGGACTGGTTCCAGCCGAAATCGTCGCGCGGGCCAACATAAACGGCACCGATGACCAGCGGGGTCTGGGCCAGCAAGGCCCGCGCAGGCAGCAGGGTGGCGGCAAGGGCGGCAGCGCCGGTGCGCAGGACACCACGACGCGAAAGCCGGTGAGAGGTCAGGTTAAAGGACATGTTCACTCCATCTGTTGGGTGAGGACCGTCATTCATTTGGCGGTCTTCGTAATTGTCACAGGCGGCGGTCCTCCTGATCCGCCGGTATAGGGCGGCGCGGCTACAACCGCGCGACCCGTTTTCTCGTCCTCCCACCGGCGCGAACCGGCCCTGACCCACCTGCGCTAGGCGTCGGGGTCTGATTTGGCCCTTGTGGCCAGTATCTTGTCTTTCAACGCTTTCAGAAACCAGATGTCCGCCATCTGGTCGGGCTGCACCATGTCCCAGACAACGCCACCGGGTTGGTGGCCTTTCGGGGTGGTCGGGATCGCGTCCTTTTCGGTCACGATCCAGTTCAGCAGGGAATCATGTGCCAGCACCGGCAGGCGCGCATCATCAACCACCATGCTGGAATGCACCGTGGTCACGATTGGCGTGTCGGCCGTGATCTTGCCCAGATCGCGGAACAGCCCGAGTTCCAGATCGGCGAAACCACCGCCCTTGCCCGTGCGCCCGCCTGCCCGTGTCACCGCGACACAGCCACAGATGGCCAGATCCAGCGGCTGCATATCCTCAAAACCCAGCTTTTGGCCAACGCTGACCGCGCCTTGCGATGTGGCGGCCAATTCAAACTGCACACCATCGCGTGCCAGTTTTTCGGGGTCCAGCAATACCCATGGCAATTCGCCAGACCCGAACTCTGGGACAGGCATGTAAAGCTGCTTGCCGTCATAAAGCGCGCGCAACCGCACCGGAATTTGCGGCGGGTCGGGGTTGCATTTCACCACTTTGGCGTGTTTCCAGATGTCGAGTTCCGACAGCCGTTTGGCTGCCTGCTCGGCACCCACCCAGTTGGGAATGCGACTCCAGACGGGGCCGATATTCAGGCCGCTGGCCTCCAGTCCTTCCCAGATTTCGGCGCGCAGGCGGTCTTTATCCGTGTTGCGGCCGGACCAGCGGCCCGCCTTTTCCGCTTGGGTGGATTCAAGTGTAGAGTTCAAGGTCGAATGCGACATGAGCGTCCTGGTTTGTGCATGGTCCCGTCCCCCGGGATGGGGCGACAGGCGGCCCGTTCTGGGCCTGTTTGCAAACGCTACCACGTCATTTTTTCGCCACAAGCAGGCGGTTTGTTACATTGTATATATATAAATCGTTATAGTGTGGCCGCTTTGGTCTGGGTGGTGCCCAGCGACCGTGCAACACCCGAAATCTGGCTGCGCAGCCATATATTGCGGGCGTCTGACTGCGCGCGTTCGTGCCAAAGCAGATAGAATCGCAGTGATCCGACTTCATGCGGGGCCGCGATACTGCACAGCGGCATAAGTGAACTGAAATAGCCTGAAAAACGGGCACTGGAGGTGAAAATAAGATCAGTGCCCATCAGGACATGCGGAATAAGGTTGAATTCGGCGACCATTGTATGAATATTTCGCCGCAATCCGTGCTGGGCCAGTTGCATGTCGATCGGTCCTGGGTCCGCGCGGGACAGCGCGACCGGCGCGATATGCCCCGCCGCAAGATATTCATCAATCGTCAGCCGCGCGCGTCCGGCCAGCGGGTGCTGCGCGCCCATCAGGCAAAAGATGTCTTCGGTCATCAGATGCGCGGTCTTCAGATGGCTTGGCGCACCCGGCCAGTTGCAGATCACAGCGTCCAGTTCATCACGTTCCAACGCTCCCGCATAATCAAAACCTGCATCAATGCCGCGCACGATCACGCGTGATTCGGGGGCCGCCTGCCGCAGGCGCTGGATCAGCGGCGGCAGAAAGATCGCTTCCATACAATCTGCAGAAGCGATGCGGAACGCCTTGGTTGATGTCGCGGGGTCAAAGTGGTCCGGACTGCCGATAATCTTGTCGATCCCGTCAAGGACTGCGCGGACATGGCCGCGCAGCGCAAGGCCGCGTTCGGTCAGCACCATTTTGGCACCGCTGCGCACAAGGATCGGATCGCCGATTGTGTCGCGCAGCTTGCGCAGGGTCAGGCTGACATGTGGTTGCGACTGGTCCAGAATTTTTGCAGCGCGCGTGATGCTGCATTCCTCCAGCAAGGCCTGCAATACCCGAAGCTGGCGCGTATCAATCTGCTTGCTCAACCTGTGCTCTCCTTGGTGGCGGATGATCCTTGGCCCCGGCTTTCGCGTCCGCATGCGGGTTGCGTCTGTTCTCGGTCATGCGCCACACATTGTGCGGTCAGGGCAACGATGATGCAACCAGCCCCATTTGTACGCCCCCGCGTCACAGGTCATACAGGTCAAGTTCTTCGTCAATGTCGTTGATAAGGATACTGCGCTGGCTGGCGGCATCCCCGATCTGGCCATGCAAGGCAATGGCCAGCAATCTGAGCATGCTTGTCATGGTCGCATGTGTGGGGACCTGCCCGTAAGACGCGACATGGCAAGGCAAAATGACACGCGAGAAGCGTTGCGCTTGTGGAATAAACGCATGCTCGCACAGAGTTATGATGTTCATGCGCGTTGTGCGTGCATATGTTGTCAGTGCCGAAAGTGCACGCGGTCGCGGTGGGAGCGAGCACAGGATCAGCGCATCGCGCGGGCCTGTCATGGCCAGATCTTCCGCCCATGAACCGGAATGAACGCCCAACAGATTAACATTTGGCCGCAGTTTCGACAGCATCAGCCGGGCCATGCGCGCGGGGCCTTCTTCCATACCAAACCCCAGACACCAGACACGCGGCGCATCGGCCAGAAGCTGGGCCGCGTCGCGCAGAAGATCGGGGCGCAATTCCTCGAAACTTCGGCGCAGGTTGGTAAGTTCCAGTTCCAGATGCTCGCCCAGCGTCCGGCCCAGAACGACCCTGTCATCGGTTGCGATGGAATAGGCATAAGGCTGGGTGCGGTTGCGTTCCTCGCGGGCCTGATTGCGCGCTTCGTCAAAATCAGCGTAGCCCAGCGTGCGGAAGAAACGCGCAGCCGACGCCTTGGAGACACCGGCAAGACCGGCCAGTTCCGTTGCGGTATGCGTTTCCAAAAACGCATGATTCTCAAGCAGCACTGCCGCAATTTTAGCCTCTGACGGGGTCAGGCGTGACATACGTTCCTGAATTCTAAGCGTTAGCCGTGTTGCCATACCTGCATCTCGCTTTCCCGCACAGATTTTCCTTGCGATTCTGAAACAGCAGTTTCAGTATTATGAAACAATGAAACAGGAGCGGCCCGTGTCCAAGTCCAAAATCATCCGGCAACAAATATGGTCGAAACTGCGCGATGTCGCCAGACCGGATACACGCTTTCACCTTAACTTTGCAGAAGTTATTCCCGATTTCGAAGGGTCAGAGGCCGCAACGGCAAATCTTGTTCAGCTTCCGGCCTATCAGGCAACAGAATTTGCCTTCATCACCCCGGATAATTGCCTTGTCGATCTGCGCCGACGCATGATCGCGGCGGGCAAACCTTTTGTGATGTCCACCTATGGCATTTATCGCGGCTTTTTGCTGATGGAACCGGGCATGGTGCCTGCGGGGGCCGAGCTTTACGCCGCATGGCTGGACGGGATGGAGCATTTCGCCCGCCCCATAACACTTGAAGAAATCGCGCGTCGGGGCCGGTTTGATTTCATGGTTACAGGCGCATCGGCGGTGTCGGTCGACGGGGTGCGCTTTGGCAAGGGCCACGGGTTCTTCGATCTTGAATGGGGCATGTTCACCGATCTGGGCCTTGTTGATGAAAGCACGCCGGTTGTGGCTGTCGTGCATGAATGCCAGATGGTGCAGGAAAAACTGATCCCGTCTGAAACCGATATTCTGGTGGACTGGATCGCCACGCCCGGCGGGTTGCATGAAGTGCAGCGCCGCGCAAAGCGGCCACACGGCGTCAAATGGCCCCTGCTTGACCCGCGCCAGATAAATGAGACCCCGCCCTTGCAGGAATTGCAGCGCATTCAGGGCCTTGCCTAAGCCTTCCCCCTCACCAACAGGAGAGACTGCCATGAGACTCCAGATGAACCGTCGTCACTTTCTGGGCGCAAGCGCAGGTGCGGCCGCACTGCCATTCATGCCGCGTCATGCGCGGGCAAACACCCCGTTCACCATGCAGTCGGCATGGATCAATGATGCCGAATTCGCAGGCTATTTCATTGGTCTGGATCAGGGTTATTACACTGAAGAAGGCCTTGATCTGACCTATCTGCCCGGCGGCCCCGATGTTATTCCCGAAAGTTCGATCATTGCAGGGCGTGCCGACTTGTCACTGACCACGCCGGACACAACCATCAAGGCGATTGTCGAACAGGGCGCGCCATTCAAGATCATCGGGGCGCAATACCAGAAAAACCCCATCGGCATCGTCAGCCTTGCCAAGTCCCCGATCCTGACCCCGCAAGACATGATCGGCAAGACGATTGCGGTGCCCCCCGTAAACACGATTTCGGTCGAGGCCATGCTGGCGATCAACGGGATTGATCGATCACAGGTCAATATCGTGCCCTATTCCTATGATCCCACGCCCCTTATTCGCGGGGAAATCGACGCCAGCCTGGATTTTACAACCAATGTTCCCTACACGATTGAAACCATGGGCGAAGAGGCGGTGTCGTTCCTTCTGTATGATTTCGGCTTCACGATCTATAACGACACAGTGGTCGTGACCGAAGAAACCCTGCGCACCAAACGCGCGGAACTGGTGGGCTGGCTGCGCGCGTCACGTCGCGGCTGGGTCGAGAATTTTGCGGACCCCGATCTGTGGCCACCGCGCTGGATGGACAGCTGGTTTGCCGGAACCGGGCGCAGTCTGGAGAATGAGCTGTTCTTCAACCACGCCCAGCAACCGCTGATGGAGTCGCCCGCAGGTTACATGGCAATGACCGAAGACGGGATCGACGCAAATCTTGAAGCCCTTGCGCGTGTCGGGATCAATGGAACCCGCGACATGTTCGACACCACTTTGCTAGAGGAAATCTGATGACCGCCGCGCCCGCCGGAATTTCGCTGACAGCGATCGGCAAGACCTATCGCGGGCGCGGCACGGATGTCGAGGCGCTGCGCGATGTCACGCTTAACTGTGGGCAAGGGTCTTTCACCGCCCTGATCGGGCCGTCGGGGTGTGGGAAATCCACAGCGCTGCGCATCTTGCTGGGGCTGGAACCGGCTGATTGCGGCAGTGTCACCATTGGCGGACAAAGCCCGCATCAAGCCGCTGCGGCCGGCGTGACTGGCGTTGCCTTTCAGGATTCCGCGCTTCTGCCGTGGCGCAATGTAGCCAGCAATATTGCCCTGCCGCTGGAAGTGTTGGGGCGCAATGTGGCGGGTTACCGCGATGATATTGCCCAACTGATCGCGCTGGTGGGCCTGAAAGGGTATGAGAACGCATTGCCGGGTGAATTGTCGGGTGGCATGCGCCAGCGCGTGGCGATTGCCCGCGCGCTGGTCACCCGCCCGCAAGTGCTGTTCATGGATGAACCGTTTGGCGCGCTGGACCAAATTTTGCGCCGCCAGATGAATATCGAATTGCAGCGCATCTGGGCCGAAACCGGCGCAACAACCCTGCTGGTCACGCATGGCATTGATGAAGCCGTGTTTCTGGCTGATCGCGTTGTCGTCATGCAGTCCGCACCGGGGCGTATTGCCGAAGTGATTGACATTCCTTTCCCACGTCCGCGCGGGGGGGAACTGTTCGGCCAGCCGGAATTCCATGCCCAGTGTGATCATATTGCAAAGGTGCTGCATGGGGGCTGACCTGTGGCGCCGCCACCCCGGCCTGCGCAATACGCTGGTGTTGATTGCACTTTGGGAACTGGTCGGACAGTTCAAACTGGTTGCAGGTGGGGCCTTGCCTGCCCTGAGTGCTATTTTGCTGCGCCTGTGGGTGGATTGGGCCGATTACCCCGGCCATATCTGGGCGACACTTTCAGCGTCTGCCAGCGGGTTTGTGATTGGCAATGCGCTTGCCATCACGGCGGGCATCCTGTTTGTCATCTTTCCGGTCTTGCTGCGGCTTACGCGCGGGCTGAACATCGCGATCTTTGCACTGCCGCCCATTGCCATTGCGCCGATCCTTGCGCTGACCCTGTCCGGTATGGCCCCGCGTATCACGCTGGCAGCCCTTGGCGTCTATTTCGTGACCATGAGCGCCACAGTGATCGGGCTAAGCCAGCATGACAGCCGCGCGGCAGATCTGGTGCGCGCCTATGGCGGGGGCCGGTGGCAGGTGTTGTGGCGCGTGCAGTTGCGCGGTGCGCTGCCCGCGATCCTGTCGGGGTTTCGCGTCGCGGCCCCTGCTGCCGTATTGGGGGCAATCCTTGCGGAATTCGGCGGCGGCGGGCGCTGGGGGCTGGGAACCTACCTGCTGGGATCGCTTGGTCGCGCAGAGCCAGCGCGGATATGGGGGATCGGGCTTATGGCCACCCTTATCGCGGGGCTAAGCTATATTGGCTTTGCGCTGCTGTCGGCGCGGCTTGTGGGCGCCAGTCGCGCGGTCTCCCTGAACCCCGCAGCACCGCCAGCCTTGCATCTTGACCCCGGCTCAATGTGGCAGCGCACCGCGTTGCTTCTTGGGTCCGTTGCGCTGCCATTTGCGGTGTGGTGGGCCTTTCTGCGGGTTCTGAATGTCCCTTCCATGCTGGGCAAAACCCCTTGGGATGTGATTCACTACCTGTTTCTAAGTGACACCAGCGTCACGGCCCAAAGTCGGCTGCTGGGGGCTTTGGCCGAAACCCTGCCCATTACATTCGCGGGCATGGTGCTGGGCATGGGCTTTGCCTTTGCGCTGGCCGTGTCATCGCGCATCATGCCTGAATTCACGCGTGGCTTCATGCCGATCGCCCTTATCACCCAGACCATGCCGCTTGTCGCGCTGACCCCGCTGCTGGTGTTGATACTGGGGCGCGGCACGTCGCTGACACTGTGGGTCACCATCTCGGTCACGTTCTTTCCGGCCTATGTGATGATGGCGCAGGGGCTTTCGCTTGTGCCGCGCGCAGCGGTGGAACTGCCCCGCGCCTACGGTGCAAGCGCGTGGGCCGAGTTGCGCCTTGTCGCCATCCCCGCGTCGGTTCCTTATGTCTTTGCCGCCATGCGCCTGACAGCCCCGCGCGCGCTACTGGGGGTGATGATCGCGGAATGGTTGGCTACAGGGCGCGGGCTTGGCAACCTGTTGAACCAGTCGCGCGGATATCTGGATTTCAACATGATCTGGACCGTGGCGGCAGTTTCGGTGCTGATCTCTGTCGTTTTCTATCAGGGTGTTCTGGCCGTTGAACGCCGCGTTCTGGCCCGTATGGGAATGGCTGCGACGGAATGATGGCGCAGCGGCGTCCTGCGGTGATGACGGGGCAGCCGCAAGCTGTGATCGATGCCTGATCGCTTAGAACCACACCAAGGGGCTTAAATTTCACCTGCCAGCGTATGAAAACAGCTAATCATATCCCCTGTCAGGGCATCCCGTCTGTCGGGATAGGCTGGTGAAAATAAAAGACGAAAAGCGCAGCCCCCTTCAAACATAGGGGGAGCGCGGCTGCTGTCTGTGTTACCTCCCCCGACGCGATGAAACAACGTAACGAGAGGCTCGGCACGTCTTTCGCCTGAAATATGAACTATGGGAGAGGATTCCATGACGACGTTCAAGAAGCACGCATTGATTGTGGCGATCTTTGTGGCCGCGACTACCCCCGCCATCAGCGAGGCATCCCATGCCGGTCAATTAACCTGGAACTCGGGAAGTGCCTCTGTTTCAGAGGCGCTGTGCGGATTCTCCGGTGATGATTTCATGCTGGTCCCGCGGTCCGAGGGCGTGCGGCTAAGGCTTGGCTTTAAGGGTGCAGGCACGCTTGACAGCATCGACTTCTCGGATCTCTCCAGCGTTGAACTGTCATTTACCGATGCACACATCCTTAGCGGCCAAAGATATGCCCGCTACAAATCACTGGGCGAGATGGGCGAGATTGATGCAGGTCCCGAAGGGGCCACCGGAACGCTGACCCTGCGCCCCGGATCGGCAGAGGCGCTGGACGCGCGGCCAGATGGCATGCAGATCACCTATAGTTTCGACTGCACCGGCGAAATATTCTAAGCGCCGGTCAGTGCTTTGTTAACAAGGACAGCCTGAGATGCACACCACGCCTTCACTGACATTCACTGCATTTGCGGTTTTGTTGATGACGTCCACTGTCGGCAATACGGAAACAGGCCGTATTACCGGCCAGTTTGGCAACGAGCGGCTAGAGTTGCGCATCGAAGATGGTGATCCGCTTTCTGATGTCGGCCTTGATTTTCGCCAGACCCCGGCGGGCATCGGTATTGATTTTGACCTTCTCGTTCTTACAGAAGCCAGTGATGGCTACACCGGCCTCATCCTGTTTCTGGAATTCGAGACAGAGGGGAACGCCACCCGCAATCAGGTGGATGGTGCGACGTTGAAGGCGGCAGAAATCATGATTGTGGAAGACTGGCCGCTTGATTCCGCCGACCCTGTTCGTGGCTGGGAAGCCGAACTTGATGTGACCGAAGACATCATCATTTCCGAATTCACCATCACCGACGATGTGCTGGCATTTGCCGCGCAGGTCGAAAGCGACAGATTTTGCTTATACGATGACATCAGCGGTTTCGACCCAACGCCGGTGCGCGAGGAGGGCGTGTATTTGTGCCAGAGCGGTGAAATTGCATTGCGACTGGGTGCCGCAGGCGACCGGAAATGACGTTCATCGCGGCCGTCGCCTGATATTCGTCGGACCCGCTGGCAGCCCGCCCTCCGGCGGCATTGGGGACATAAGCCAAGGGCGCACCGCGAATAGCCTGCGATTATATATCCAGACCAAGCGCGTGCGGTTTTCACCGATTGTATAGGCGTTGAAGAAGAAGGCACCACCGGGAATGCGCGGTGTCATAATCCCGCCGCGTCACCGTTCATCCAGCAAGTCATCCCAAGAGCAGGGCAGGTCAACCAGACGATCCTCGGGAATATGCACAAAGGCATGCGATAGGCATTCACGAGGCGCCGTGCGCACGCCGTCCTGTCGCACTTTCGTTTGCATGGCATCAACGCTCTCAGACTGATGCATTTACACAATCGGCGATCTGCGTTCTTGTTTGAACTTGTCACCGGATCAGAATTGACGCTGATTAAAGGGAACGCCACATCCTGGCCGATCTGACCCAGGATTTTGCCTGCGGCCATGCCGTAAGGTGCCGGGCGTTTATCCGGTTTGGTTTCAGCGCAACCACATTCCCAGAAGAATGCCTGTTTCAGGCGCGCAATGCGCCAGAAACGCGGGCCACAGACTGCCGGTCAGCGCGCGGACCCAGCCGATGACAAACCCCATGACAGCGCTGGCAAACAACCAGACAGGGTCAAAGACCAGTGCGCCGTCGGGCGACACGGAAACGCCATGCACCAGACCGAACAAAATCGTTGTCAGGACCAGCCCCCAGCCGACCTGTGCGCGCCAGATGGTCCAGCGTGGCGGAAAGGCCCTGTCGAGCAGCGCAAGCATAAAACCGCGAAACACGATCTCCTCGACAAGGTTGGGATGGGTGGTGTCGAACAAGATACGCTCAAGCGTCAGGGATGAGACACGTTCCGCGTCATAGGCGGCAGGGGACCAGTTCCCTGCGAGCAGATAACCCGCTACGACCAGAATCCCGATATTCAGAAATGCTTCCCCAAGGGTTCCCGGACGTGTCCGCCATGTCCAGCCGATCTCGCAGCGCTGGTCCCGCGACAAAAGCGCGATCAGGGCCAGACACCAGATCAGATCCAGCGTTTTGCCCTGCCAGTTCCAGTCGAACCCAGCAAAAACACCCACGCGCGGCAGGGTCAGGCTGACAAGATTAAGGGCAAATAGCGCCGCAACAATCCCCAGTGCTGCGGTCCCTACCCAGTGGTGCCGGGCCAGCGCCAGCGCTGCGAATGGTGCCCACAGCAACAGAATGATCCCGCTGATCAACAGGGCCATCTGCATCTGTGCGAAAACAGCAGCCGCCCCGCTGATTATGGCCGCGCTGGCCGTTGCGATCATCACAATGGCTATGGGAAGCGCTGCATGATGCCAATGCAGACCGGCATACGGGGGGTGTGGCGGAATGCGATCAGTCATCGGGGCGCATTTTCAATGAAACTGCCCATCTGTCTGCCTTGCGAATAGTGCCATTGGCCTGATGTTGGACCACACGGACTGAATCGTCAACTATGGACAGCATGGTTGCGCGCATCAATCCAAGGTGATTGACTTGAACCTGCGACCGTCCCGGTTGCCTACAGTGTGAGGCAGAAAATGATTGCCGGGCGGGCTTGCGCTGTGACAGGAAGAGAGGGAGACGCAAGGTATCCAGTTCCCAGCACTCAAACCTGTCCGGTCCGGAAATTATTTCAGCGATCTGTTAATTCTATCACCGGCCTCGGGTGTCAGTAGGGTAGGGAACACAGGCCTGAATTTGATGCAAAACACAAACCGCGAAACACCACATATGCGCGAAGCGCTGGAATGGCTGGTCAGGCTGCGCGACGAGCAATGCGAAGATGCTACCCGATCAGCATTCAACCGCTGGCTTCAGTCCGGGCCAGAGCATCGCGCCGCATGGGCAGAGGCAGAGGCCCTTTGGGAAAGTTTCGATCCGGTTCGTCATGAAATGGTTGCATTGCGCCAAAGGGACAAGGCGATAAACCGTCGCCATGCATTGCGCCTTCTGGCAGGTGTCGCGGTGACGGGCGCCGCCGGTTGGCATGTCACACGTCCCGAATTTCGCGCCGACAAACGGACAGCAGCAGGCGAGACCCGCAATATCACGCTGGCAGACGGGTCGCGAGTCAATCTGGGCGGCCGTTCGGCCTTTGCCCTAGATTTTTCGCCGGATTACCGCCGGCTATCCCTGCTGCGCGGAGAGGCCTATTTTTCCATTGCGCCCGATGCGCACCGCCCTTTTTCAGTGGCCGCAATGGGGGCGGAGATTGATGCAGGGGGCGCGGGTTTCAACCTACGCATCTGGTCGGACAGGGCACAGCTTGCCGTTGCAACGCATACGGTGGCCATCAGGCAGGCCAGTGGCATGCCGGTTCGCGTGAATGCAGGGTGGCAGGCCAGCTTTGACCACCGGCAGGTATTTGCGAAAACGGAAGTTGATGAAACCGAAATAGGGGCGTGGCGACGGGGACAGCTTATCTTCCGGTCTGTGCCCTTGCAGGATGTGGTTGATGAACTTGCAAGGTATCGTGGCGGGCGGATTGCGGTATTGGGCAAAGCAACTGCGCGTATTCCCATCACCGCTGTGTTCGAGGCGGATCACCCCGATGACGCGCTTAGAACCATTGCGGATTCGCTTGGCCTGACCTTGATTGATTTTCCCGCAAATGTGGCCGTTCTCTATAGTTGATAATTTTTATCAAGCTTTATAATTACCTTCCTCTTCTCGCGGGTCTGTTCATATGAGGGCGCATGAAACGCCTTCCGGGACAGATATGAACGAGGAAGGAATTAACCGGATGAAAGCCGCGACACCCAGATGCGCGCCTGCGCGCCAGATTGCCACGATTTTGCTGCTGAGCACGTCATTGACGGGATCTGTGGGCGTATCAGGCGCCTTTGCGCAAGAAACGGCAGCGACGCACAGCTATGCCATCGCACCGCAACCGCTTTCGACGGCTCTGGTGCAGTTTTCGCGGGCAAGCAACCTGCAGGTTTTCGTAGATGACCGGATCACTGCGGGTTTGCAAAGCAACGCTGTGAACGGCGCTCTCAGTGCAGATGTGGCATTGGCCAGATTGCTGTCGGGCAGTGGGCTGAATTATCGCTTCACCAATGCAAACACGGTCACCATAACGGGCGGTCCGGTCGCGACCCCGACCGATGATATAGCGCCGGATGGCACGATTCTGCTGGACCCGATTACGGTGATCGGGGGCACGGGGCAGGCGGCCGTCTATACCACACCCGGCGCGGTGGCCCACATTCCGGGCGAGCGGATTGAACGTTTCCGTGGCAGCAGCCCGGCAGATATGTTCCGAAGCACACCGGGGGTTTCCTCTGGCGAGGCCCGCAATGGTGCAGGTGCCATTGATCCAAACATCCGCGGTATGCAGGGGATGGGGCGCGTGCAGACCACTGTGGACGGCGCAGAGAATTCCTTGCTGGTCTATCAAGGGTATCAGGGGGTTTCCAACCGCAGCTATGTCGCCCCGGATTTCATAGCTGGCGTAGACATTGAAAAAGGCGCGAATATCAGTTCGTTCGGCAATGCAGGCAACATCGCCATGCGGACGGTTTCCGCCGAAGATATCGTCAGACCGGGGCGCAAGACAGGGTTTCGTTTTAATGTCGAAGCAAGCGGCAATACGTCTGACCCTGTTGCAGGCAACCGGGCTGGCATAACAGTTGCCAATCAACCGCACGAAGTGGGCACCTACACAGAATCGCCGACGGGTATGGATCGCCCGTCGGCCCTGAAGCCCACAAGCAGCTCATGGTCCATGATTGGCGCGATACAGGACCGAAATTTCGATTTTCTTGCCGGATATGCCAGACGGGAACGCGGCAATTACCATGCGGGCACCAAAGGACCCGCGGCAAGGGCCGTCTTCACCGGCCCAAGGGAGTTTTGCTATTTTGGGCGTTGCTACCCGGATATTGAGCATCTCGATTACGTCATCAATGATGGTATTGCCAACTACCGTCCGGGAGAAGAGGTGCTGAATTCGCAGTTGTCAACCGAAAGCTGGCTGCTCAAGGGCGGATTGCGCTTTGGCGATGGGCATAGCCTGAGGTTGAGCTACACAGGGTTCCGCGGAAAGAACGGTGATGTGATGGCCAGCCGCCAGTCCCTGACAACGACCAGCGCAACGCAGCGCGAAAAGATGACCGAAACGGATCTGGACAGTGTCAGCCTGCACTACAGCTGGCGCCCTGCGGAAAGCAATCTGATCGATTTTCGGGCGTCATTCTACTGGACGGGGCTGGAACAGCGGAACGCACCACGGGGCGGGGGGCGTGATCCTGTTTCGGTTGGTTTGCCTGCGGATTTCCTGCCCGGTGCCCAGACTGAAATGATGGGGGCGGAACTGTCCAACACATCGCGCCTGTTCACCGGCATGGGCAATGTCAAACTGGAATACGGCGTATCGTGGCGCATGGAAGATACGCGGCCAATTCCGGGAACGCGGGACGTGGAAACCTGGCTTGATCTGCGCGACGCCCGCCGTCACGAGGCGTTGGGATATATGCGCGCCGAATGGGAGGCGAATGACTGGCTGACAGTGACCGGCGGGCTGCGATATCAGCATTACTGGTCCAAGGACCGCAATATTGATCCCTTTCTTTATCGCGCCAGCTATACATATGGCACAAAACTTGATGGTGGCGCCTGGGGCGGCTCGTTGGGGGTGGCGGCAGATGTGACGCCAAATCTGCAAGTCTACGCAAACTACTCCAACACGGCGCGCATGCCCAACCTGTTTGAATCGTCATCGGCGTTTTCTTTCAATGTGAACCAGAACGCCCGTCCTGAACGGTCGCGGAACTGGGAGATTGGCGCGAACTATACCCATGACGGGGTGTTCACGGCAGATGACAATATTCGTGTGAAGCTGGGGTATTTCAACTCTACTGTAGATGACTATCTGGCGCGGGTCGTCACAACGCAGCCTTTCTTGATTGAGATAAACAATATCCACAAAGCCCGTTTTGCGGGCCTTGAACTGGCCACAACCTATGAAACCGGCGGGTTCACGGCAGATTTCGCGGCGAACTACTACACCAAGGTAGAATTCTGCCGCACGGCGTCCACCTGCGAGGGCAAGTCGCTTTATGGTGACTATGCGACAAATCAGGTGCCGCCGAAATACAACCTTAGTCTGTCACTTACTCAGAAGCTGATGGATGACCGGCTGACGCTTGGCGGACAGGTCACCCGTACGGGCCGTCGCGCCATCGGGCATGGGGATGTGACCGCCGCCGGTGCATCGAGCTTCATTTCGCTGGTGGATTGGGAAGCCCATACATTGGCGGATGTGTTTGTCGAATACAAGATTAGCGATTCAGTGAACGCACATTTCAGGGTCGAGAACCTGACCGATGCGTTCTACGTCGATCCGCTTAGCCTTGTGACCCAGCCGGGGCCGGGCCGCACGTTCTCCGCCGGATTGAGAATGCAATTCTGAACCGCTTTTCGGGCAGGTTCCGGCCTGCCCGATGCCCTTCATAAAGGTATACCATGTCGTATGATCCAGCGGTTCTGTCCGCATCCCCTGCCATCGTTTTGAAACCCACCCGCCCGCTGTCAGACCGCCTTCGCGCAGCGACGCACAACACACATGAGGGTGTTGACAGGTCCATCATGGCCGCGCGCCCGTTTGAGAGCGTCAGGAGTTATGGCGGCTTCCTGCGTGTTCAGCACGGGATACACCGTGAAGTGTCCGCGCTATACACACGCGCTGATCTGGCGGCATTGTTTCCCGATATGTCCCTGCACTCTCGGCTGAATGCGGTTGAACAGGACATGGCTGATTTGGGGCTTGCCTTGCCGTCATATGACACCGCGCCGGATGGGGGCGTGGCTGCTTTGCCACAAGCGCTAGGCTGGCTCTATGTTGTCGAAGGCTCCAACCTTGGTGCTGCGTTTTTGTTGAAATACGCCAAAGCAATGGGCCTGTCAGAAACCCACGGCGCCCGGCATCTGGCGGAACCCCCGGACGGGCGCGCACGGTATTGGCGGGCCTTCAAGGGGGGGCTGGACCGCATTGCACTGTGCGGGGCGGACGAACAGCATGCCATCGTCGGTGCCGAAGCAGCCTTTGGCCATGTGCGGGAACTGGTCGCACAGCACCTGACCTGATTAATGCATGTTACTTCCGGCCTGTTCGTGCGCGCGTATGGCACAGACGGACGGCCCAACCCGAAGAGAATATCCTTGTCCTACAGACTTTCGCTTTCCTTTTCCGTGGCTGCGGCACTTTGTGCGCTAAGCCTGATTCTTACCTGTCCAGCCCTGGCGCAGGAGGGGGGGACGCCCAACGCCCCGCCCGCCGGGCAGGACGAACCGCGTGCTGTGGCCCCGTCCGCGTCAGCCACCACGGACGGGGTGTCGCAAGATGATCCTGCCTTGGTTCCGTTTCCATTGGAAAGCACGACGCCGGACCCCGCGCATGCTGGCATTCCAGCGCCCGAACAGATGGTCACACAAGACCCGTTTCCCGCGCCCCTCTCTGACCCTGTGGGTGCGGTGCGCTGGTTGCTGACGCAAACGGAAAGCGAGGCGCATGATCTGTCGCCGATTGGTATGTATCGCGGGTCCGATATCGTGGTGAAGCTGGTGATGCTGGGGCTGGTTTTCGCTTCACTGGTGACATGGACCGTCTGGCTGGCAAAAACGCTGGAGCTTTGGGGGATGCGGGCACGGGCGCGGTCTGCGCTGAAGGTGCTGGCGCGATCAACCACCCTGAACGAGGCGCAGAACCGGCTGAAGGCGGGGCGCGGCATCGTCGGGCATATGCTGGCCGAGACAGTGCAAGAGGTAGAACAGTCGCTGCCCGCCCTGAATCATGCAGGCGGAGCGGGGCTGAAAGAGCGTGTTGCCGCAGCCCTAAGCCGGAGTGAGGCGCAGTCAGCACGGCGCATGGCGCGCGGCACCGGCGTTCTGGCAACCATCGGTTCAACCGCGCCTTTTGTCGGGCTTTTCGGGACAGTCTGGGGGATTATGAACAGTTTCATCTCAATCGCCGAAAGCAACACCACCAATCTAGCCGTCGTCGCCCCGGGGATTGCCGAGGCGCTTCTGGCAACAGCACTTGGGTTGGTTGCAGCGATCCCGGCGGTGGTGGTTTACAACATGTTTGCGCGTTCTATCGCGGGCTACCGGTTGCTTATTGGCGACGCGGGTGAGCGGATCGCGCGGCTGGTCAGCCGCGATCTGGACCGTCGGGCGGTGCCAGAACCGGTCGTAGCGCAGGCGGGGGGCTGAGGCGTGGCTGGTGGAATCAGGGAAAGCGCCGATGATCTGGCAGAGAATGCAGAAATCAACGTCACGCCCTTCATTGATGTGATGCTGGTGCTACTGATCATTTTCATGGTGGCCGCACCCTTGTCGACCGTGGATGTCGCAGTGGATTTGCCGGGATCGACGGCACAACCCGCCGAACGCCCCGACGAGCCGCTGTATCTGACGGTGCAGGCGGATCTGTCGCTGCATCTGGGCGATGCGGCGGTTGCGCATGACGCGCTTGCGGCAACGGTAGATCGCATCACTGGCGGCAATCGCGACACAAGGATATTCCTGCGCGCAGACAAAAGCGTGGATTACGGCGCATTCATGGAGGTTATGAATCTGTTGCGCGGTGCAGGTTACCTGAAAATCGCGCTGGTCGGGTTGGAACAGTTGGCACAGGCGGCGGAGGAAACCGGTGAATGAACGACGGCGGGTCCGATGGCTGGGCGACGGGCTGCTATGGACCGGCGCGGCCCTGGCTGTCATGTCTGCCCATGCTGGCGCAGTCATCTGGGCAACGCGCGCGCCGCCCATAGTTGCCGCTGATAGCCCGCCCCCTGCGATCATGATCGAACTGGCCCCGATGCCCGAGGCGACGGAAACGCAGGAAACAGTGCTTTCCCGGGACATGCAGGACGCACAGGCCAGTGTCGCCACGCAGGCCGTAGCGACACCCGAACCCGAACGCGAACCCGTAGAAGAAGAAGAAGTGGAAGAAGAAATAGCCGAAGACCCGCAGCCTGAAGAGGTGACGCATGAAGCAGAGGTGGTGTTGTCCGTGTCCCCGCGCCCCAGACCGCGCCCGCAACAGGTTGCGGTGACACAAACCGCACGGCAGAATCCGCAACGTGACCCTGCGCCGCCCGCGCCGCAGCAGACAGCGGCCTCTCAATCGGCAGTCAGGGCGCAGAACCAGCAGGCGCAACACTCCACCCGCAATGCCGCCCGACAATCTGCGCAAGGGGCGGGCCGCAGCATCAGCCCCGCGCAATGGCAATCGCGGTTGCTGGCCCATCTGGAACGCCATAAACCCCGTTCGCGCGGGGAACAGGGGCAGGCCCATGTCACCTTTCAGATTGATGCGGCAGGAAATGTCTCGACTATCCGGCTGTCACGTTCATCCGGCCGCGCCGATGTCGATCAGGCCGCAACAGACCTTGTGCGTCGCGCATCCCCTGTTCCCGCGCCGCCCCCCGGTGTGCATGGCACCATCACCGTGCCGGTCATGTTTTCAAGGCGGTAAGCGTGGCGCGGCATGCGCGCCTGCCAGCGCAGATGCGACAGAATTCACCGCATTGCGTTGCGCAAATCCGCAAGCGCATTCACGATCTGAACCATCACGGTATTGCGTGAAATTCCCAGTCGGGCCGCGATCTGATTATAGGTGAGTTCCTCAAATCGATGCAGAATGAAAATCTCGCGGCGGCGGGGTGGCAATGCCATGATTGCTTTCAGGGTATTTGCAAGCGTCTGGCGGGCAATCAGCGCCACCTCGGTCGATGGGCGTTCATCGCTCATCGTCTCCAGCATCTCGTTCTCGCAGGGTACCTCTACGCCTTGCCGCAAATGACGCATGTGGTTCAAGGCAAGGTTGCGGGCAATCCGCGTCAGATAGGCTTCATACGATCTGATGTCGTGATCTGTATTTCCGGCAATCAACCGCAGGAAGGCATCCTGCACCAGTTCCTCGGCGGTGGCACGGTTGCCCGTCAAGCGCATGACAAGTCTTCGCAAGCGCCCACGCTCGGCGATGTATATCTTATCGATCTGAGAGGTTTTGATCATTATTCCAGCCAGCAGGAAAAAGGAAACTAGCTGGCTGTCAGAACAACATGGCTAAGAATTAGATACCGTGGACGACAGCTATTGGCAAGATTGTCCCGGACCGGATGAACGCGACGATGCTAATTTAGCACTACATTTGCACGTTTTCATGGCTAACCTCAAAGATGCCCCCCAAAGGGGCGGTGTTCGGTCCGATACCACATGAACAAGCGCATCCGTGGCACATGAGCTGACGCCCACCGTCACAATATGGCGGTGTCCTGCACGGTCGCTCCGGCGGGAAGACGGCATCATCAAGCGGCGTTTTCTGCGGCTTCATAGATTTTCCGAATGTCGTCCTGCGTCAGATCGACGGGGTTCCAATCCAGCAGCCTGCGGATCGCATGCGCATCTTTGGCCAGCGTATCGAAAGCGATCTCAGGCACGCCGTGCGCGGATAACGTCATGTCAACGCCCAAGGATTCACAATAGTGTCGCGCTGCAATGCGAACCTGCCCAATGTCTGATACCGGCTGGCCAAGTGCTGCGCAGATGGAAAGCGACTTTTCGCGTGCAGCGGGTGCATTCACCGCCAGCGTGTGCGGAAATATCAGCGTATTGGCCAGCCCATGCGGCAGGCCAAAGCGTGTTCCCAAAGGATAGGCCACTGCATGCCCTGCGGTGGTATTGACCGGGCCAAGGCAAATGCCCCCGTAAAATGACGCCAGCGCAAGACCTGCCCGCGCTTCCAGATCGGTGCCATCGGCTACGGCGCGGTGCAAATATGCCCCGACCAGTTTGATCCCTTCCAAAGCGTATGCATCAATCACGGGATGCGCCCTTTTGGATGTGAATGCCTCGACGCAATGGGCCAGGGCATCAATCCCAGTTGTCGCGGTGATGGGCGCGGGCACCGATACGGTCAGGGTTGGGTCAATGATTGCGAGATCAGCCAGCAGATGCGGGCTTTCGGTCGCAATCTTGGCATGCGTTGTCGGGTCGGTGATCAATGCCCGTGTCCCCACCTCTGATCCGGTTCCCGCGGTTGTTGGAACCTGCACCAACCCCAGCTTTCGTTTTGGCGCGCGTCCGGGGCCGGAGATGTCATCAAGCGTCAGGTCGCTTGCGGCCAGAACGGCCACCAGTTTGGCCAGATCCATGGCCGAGCCGCCGCCAAACCCAATGACCACATCCGCGTCCGCCACTTGTGCAAGTGCCGCCTCCAGCATGCGCAGATCAGGCTCGCCGCGCACCGCGCCGAAAACGGCAGCAGGATCGATGCCCAGCAGGCCGACCCGCGCCGCGTTGACCGGATCGGCCACGACAAACGGGCGGCGATACCCTTGGTCCTGAACCCATGCAGGCAGCGTCGACAGCGTATCTGATCCGAATCGGACAGTATGTGGGCGGTTCAGTTCTAGCGCCGTGTCGAGGGGTAGCATGTGATCACTCCAGCTTGATTCTGTTCTGTAAACCTGTAAATAGACGGATCGTATTCGTGCAATAACTAGGGCAGTTGTTTACAACCTGTCAACTCCAATTCACGACAAGGCATGGGCGGCTGGTTCATCGAGAACTGAAAATCGTAAGCATTTTCATACATATTTATATTTTAAATCAATTATTTAAATCGTTCCTTCGTGAATCATGACAGTCACGACAAGGGCGCGGACCGTGGGGGAAGTTCAAACTTATACCTGCATTACCTATTGACAACTTATCAACATTATTTCACCTTCCAGCAGGAGAGGCGGCGAGGGGAGCACAACAATGGCGGCAATTCGTGAAAGCAAAAGCGATATGATCATCGCTGTTGGTTTGCTGGCATTCAGTGGCTTCGCAGTTTGGCGCACATTGGGGATCAGGCGCGGATTTGGCAGCTCCATTGCCGGGCCGTCATTTCTGCCATGGGTCATGATTGCGCTGCTGGTGCTGCTGTCGGTTGCGTTGCTGGTGCGCGCAGGACTGTCGGCCCGCAAATCTGCTGATGTGCCTGTCATCGCATTGCCGGACCGCGCGACGGCCTTGCGGCTGGCGGGCTTTGTGGTGCTGCTGACAGGGTATGCGGTTGCGTTTTTCCCGGTGGGTTATCTGTGGTCAACGCTGGCAGCATTCGTGTTGGGCCTTTGGCTGATCGGAGAGCGCAAGCCCATGATGCTGTTTGGTTTTCCGGTA
The DNA here is from genome assembly GCF_029581395.1 of Roseinatronobacter sp. S2. Lineage (GTDB taxonomy): Bacteria > Pseudomonadota > Alphaproteobacteria > Rhodobacterales > Rhodobacteraceae > Roseinatronobacter. The sequence continues at coordinate 269,520 of NZ_CP121115.1, read as the reverse complement.
GCCATGACCGCCATCATATATTTTCTATTCACGAAGCTGCTGTCTGTCTGGCTTCCATAAGCGCGTATCATCAAAACAGGAGGAAACTTGATGAAAAAGGCAATTTCACTGGTCGCGTTGGCCGCGGCAACCCTGCCGGGGGCGGCGCTGGCCGATTTCCCCGTGCGCCCCATTCAAATGATCGTTCCCTATGCCGCAGGCGGGTCCACCGACCTGACCGTGCGCATTGTGGCCGAAACGTTGGAGCGGCTGTATCCGGGCACAACAGCGGTGGTGCGCAACCAACCCGGTGGCGGTGGCGGGATTGGCACGTCGGCCGCAGTGAATGCACGCAGTGACGGCTATACGCTGGGCGCGGGCGCACAAGGCCCGATTGCAATTCTGCCGCATCTTGGCGGAACCGATTACAGCATCGATGATGTCGAGTTTGTAGGCCTTTATGCGCGGTCCCTGCAAGTGATGGTGGCCTGTGCGAATGCGCCGTTTGACGATTATGACAGCTTCATTGCGTCGGCTGCCGAACGCGCGCCGCAGATCGGCAATTCGGGCGCGGGCGGGGCAAACCATATTTCCGCCGAAGCCTTCGCACAAGCGGCAGGCATCGCAGTTGAATCCATCCCCTTTGGCGGATCATCCGAAGCGCGGACTGCCTGTATCGGCGGCCATATCCACGCCATGGTCGCATCCCCTGCCGAGGCCCTTTCTGCGGTCGACTCCAATCAGATGACGCCACTTTTCGTGATGGAAGACGAGCGCATTGACCTGTTCCCCGAAACGCCTACCGCCGTGGAAAAAGGTGTGGATTTCACATGGTCGTCCTACAAGGGCATCATCGCGCCCAAGGGTATCGACGATGCGACCCTGAACTGGCTGCGCACCGCCATTGCCGACGTCGTGGCCGACCCGCAATTCATCGAGGTTATGACCGAGATGGGCGAATTCGTCACATATGAAGACGGGTCTGCTTTTGAAGCGCGCGTCAGGCGCGATGGCGACATGGCGTATTCGGTGCTGGATGCGCTGGATATGCTGGGCGTGAATAATTGAATCGTGCCTGACCAATGCGGGGGGCGGCGCGCACGCGCCCCCCGTAATTATGTTTTCCTGCACTAGGAAAGTCCGATGATGGAAACGATCGCCTATCTGGCCCCGCTGCTGCAACCTCAGGTCTTCGGGATCATTGCGTTGGGGGTCCTTGGGGGTATCTTGATTGGCGCCCTGCCGGGACTGACGGCAACCATGGGCGTGGCGCTTCTTATCCCGCTGACATTTGGCATGTCGCCGGTCATGGGGCTGAACATGCTGATCGGCATATATATTGGCGGGATTTATGGCGGCTGTGTATCGTCAATCCTGTTGCGCACGCCGGGCACGCCTGCATCTGCGGCGACAGTGCTGGACGGCTATCCGATGGCCGCGCGCGGCGAGGCAGGGCGCGCGCTTGGTATGGCGACAGTAGCGTCTACGATTGGTGGCCTGATCGCGGCGGTTGTTCTGGCGACGCTGGCCCCGCAACTGGCAGGAATTGCGCTGAAATTCGGGGCCGCAGAATATTTTGCGCTGGCCTTGTTTGGACTGACCATCATTGCCAGCCTGTCAGGTGATCTGCTGAAGGGCGCGATTGCCGGTGTGCTGGGCATACTGATCTCGACGGTGGGTGCCGATCCGATTGCGGGTGTCATGCGTTACACATTCGGCATACAGGGCTTTGCATCCGGTTTCGCGTTCACGCCTGCGCTTATCGGACTTTTCGCCCTGTCCGAGGTTTTTACCCAGATTGAACGGATGGCCAAGCAGGAACCGGCCGTGGTGCTGGTCAAGGGGCGCTGGCCATCACGGCAGGATATGCGCGACAGCAAAGGCGCGCTTGTGCGCGGTTCCCTGATTGGCACGCTGATCGGGATTATACCGGGCACCGGATCGGGCACGGCATCATGGATTTCCTATAACGAGGCGCGCCGCAGTTCCAAAACCCCTGAAAAGTTCGGCACCGGCTATGCACCCGGAATTGCCGCCACCGAAAGCGCGAACAATGCTGTTTGTGCGGCGGCCCTGATCCCGCTATTGGCCCTTGGCATTCCCGGTGATGTGGTGACAGCGGTTCTGATGGGCGGGCTGATGATACAGGGACTGGCCCCCGGCCCTATGCTGTTTCAGACGAACCCTGATGTCATTGTGGGAATATTCGGCGGCACCTTTCTGGCAACAATTTTCATGTTCGTGTTCGGGATGGCGTTGATCCCTGTCTTCGCGCGCATCCTGATGGTGCCGCGCAGGTTGCTGACAATGTCCATCGTGATTTTTTGCTATATCGGGGCGTTTTCCATCAACCTTAACCCTGTTGACCTGTATACGATGGTGGGTTTCGGTGTGCTTGGCTGGGGCATGCAGAAATTCGGGTTTTCGCAGGCCGCATTATGTATCGCACTGATCCTTGGGCCGATGATGGAATCCAATCTGCGGCGCGGCATGTTGCAGACAGGTGATAATATTCTCGCCTTCATCTCTGGTCCGATAACGCTGTTTTTCCTTGGCCTTGCGCTGTTTTCCCTGTTCGGGCCGGTGATTGCCCGTCATCTTGCGCAGGCCCGTATCCATAAACCGAACTGACGGAGTGTCCGTATGAAACGCAACGCCCATGTTGCCCTTGTGACCTGCTTTCATGACGATGAAAGCATCAACTATGATGCCACACGCGCGCAGGCACGCCGTCAGGTTGCGGCAGGAAATGACCTGATGGTTTGCGGGACGAACGGCGATTTCAGCGCCTTGACCCAGGCCGAAAAGATTCGTCTGATCGAAGAAGTGGCGGATGAGGTGTCGGGCCGTGTGAAGATCATCGCCAATATCGGCTGCCCGTCAACGTATGAAACCTTGCAGATCGCGCGGGCCGTGGATGGATTGCACCTGCACGGGGTGGCCGTGATCACCCCCTATTTCATTGCCTGCACACAGGACGGGCTGGAGCGTCATTTCACATCCATCGCGGATGCTGTGACAACCCCTGTTTACCTGTATGACATACCGGCCCGCACCCAGAACCATATTGAACCGGAAACTGCGCGGCGGCTGGCCGGTCACCCGAATATTGCCGGAATAAAGGATTCCGGTGGATCACCGGATACGGTGCTGGAATATCTGGAGGTGGCCCGCGACGTTCCCGGGTTTGATGTGTATTGCGCCCCCGATCATCTGGTTCTGTGGGGGTTGGAGCAGGGCTGCGCCGGGGTTGTGTCGGGGCTGGGCAATGTCGCACCTGATGTGTTGGCGGCCATCGTTGCGGGCTTTAATTCCGGCGATCTGGATGCGGCACGCCGCGCGCAGGACAATTTCGCAGGTTTGCGTAAGGATCTGTATGCGCTGGGGTTCCCGCCTGCGCTGGTCAAACGTGCGTTGTATATGAATGACCCGTCGGTAGGTTTGTCACGCCAGCCAGCCCTGTTGCCCGACCCGCAACAGGACAAGGCTATTGTCGCGATATTGCAGGCACGCGGGTTGCGGCCATGACAGTCATTGTCACCACATCACCGGGTTTTGGCAAACATGGCAGCGTGCCGGGCATAATCGCGGAAAAAGGCTGGACGCTTATTCGCTGCACGGACCCCGACCTGCACGATGGCGGGGTATCGCGGCATATAAGGGAAGCGGATTATCTGGTTGTCGGGCTGACGCCGGTGACAACGGACACGCTTGTCGGCGCATCGCGGTTGAAAGCGGTTCTCAAGCACGGCGTGGGGACAGACAATATCGACATTCCCGCCTGTAATGCGCGGGGGCTGCCAGTGTGCAACACGCCTGCCGCCAATGCCGATGCAGTGGCGGAACTGGCCCTTGGGTTGATGTTTTCGCTGGCGCGTTTCATCCCGCAGGGTCATGGGTCGGTCATATCAGGGGGCTGGAACCGGCGGGTCGGCAGCCAGTTGGGAAACAAGGTTCTGGGCATTGTCGGCTTGGGAAATATTGGCAAGCGGCTGGCTGTGATGGCGCGCGGGCTGGGTATGCGTGTTGTGGCAACTGACCCTTTTGCCGACATGGATTTCGCGCGCGAACACGCGATCACTGTGGTGGACCTGCCCGCGCTGTTAGGGCAGTCCGACTATGTATCGCTGCATGTATTCGGTGGCCCTGACACCGCGGCCCTTATCAATGCAGTGACACTTGCGCAGATGAAACCGGGGGCGCGGCTTATCAACCTTGCGCGCGGCGAAGTGGTTGATCTGGATGCGGTTGCCGCCGCGCTGGAGTCCGGCCAGTTGGGGGGCGTTGCGCTGGACGCCTTCGTAAGCGAACCCCCGGATGTCAGCCATCCGGTTTTTTCGCACCCCAACGCTGTATTCACCCCGCATTCGGGCGCCGACACGCAAGAGGCTGCTGAAAATGTCGGGCTGATGGTGCTGCAAGATATTGCTACGCTGGAACAAGGCCATTTGCCGGACCGCTGCCTGAATGCCACAGCCCTGCACGCAGGTGATTCATGAACTGGAGCTTAGTATGAACACGACCCCCATTGTCATTACCATGGGTGATCCATCCGGAGTGGGCGCAGAAGTCACCGTAAAGGCAATGGCGGCGCTGCCCGAGCAGCAGCGCGCGCGTTATGCCGTTATCGGCGATTTGCCAACGCTGGCCCGCGCGGTAGATGTGTGCGGCCTGACACTTGCATTGTCGCCGTTCGACCAACCCACGGCTATGGGCGCGTTGCGCGTGCTTCATGTGGATGTGCCGGATTTGCCGGGGCAGTTCGGCGTCTTGTCCCCTGCCTGTGGCGAGGCATCATTTCGCTATATTGAAACCGCTGTGAAACTGGCCATGTCAGGGCAGGCGCAGGGCATTGTGACGGCCCCGATTAACAAGGAAGCGCTTAACCTTGCCGGTCATCACTATGACGGGCATACGGGCATGCTGGCCCATCTGACGAATGCGGGGTCCAGCTGGATGCTGTTGGCATCGCCCACGCTGAATGTGTTGCATGTGTCGACCCATGTATCCCTAAAGGATGCAATCGGGCGCGCCACACCCGAACGTGTCCGCGATACAATTCGCATGGGGCACCGTCATTTGCAGCGTATGGGGCTGGAAAACCCGCGGATCGCGGTTGCAGGCATCAATCCCCATTGTGGCGAAAATGGTCTGTTCGGCCGCGAGGATGATGCACAGATCGCGCCGGGTGTCGCCGCCGCGCGCGCCGAGGGGATCAACGTTGCCGGACCCATTTCCGCCGATACGGTATTTCACCGCGCCAATACTGGCGGGTTTGACCTTGTCATTGCACAATACCACGATCAGGGGCATATCCCGATCAAGCTGATTGCATTTGATACGGCCGTCAATGTGTCACTGGGCTTGCCGCTTGACCGCTGTTCAGTCGATCACGGAACGGCCTTCGATATAGCGGGCAGCGGGCGCGCAAATCATGTGAACATGCTGGCCGCGCTGGACTATGCAGGCAAGCTGGCGGTGTCGGGTCGCTAGAGCATATCACGTTCATTCGCATTCACGAGATATGCTCTAACTTATTGATTTCGTATGTTCGAGAAGCTCAAAACCGGTTCCCACTTTTGAGCAACATGCGCTGGTTCATATGGCGCGCAAATATGACTGAATGCGCGCCAGCGTCCGGAATTGTCAGGTGCCGGGGGGGCGCTCTTTCATCCTTAGATCCAGCAGCCCCCCACCAAACAGGCGGTCGCGGGAATGCTCCAGATGCGTGCGCATCAGGTTCGCGGCCAAGGTGCCGTTTCTGTCGCTTATCGCATCAAAGATGGCAGCATGTTCTTCCAGCACTGCCTGAAGTGCCACCGCCCCATCCGTCATAAGGGATTCGCCATGCATGCGCATTCCAACATAAATATGTTCGCGCAAGGCGCGCATTGACGCTTCAAAATACTGGTTATTCGCGCCTTTGGTAATTGCCATATGAAAGGCGAAATCTGCGTCTTCGCGGTGTTCCCGGCTGCCGGTCGCCATGCGCATCATATCCAGCGCATGTTCTATTTCATCAAGCACTGCCTTGTTCTGACGCAATGCGGCGCATTCTGCTGCGGCGGTTTCAATCGTGATGCGAAATTCGTAGCAGCGTTGCACATCGGCCAGTGTTTCGACCCGCGCAAACCCAACCGGTTTGGACGCCGCCGCACGAACAAAATTCCCAGCACCTTGCCGCGAATAGATGATGCCTTCACTGCGCAGCTTCTCAAGTGCAATTCGCAGAACAGGCCGCGAAACCCCCAATTCGCCGGACAGCGTATTTTCCGACGGCAAGCGTTGGTTGATCGCATAGTCACCGTTCGATATGCGACTATAAAGCGCGAAATAAACCCTGTCAGACAAGGTCGCTTTCGGTTTCTCAACACCGCTGGAAATACGAGAGATAGACACAGGAAATGCGGCCTTTCATCAAGAGTTTGTGGCTGGCAGCCTAAACATATCGGCGATTTCCGCAAGCGTGTCCGGCCCGCCAAATCCACCCGACTTCGAAATCAAACGCAGGCCCGGATACCCGTCCAACAACCGCGATACCGGCACACCCGCCTGCAATTCCGCATCAACCCGTAAAAGTCGTGCACCAAGCTGGCGCAAAATGGCAGCAGCAGTTTCCCCGCCACATGCCAGCAAATTTGCAGGCTGATGCAGCTTTATGAATTGCGCAATTCCGCGCGCGAACTCCGCGCCTGCGATCTCTGGCGCAACAGGCGCGGCACCTTCGGTCATTTGAACGACCGCCAAGTGGGCAGACGGTATGGCAGGCACTGCCCCGTTTGGTGCGGCTGTAGCACTTAAGGATGTCAACTGATCCAGTGTAACAGGATCACGCGACCCGATTGCGAAAATCGACGACCCCGCAAACGGTTTCAGTGTGCCAGACTTACCAGTCGGGTGCAGCCTGCACGCCAACGCTTCGGCCAGACCCGCAGCACCGACAAACAAGGTGGATGAAGGATCAGAATTGCGCAAAGCGGCATTCAGATCATCTGCATTTTGCGCGTCGATCACATGGCTTCTGTCCAGCCCAAGTTTTTCGGCGATATCAATCGGGGCGCTTACACCGGTCCCTTGCAGATAGCCGTCCTTTACAACCCGGCCCAGACGCGGAACAGCAGGGCAGACCACTACGCAGGGGCGCGCAAAGGACAGCATGGACATTTCCGCCCGCAGATGCCCTTTCAGGCGGCTGTCAATTTTCTTGAACAGGACTGCATCGCGCCACTTCGGTAAATCTTGAAGAGTGTCAAACACGCCGGATAGGCGAATTTTCATTTGGTTTTCAGTTATTTCACGGCTGTTTAGGGATACGGCAAGCACATCCGGATCTTGCGCAACAGCGGCAGGAATGGCGCTTTCATCAAGCGCACATATGACGGAAAGGCCACGCTGAACAAACGCGACGGCACTATCAAGCGCACCTGTCAGATCGTCCGAAATCAAGAGTAGCCGCATCCTGCCCGCTTCCTAATAATAAGAAAGTGGATATTACAAGTTTACAGAAAGCAATACAAGCATGCGCACCATAATCCAGGACCCGTCAGGCGGGTATACAGTGTCGAAACCCTACGCCACGCAAGCCGCCTGATCGTGTCAATTGTCCGTAAGTTATTTCGAAAGTGCGTCTGCAATTGCTACAGCATGCAGAAGCCGCGCCGCTGCGGCCGCAGGGATTGTTGCCGCTTAGCTTTCTGCATCTTTCAGCGCGCGCCGCATCAGGTCCAGCATGAAGTCGCGGTAGTGTGGGTCTTCCTGCGCGACGTCGAAAATTGCATGCAGATACCCACGCTTTGATCCGCAATCATAGCGGCGCGAGGTATTGATGAGTGCCGAAACCTTGCCTTGTGCTGCCAGAATGTCGATTGCATCTGCCAACTGGATTTCGCCGCCTGCACCGGGTGCCAGACCCTTCAGAATATCGAAAATCTCTGGCTCGAATACATAGCGCCCATAGGATGCAATCTGCGATGGTGCGTCCTGCTGTCGCGGCTTTTCCACGATTTTCAGAACCTCAACCGTCCCGTCAGCGCGTGTGGCACCGGGCTTCACGATCCCGAATTTATGGACATCTTCGATCGGGACTTCGCCAACCGAAAGGAAATTGCCGGGCGTGGCTTCATGTGCGTCCAGCAGCATTTGGGTTGGCAGGACCGGGCCGCGCATGAAATCATCGGCCAGAAGCACTGCAAACGGGACATCGCCGACGGCGGGGGCCGCGCACATGACGGCATGCCCTAGGCCAAGGGGGGCAGGTTGACGAATGAAGATGCATGATACGCCATTGGGCACGATATTTCGCACCATGTCACGCATTTCTGTTTTGCCAGCCTGCGCCAGCTGGTTTTCCAGTTCAAGGTTCGTGTCAAAATGGTCCCCAACGGCGCGCTTGTTGCGCCCGGTGACAAAGATAAGCTCGGTAATTCCCGCCGCAATCGCTTCTTCTACGGCATGTTGCACGATCGGTTTGTCTATGATTGGCAGCAGTTCTTTTGGCATCGCCTTGGTGGCGGGCAGGAACCGTGTCCCCAAGCCAGCTACGGGGAAAACGGCTTTGGTGATCCGTGTCATAATGCGTCCCTTATTGTAAACTTTGGTACCATTGGCATTGCACCTTTACCCGACATGCCAAACATTGCCCATCAGCGTCAATAAAATGCGCCAGATTCTTTGAACTGTCGGAATGGTTTTGGCCATTGGGCGGCTAATTTATGTGCTGCACCAGAATGTTATCCCCAACGCGAGCAGAACGCCTTGTCACAGCATGCGCCCTTGATCTTGTTATGGTGTGTGTGCAGTCGCGCCGGAAATGGGGTTCCCATCTCTCGGCGCGTTGTTTCGCGATGGCGGCTTACTGGCGCTGGTCGTTTATCGCCGCTTCAGGGGCAGACAGGTGCATGAAATAGGATGGGCCAATAACCCGGACTATTCACGGGGTCAGTGTCGTTTCAGGCGCTGGTGTTATGCGCAGGCACGCGCGCCCAGGCGGATCGCCTCGGCACCAGTGATGGTGATGATCCCCATGGTGGTATGGCGGGCCGTTGTCATGAACCAGTTACGAAGTGCCCCCGGATAATGATCGGCCATAACCTTTGACCAATAGTCAAATTCGCGCGGGGACAAAGAGATACCGTAATATTGCGAAGACGGGCCATGAAAGCCAAGTCGCGCATTCCGTGCGACACAGGTATTGGGCAGGCCAAGATACATTGTGCACGCAGAGGCGCAGTTGCCGCGTATCTCGATGCGGTGTCCAGCGTTGCGCAACTGGGTAATCATCTCCAGACGGGCAGGGATACTGCCGCCAAGGTCATTGCGAACCACGTTGACAGGCGCCGCCTGTCCAAAGGCAGGCCCGGCCCCCTGCAATAACGCGATGATCAATATGCTGGCCAATGCTGCCCGCATCTGATGCAATGTCAAAGATGTCTTGTTGGAAAAAGGCCAAAAGTTCAATGCCCGCTGCGGCGGGGGAACTATGTTCAGCATGTCGAATATCCCGAATTGGATGAAGGGCCTTCTGGCCCTGATCCGGCCGAGACCCACTCCCGACCTGTTGGGATTTGACGCTGTCAGCCTTGCCCTGACGTGACCGCTTTGCGGCGCCACAATGGCAATTCAATTGGATTTTATGTGTCTGCCGTGAAGTGCAAGCGCGGCTTGTTCACGACCTGGCCTGCAACGCAAGTTGGTTCCGGGCAGGGTGCTTCGGGTATCGTGCAGGTGCGCACAGCATAAAGGGGGAAAACGTCTCCGGCGTTGCTGCCGCCCTTTGCCAATCTGTTCGCCGGCGTGTCCATCTGGTCACGCGGAAATACACCGCCAGGCAGAGTTCAAAGGGTCGGATGCCCGGTGATTGGGCTGTGCGGAGTTGCTGTGGTGCGCAAGGCCACGCGGCCCATAAGAAGCAGTCAGGGTGGTGGCACCTAAAGCGTTTCGGCGTTTCGTTGAACCGCCAGAAACGCTTTAAGCTTCTGTTTCGTCGCAATTTTGAGCCGAAAAAGTCTATCAACTTTTTCTGAAATTGCTTTATTCGTGTCAGAATCCAGTATCAGGCCTTTTCTTCACCGTAATAGCCTGCATAGCCGCTTTCATAATAGCGACGACTGGTATTGCCCGCGTTGCGGTTCAGCGCACCCAACAGGCGGACCCCCGGTTGCGCCACTTCGGCCAATTGTGTCGCGGCCTCGCGGAATTCGCTTTGTGTCGTATTGGCAAATCGCACGATCATCACAATGATATCAGCGACCTGGGCCAGATACCGGCTATCTACCACCGGCAGAACCGGAGGACTGTCCAGAATCACGATGTCGAATTCTTCGCGGACTGTCGAAATCATAGTCAGAAACAGTTCTGAATTAATCAACTGATCCGTTGGCTTGGTGCTGCGATGGCCTGCGGGCACAATAATCAGGTTCTTCAGGACATCGGCAAACGGTTCCAGTTGCTTGTGCGTGCTATCGGGGTCCAGATAGTCGATCAGACCGTGTTCCTGATTGGCGTCAAGGTAATGCGCAATCGATGGTTTGCGCAGGTCGCAGTCAATCAACAAGGTGCGTTTACCGGATGCTGCATAGGTTCGCGCCAAGGCAATGGCCGAGGTTGACTTGCCTTCGCCCGGCAGGGCGGAGGATACGAGGATCACAGTTCCCGGCGTTTTCACTTCGCCACCCTGCATGCGTTCGGCACGACTTTGATTCAGGTTGGTATCCAACGCGAGTCGCAATTTCCGGAAACTCTCGGCATACTGTGATAGCGGCGCATCAAGAATCTGATTGCCCAAAAGTTGCACATCTCCGTTGGGCGATGTGTCGGGAATTGCGCCCACGGCACGCGCCGCACTTAGATTGCCAAGTTGCGCCAGTGACGTGATGCCGCCGATATAGTATTCATTCAACAGTGCAATTCCGATCCCAAGGCCGATAGCAATAACCAAAGTCGCAGAAATGATCAGCCGCTTGTTCGGTGATGCGGCCGATGTTGGGGGAAGCGCTTCCGAGACGACCCGCGCATCTGAAATCTGGACATTGGCCAGTGCATTCAGATCCTGAACGCGCGACAGCAAACGTTGATATTGTTCACGGGCAATCGTGGCGTTTTGTTGCAGGTTGAAAAGGTCAGAAATGACCTCCGAAGACATATCAGTGCGCAACAAGGCATCGCGCAACTGCTCTCGGGCCTCGGCTTCGTTTTGCGCGATGGACGCAAGCTGCGTCTCGACTGTGTCCTGGACTTCGGCCAGTGACTGGGTCAGGTTCTGTTCAATCGAGTCGAGGGCCGCACGAAGATCGACCTCTGCCTGCGAACCTGCTGTCTCGCCACTCAGCCGGTTAAGCAGGCTTTCCCGTTCGCGCGCCAATTGCTCTATCGCGGTATCTTCCAGCGTTGCGGCCACGGTCATCCAGTCACTGCGTGCTGCCGCGTCTTCCGATGCTTCAAGCGCAGCAAGATTGGTGGTGCGCGAAGATTGTGCAGATTCCAGCTCGCGCCTGATCCGGCTGACAGAGGGGTCGTTGCTGTAAGCTTCCAGCCGCGCGAGGTTGTCATCGATAAAGGAATTCAGCGAATCCTCTATTCTGGTCAGGTTCAAGCGCGCGTTCTCCGTCTGCCTTTGCAAAACGTCCCGCGCCGCCATGATCGAGTCGGTCTTGTTGATGACCTGACGCTCGATGTATGTATCCACATACAGATTAGCCAAGTCGGCCGCGCGTTGCGGATCAGCCGAAGTCACGCCTACGGAAATCAGATATGTCAGGCCACGCCTGCGCACCTCGACCGAGGATCGCATTTTGCCGATTGTGCTTCTGACCAGTGCCTCACCAGAGCGGGGCGGCGCAGTGCGCAGACCGACGGCGCGGCGCAGGCGGTCAGTTGCGCCTTCCAGACCAAGGGCGATGGCGATCTTTTCACGAAGCCCCAAACTTGCCCCGAATTCAGGGTCGCGCACCAGATCACCTTTTTCCACGACAGCCAAAATGGTTGAATCAGCGCGCAGAACCTCTACCTCGCCATCGACACGAGAGTTAAGGATAGCGCTTTGACTGCTTTGCGCTTCGCGCGGGTCCAGCAGATTGGACTCACCAGCATCAATCGCAATAAGCGCGGTGGCACGATACATCGGAGTTGCGAGTGCCAGGTAAATGATCACCGGCACCAGCACGACAACAAAGGATAAAGCAATAAGCCGGACCTGACGACGCAGAATGCCTATGATTTCCTTCAGATCAATATCAGGTGACTCCACGTTGCTTCCTTCGACCAAGATAAATGTCCTATTAAGCATGGCAAAGCCAAGCATGCCCCCGTTTCGTTAGCATTGGCGGTCGGCAGACAAAAGACGTCTTTGTTCCGTTATGCCAAATTTCGCCGGTTTCGACTTACTTTTGGGTTACTGTGATAGTTTCTTGAACTCTGACCCATCCTTGAGGGTCAGAACCGCAGGTGACTGGCCTGCGATCAAGCGCAAGCTGGTCAACCTGCCTGTCGCATAAGCACCTGTGTCAATGCCGATCGATCTTGCACCGATTTCAGGGTCGGGCGTGATAACGTGCCCATGAACAAGCGTCAGGTCATTGGGCGCGATCAGGCCCTCACTGCCCCAAAGCAAGGCTTGCCAAGGTTGCGCGGTCAGGGGCGCGCGGGCATCGGCGCCAGCATGGGCCAGCAGATAAGTGCCGACATGCAAACCGGGTAGGGTGCGGCGCAGGAATGAAAGATGGCTGTCAGGAATATGCGCGGCCAGTAGCTGGCGCAGTTTGCGTTCAGGGCTGCGGCGCAGTGCGTCCGGGTCCATGCTGATGCCGTAAGATGCCAGTGTCTCGGCCCCGCCAAAATCCAGCCAGTTTGCATTGGCCGTCGGCGTGTTCAGATATGCAAGCATCATGGCTTCGTGGTTTCCACGCAAACAAACGCGGCGCAACGGGGCTGGCGCGGGCCGCAGCAGGTGGTCGATCAACGCGGCTGTTTGTGGTCCTCTGTCGATCATGTCGCCCAGCAGAACTATGGTCGCAACCCCGGAAAATTTAGCGGCGTCGCGCAGGATAGAGTTTTCCAGTTCTTTATATAATGACAGGCTGCCATGTGTGTCGCCCACAGCGTAGACAGGACCATCTTCCAGATCCAGCACCGGTATCTCGGCGCTGTCCGCAGGCGCGCCAATAGGCCGGACACCCAGTTTCTTCTGAAATAGCGACAACAGACTCATTTAGCCGGATCACTTGCCGTGATGCTTGCGGGTGTTGCGGACAACACATTGCGCGCAGGGGCTATTGCCAGTCCAACAATGAACAAAAAGCAATAGACATTTGCGGGGATTTCAAGGCTGAAATCAGCCAGCGAATGCACTGCTGCCACGCAGATGACACCCAATGCACCGGCCAGCACGGCGGGATCGCCTTCGCCCTTGCGAAACCTGCCTGCGATCAGGACGACAGCCCACAGCAACAACAGTATCGGCACCGACCCCACCAACAGGCCCTGTTCTACCCAAAGGGTCAGATAGGTGTTATGCGCCATGTCGAAATACAAGTGTGAGATAAGCCCTTCGTCACGGTAAAGCTGGAATGCGGCAGGGAATGCATCATAGCCAAACCCCGTAAGCGGCCGCTCTGCGATCATGCGTAGAACGACATCGTAAATCGCCATGCGGTCCGCGGTTTGCAAAACCGTGAACAAAGCCCGTTCGGTCACACCGCTGCCAGCCGATGACAGCAAGACAACCCCTGCCACGACAAGCACAATCGCAGCTTCCGTGATAATCCGAATGACTGCCGTGCCAAAGCGGATGCGCAGCACCAGAAAGGTTACAAACCCGCCAACGGCTGTTGCGAAAGCGCCCATGCGCGATTCGGTCAGCAGGATTGCCAAAGCCAGCACCAGAATAGCTGCCCACAGGGCCATGATCTCAAGGCGCTGGGGGGTTAGCAGGGTTGCGTGGCCGCGGTCTTTTTCGGCCAGGGACGCGCGATGCCCGCGCTCCAGCGTCAGCGCCAGTGCAAGGACCAGACCGAAGCCCAGAAATGTTGCGATGGAATTGCGGTTGATAAACGTGCCCGTCAAAACGCCACGATATGCTTCCTTTGTGCCCCATAGGGCGAAATCATCCAGCACCCGCAGCGCGACCATCCCGAATATTGCGTGAAGCAAAATACCCAGCATCAGCAGCATCAACAGCCCCCGCGACCGGACAGGCTGGGTTCCGATCTCGAACACAAGGATCAGAAACAGGATAAACCCCATCGCGCGGATCGCCCCAAGCAGCGATGCATCCCGCGAAACCGAAATGCTGGTGGGCCAGATTTCCGCAGGCACGATGGCGGGCAAGCTTGTCAGCCCAGCGGGCAGAAGCGTCGCCAGAGGCAGCGCTTGCAGCACCGCATAAAGTGGCACCACCAGCGCAAGCAGAATGAACCCGCGCATCTGTATTACCTGCAAACGCCGCTGCGCACCCATCAGGTATTGCGCGCGCAACAGATACCCCAACGCGCCCAAAGCAACCAAAAACGCCGCCAAAAGCCACCATGCAGGACGGTTGGACGCGACAGGGATGGCGCTCAGGATCACCAGAAACACCAGCAAGCGCCCTGTCAGCGAATTCATCCGCGCATAGCGCATGGACACTCTTGGCACGATAGCTTTGGTGGGGCTGTTCTCCACAACTCGGCTTTTCGGCTTTTTGATGTGGCCGGGTCTGGGTTCAGCGAGCATGGCGACGCACCTGTGACAAAAAGGCGGTCTGTTCATCGCCCGGGCGTGTTTCGATAAGGCTAATCAACGCGGGCTGGATGACAGGATCACTCCAGTAAAACTGCGCCAGCCAGGCGCGGCCAGCGTGTGCCTGCATCATGAAAGCCACATCCGCCGCGATAACCGGCGTGACATCTTCGAACCCCATGTCACGCAACGCAAAACCCCGCAATATGCGCAAGCGCGCTTCCCACGCGTCGTATGGCGCAGTTATCCATGATGCGACAACAGCGCGCGTAGCGTCGTGCGGATCCGTCGCGAAAAGCGCCTTGATAGCATGGGCCGCAGACAGTGTCGGGCTGCGCGTCAAAGCAGCATCTGCCAGTGATATACAGTTCGATGTCACCTTTTCGCGGGTTTCAGAAGATTGAATGCCCAGAAAAAGGCTGTCCTGCACTGTCGCGCAAGCCTCGAACACTTCGCGCTGCGCCCGCACGCTTAGCGGTACACGCAGTCGCGCCGGAGTTTCCGACAGTGTGCGAATCATTTCAAGATCAGAAGAACGCGCGAACTGGGCGGCCGAATATTCCCGCGCGAACGTGACGCCAACACTTGCCAGAATCGCGAGTGATGAGATATACCAGAGCAGCTTCATCGCGGCCTTTGACTTTACGAAAAAAATTTATAAACTGCACAAATCATATGCATCATCCTAGGTATCACGGGCTTATCGGCGAAAACAAGCACATTAGCGCCTGATCGAACGCAGAAATAGGTAAATTTTAAGTCAAGCTATTGTTACACGCCGGGGTTAGGTGGTAAGGATCATGAAACTTTTAAAGGAGTTGTCCACATGAACAAGAAACTTTTGATGGCCGCCGCGATGTTGTCGGGAAGCCTGGTGATGAGCACCGGTGCAAACGCGCAATCTCTTGTAGATTTTGCTGATATTGAAACGTCCTGCTCAACCAGTGGTGCGGCCTGCGCCGCTGCGATCCGCAGAGCAGTTGCCACGCTTCAGGCAGCAGGGTTGCCTGCCGCTCAGCTGAACGCAGAAATAGCGGCAGTGACAGGTGCAGCGATCTCCGCTTCACAAAGCTTGCCTCAGGCGCAGCGTGCATCCATCGCGCCCGCTCTGGTTGAAGCGGCATCCCTTTCAACAAACGCTGCGCAGCGGGCCTCCATCCAGACAGCAGCGGCTCAGATTCAGGCTGGTTCGCAGGTTACGTTGTCGCCCGTAGGTCAAACTGCAAGCCCTTCCTGATACTCGGTTTTCGGGTATCTGGAGCTTGGTAGAGTTCTAGTTCCAGCACAAACACAGAGCGCTTTGGCGCTCCAGTTTTGCTGGCGTGTTTTTGAGTATTCTCCATTTGGTATCATGAACCCTCCGCAAGTGGGGTGGTTTGTTTTGTGCATAGCCCGGTTTTGCCACTAAACTTTTAGAAAAATACGAGGAAACAGCTCATGGATCGTTCTCTGAGTTCAGACGCAGACTATAACCTCGGATCAAGTGCGCAGTCCTTTGACGGTCACAAGGCTGAGATATCGGCTTCCAACCCCCGCAGCGTTTATCTTCGGGCGGGAAAGCGCGTACTAGACGTTACATTTGTTTTATTCTCTATTTGGTTCACCCTGCCAGTTATTCTGATTTGCGCAGCAATCGTGGCGCGCGACGGTCATTTCCCGTTCTTCGGGCATACACGGGTCGGAAAGGACGGAAAGGAATTCAAGTGCTGGAAAATCCGCACAATGGTTCCCGACGCGCAACAGAAGCTACATGAACATCTTGCTGCATGCCCCGAGGCCCGGGTAGAATGGGACGCGACACGGAAGTTGAAAAACGACCCTCGTATCATTCGCTTTGGCCAGTTCATGCGAAAGTCCAGTCTGGATGAACTGCCCCAGATATTCAACGTTCTTCTAGGTCAGATGAGCATCGTCGGCCCCAGACCCGTGGTGCGCGACGAGCTGGCATATTACGACAAAGGGCAGGCGGCGTATCTGGCGATGCGGCCCGGTATCACAGGTCTGTGGCAGGTCAGCGGTCGTAACGACGCAACATATGAACAGCGCGTAGCGTATGACATAGCATATCACAAAAGTGCGTCGCTGCTGCGCGATTTTAGTATTATCCTACGAACCCTAAAGGTCGTTGTTGTTCGCAACGGATACTAGAACATGCTGCGGAAAATTGAGAAGCGGCTTTCTGCCGCTTCTCTGACGTGAGCGACCAAAGAGCGAGATTGACGTGAGCGACCAAAGAGCGAGATTATTGCGTGTGAATGCCAGCGGAACTAGATGGCATCCGCCGCACTTGCACTGAAGGCATCTGCGGACCACGCGAGGCTATGTTGAGCCGCCAGCGCCTGGTGTTCATGCCGCCGGTCCGGAACGTGATCATCGCGGTGATCAGCCCATAGCGTAAGTGTTCAACCGCACCGTGCTGCACTCCACAGGCAATGAATATGGTCTGAGTTGCCAAGATGAGCCGTCAATCCAAGCGATCACAACAATACCGCATGTCTATCGTCTCATAAAGCGCGCGTGCATTAAACTGCACGCGCGCGTAGGGCCGAAAGTGCAGGCCCCACGCTGCCCCTCAACGTTCCGCCAATGCAGTTCCTATGCTGCGCACAACATTTCCCCTTAGCGGGCCTAATGCACATTCCCTGCTTATCCCTGCATCAGCACAGAAACGGTTGATGGCCGTGATGGTCGCACCGGTAAGCAACCCGTTTTTTGCCCCTGTGTAGTAACCGTCTGTTTCAAGGAAGCTCTGAACAACATAAACATAAGCGTTGACATTGTGTCGGCGCAAAACAATGAAAGCGATTGGCAGTTCTTCAGGCGATGCGCTCATCAACAGGTCAGTCAACTCCTGAAATTGTGCCGCGCTTCGCGCAGGCGGTGCCAGAGTGTCGATCTTGAAGCGCAGGGTTGCACGCTCTGGCAACAAGTCTGAATGCATGTCCATTATGCGGTTCAGTTCGCGTGTCGCCTCGACAGAACGCTGGTCACGCTCGCGTAGCCAATAGGCAAAAAGGGATGCCGCCGACCCTTGGTTGCCATCATCCGCACCCTCTTCCAAAATCTCCAATGCTCTGGCGAGAGCTTCATCTGGCACTAAATCAGATGCGCTGGAAACGATAAATCGGGCAATGCCGATGTTCCCGTCTTCCAACGGTTCCGAAGCAAGCGGGGCAATTTGCGAAGGGTCCGACAAATCTTCGAACGCTTCGGTAGCATGACCGCGCAACAACAAAATCCGCGCGCGTTCCGCGATGCGATCATGCGTGCCATCTGCTGCGTTTTGAAATGCCTCCAATGCCCCGGCAGGATCGCGATCAATAATCTCGCCCGTAAGTAGCATAGCTCCAAGGGGCAACCATGCTGCGGCGCGTCCGGACTCTGCGGCCATGCGATAAAGGCGGGCGGCTTCAGCACCATCCACAGGGCCACCGACACCATCGCGCGCCAGGTTGCCAGCCTGCTGGGCTGCAATCGCGTTCTCCGAAGCCAGATCAGACAGGATCTGGCGCGCCTGCGCTGGGTCCGCGTCCATCCCTTTACCGTCCAGCAATGCGCTGGCAAGCGCTATCTGTGCCCCAACATGCCCGGCGGCGGCCGCATCAAGCATGAATTCGGAGGCGCGATCGAGATCAAAAAAAGGACTATCTTCGTCACCAAGTAGACGCATCAGCACGACATTGGCCTGCATTTCATCAAGTTCTGCCGCCGCTTCGAAGGCAGATATTGCACGGGCAATTTCGCCCTCGCTCCGTAAGGCGTTGCCCAACGTCATCAGCGCCCCTGCATCGCCGTCCTCGCCCAGCATTTCCAACTCGGTGAAAACCTGCTGGCGCTCATCTGCGCTGATATCTTCGTTCAGGGCCGCGCGCAGATCGCGCAAATTGCGCGGCGCGGTGCTATCACTGGAATCGGCATCTTCCGCAGTATTTGCACCTGCTTCGGTTTGGGAAAACACGGGCGTTGTCGCCAGACCAGTGGCCCCGAGGGCAACACAAAGCGCAAGCTTCGAAACAAGAGTTGGAAAACGCATGAGACTATTCCTTTCTAGCTTAGTTCTCGTTTTGCGCAAGGCGGGTGGCTCTGGCCTTACGCTTGGAGGTGTTGGTGATCGCCGAAGACGACAGGTAAGTGATTTATGATGCGTGTTACGGCCTGGATTATTGCTTGGTCTGTGGACGCGTAGGGTTACAGGCCCTTTCAAGGATTCTTCTCAAGAACGGTCCGCCCTATCCGAAACTTTGCCTGCGATGATCCGCTGGACTGAACACGAAAACCGGCGTTCATCTGCGCAGCTTCCGGATCAGAAATGATGGTTTTCCCGAAAAACGCGCGCAACGTGTCATCAATAGAAATGTCATCAGTCAAGTGAATACGGCCCAACTCATCGCGGTCTGTGCCACTCATCGAGGCAGCGCCATTTTCATTAAAGCTGCCGGAAATCAAAGCAAGCTCAGCAGAGAAGGTCCAGGAATCGCCAACGTGGGTATCCATCCAGTTTCCGGCATCGGTGAATTGCAGGATTGACGCACCGGTTGATGCTGTCTGCGTAATTTCGACGTCCAGATAATCCGCTGTTGCGGCGACGATTTCAGCTTTCCTCTCGGCCCTGCGGGAAAAATCCAAGAGCAGCCATCCCTCCGGCAGTTGCCCGGCCCCGCCCATAATGCCTGCATGCGCGGCACTCAGATCCACATCAAAGGCACACTGCGTGGTCATGTCAATCGCCGCCGCTTGTTGTTTTTCCGCAATCTCTGAGTGACCCACAATCGGCGCGGATACGGACGTATCCTCACCCGAGTCGAACAAACGCAAGGACATCCCGGTAAAGACTCTGTTGCGACCCTCCAGCCTGTCGGTGTTCAGGTTACACAGCACGCGCATTGCCCCGCTGCGCTTGAGCGATTGAACCCAAACTGTCACCAGGCCGCGCGACCAGAAACAAGCAAACTGACGCCGCGATCTTGGTGTAGGTCGCTGATGAAAATGTCATGAAACACTCTCCCATTCAGGTTCAAAGCATATACCACCATAGGGAAAACGCGACCGGGGTGAAACCCGTAACACCGTGTTTTTCCAGTGCTGCCCAAAGAAGGTGCGCTTTTCTGATGCGCGATGCAGCAATAGCCAAGATCATACACGGCGTTGCATCGCGCAGCGTGCGCCTTGTTTGGCCATTCCTAAGCGAAAACAGTGAACATGGGGTCAATCTTAGCGTTGGGATTGACGCAAGAGAATGCTCTTATATGAAAGGCTGCCCAGATGGACATTTTCAAGTCGCATGCGCTGACCGCCGCAGGTCCTGCAACAGATATTCTGCCTGTTATCCCCAATGACGCCGATGATCTGCCGCTTGCGGCCTCGGCGCTTTATGTTGAAGAAGGCGGCACGCTGAGTGTTGTCACGATCCGCAACCAAACACGCACGGTTGTCGTAGGTGATCTGGCGCTTTTGCCTGTTGGAATTTGCCGGGTGCGGGCAACGGGTACGACAGCAACCGGAATTCATGCATTGGTGATTGCATGATGGTGTTCCGCCCCGGTGACAGGATTACCCTGCGCGCGGCTGATGGCGTTGGGGGGGGCCACACTGAACGGTCCGCTGCCACAAGTGGGCGTCAAGCTGGTCCCCTGCCACCCATCGCAGGTGCAGTTCAGGACGGTTGCCCGCGCAGACCCCGCATGACGGCTGGATATGCGCGCCAAATGCTGTCTCGAAGGCAGCGCGGGCGTGCAGTCCCGGCGACCGGCTTGAGAAATGCGTAACGAGGGGTTAACAACTCCGCCAGCAGCTTGCCGCCAGCATCGACACATCACAAGGAATTCCCACGTGCACGACCCTTCCTCCTTGCGCCCCCGGCGCGTTCTGTTTCATGGCAATGCCCGCGAATACTTTGGCATCTGGATCGTTAACCTGCTGCTGTCGATCGTGACACTCGGTATCTATTCGGCATGGGCCAAGGTGCGGACCAACAAGTATTTTTACCAAAATACCGAAATAGCGGACCGCCGGTTCGACTATCACGCCACGGGCATGCAAATTCTGATCGGGCGGATCATTATCGTCGCGGGCTTCATCATCTTCCAGCTTCTGGCCCTTGTGCCGCTGGCGCTGCTTTTGGTGATAATCGGGTTTTTGTTCCTGTTTCCGTGGCTGGTAACGCGGTCGCTGCGGTTTAACGCGCGGGTGACAACATGGGCCAATGTGCGTTTTAATTTCGACGGCAAACCGTGGCGGGCCTTTCTGGTCTATCTGCTTTATCCGGTGCTGAGTGCGCTGACGCTGTATCTGGCCTATCCTTTTGCGGATCGTGCGCGGCGGCGGTTTGTTGTCGGCCATCACCTGATTGGGCGGTCGCGGTTAAGTTTCGACAGCAGTATCGGGCCATTCTACATGGCCATGCTGGCCTTTGTCGGGGTTGTTCTTGTTACCCTTGCGCTGACATTCGCGGGCACGATCCCGACATTAATGCAGCTTTTTAGCGACGGGAGTTTTCGCGCAAATCGCGGGTTCGACGGCATGGAATCCTTCGTCTGGATTTTGGTGCGCGCCTATATCGGGGCTGCCGTGGCATTTGTGCTGGGCGGGATGGTCTATGCCGCGATGATGCGCAACATCATCTATTGCGGCACCAAAATCGACGGGGGGCATGCGCTGCATTCTAATATGCCGGTCGGGGGGTATGTCTGGGTTGGCCTTTCGAATGCAGTGGTGGTGATCATGACATTGGGCCTGATGCTGCCTTGGGCCAAGGTGCGCATGGCGCGCTTTCTTGCCGCGCATACACAGGTGATGATTGCGGGTGATCTGGACGCCTTTATCGGGGATATCCTGCCCGAAGGTGGGGCATTCGGCGATGCCTACACCGATATGGAGGCGATTGATCTGGGGCTGCCTGCATGACGATAAAGGGTCGGCTGACCTATGCGGGCAGCTCTCGCATGCATGAAGCGATCCTTGTGTGCAAAGGGGATCGCTTCAGGCTGTTGGCGGCGGACGGCACGGATATTGCCACAGGTGCGGTGTCAGACTTTCGTTTTGCGGCCCCTGTCGGGCGCACGCCGCGCCGCGTGACGCTGCCGGACGGGGCGCTGTTTGAAACGGACCAGCTGGATGCGCTGGACGCGTTGAACCCCGCAGACAACACGCTGCACCGCGCCGAAGCCTTCCGCCCACGGCTGGCAGGGTTTGTGCTGGCCACGATGCTGGCCGTATGGGTCGTGTGGCGCTATGGCGTGGGGGTGCTGGTGGCGGTGGCTGTCTGGCTGACACCGCCCAATCTGGCGCGCATACTGGACGAGCATACCCTGCGCAGCATGGACCGCTTCGTGCTGGAACCAACCAGCCTTGCCACTGACGAACAAGCCGCATTGCAGAATGACTTTGACCGCCTGACCAACGCGCTGACCGCGGACGAGGGGCACACCCCCATGCGGCTGAAATTCCGCAGCGGTCCAATGGGGCCGAATGCCTTCGCGATGCCGGGGGGGACCATCGTGCTGACCGATGAACTGGTGCGCCTGTCAGATGATCCCGACATGATCGCGGGCGTGATGGGGCATGAAATCGGCCATGTTACCCACCGCCACAGCCTGCGACAGATCTACCGTGCGCTTGGCATCTATGCCGTGGTAGGGTTTCTTGCGGGCGATACCGGACCGGTGCTGGAATCGCTGCTGCTGGAAGGCAACCTGCTGTTGCAGCTTGCCTATTCGCGCGAACATGAATTCGAAGCGGATGCCTTCGCGGTTGATATCGTGCATCGCGCGGGGTTCGATCCGCATGGTCTTGTGCGGTTCTTCGATCACCTGACCGAAATGGGGCTAAACGATCCGCTGCCATCATGGGGCAGTTCGCACCCCAGCCACGAACGACGGGTCGAGGTGATCCGCGAACAAATACGCATGATCGGCGCGCACTGATGTGGCGCGCGCTGAAGCTGTCGCTGATTGCCGTGCCGTGGGTCTTGTTGGCGCTGCTTGTCTGGCGTGAAATTCGCCAGATGGATTTCTTCGCGCTGGATGCGTCAACCGAAGCCCATACCCTTGCGCGGGCGGATTTCTTCGCGGATCTGGCCTATGATGGCTGCATATCGCGCGATGCGGTGATTGCTGCGGCGGACGCGCGCGGATGGTATAGGGGCGCGCTTGACGGGGTTTCGTGGTGCCATGCGCCGGCCGGACTGTCAGGCTGGCTGCATATTGAGGTGTCGCCCCCGTTGCCGTTTTCGACCGATGCGGAAAACGCGGCCTATATCGGGTTCGATGAACAGGGGTGCATGGCCAGATGGCGGCATACGTCCTGCCCGTGATGGTATGAGGCGGGCCTGCCGCGGCTGCGGGGCGGCAATTCTTTAAGGGATTGCAATCAGGGACGCGATCAAGCACCTTGCTATCCGCCGCCTGATCAAGTCGTCACGGCTTTCGGGCTTGGCTTTCAGCATCAATATTGACAGTGAACCGGGAAATTTGAATGGCACGTAATTTTCTCATGATCGACCCGTTGCAGGACATGGCTGTTCTGAAGGGGCTGGCATCGAATGTGCGGGTCAATATTCTGAAGCTTATCCAGAAATCACGCGGAATGAACGTGAATGACATTGCAACAGCATTGTCATTGCCGCAATCGACCGTGTCATCGAATGTTGCCATTCTGGAAGATGCGGGGCTGTTGCGCACCGAAACGCATAAGGCGCGCAAGGGCAATCAGAAGATGTGTTTTATGGTCTATGATGAAATACTTGTCGCGTTCAAACCGGAGGAAGCGCCCGTCGATACAGCGGCAATCGAGGTGGCGATGCCCATCGGTCTGTATACGGGCTGCGCCGTCAGTGCACCTTGCGGGTTGTGCACCACCGACGGAATTATCGGGCTGCTGGATGTGCCTGAAACATTTCTGGACCCGGGGCGCATGCGGGCGGGGTTGATCTGGTTCACGCGCGGATATGTCGAATATCAGTTTCCCAATAACGTCAACCTTATGCATGACACGCTTAAATCTGTCAGCTTCTCGATGGAACTTAGTTCGGAAGTGCCGGGAACCAGTGCGGACTGGCCTTCGGATATTTCGGTCTGGGTGAACAGCACCGAAGTGGGCACATGGACATCGCCGGGGGATTACGGTGACAAGCGCGGTGTCTACACCCCCGACTGGTGGAAGCTGAAAGGTTCGCAATATGGCAAGCTGAAGACCTTCACTGTGAACGGGCAGGGCACGTTTGTCGACGGGATGCGGATTTCAGATGTCACCCTCGATGATCTGGATGTGGCAGATCATCATTCGATACGTCTGCGCGTGGGCATCAGCAATGATGCGCGTCATCCGGGTGGCATCAATATTTTCGGGCGCGGTTTTGGCAATTACGATCAGGACATTGTCATGCGGCTTGAAACGGCCTCGTAGCACGCCCCCCCCAACCCCCCTGCGCGCCCGACCTTTCAAGAGAGTTCTTGACAGGTCTTCTGTTTGTATCGCATAAAACTGATATGCACCCGATTATTGGGTTTTATTCGGGGCGATAAGGGGGGAAGTTATGGAAGCCACAGGTATCGCGCATCGCCAGTTCAAGGTCGCGCAGATTGATGACCGCCTGTATGGGGCATTTCTCGAACATTTGGGCCGGGCGATTTATACCGGCATTTATGAACCGGACCATCCGACCGCCGATGAAAACGGCATGCGGCAAGATGTGATCGATCTGGTGAAAGAGCTGGATGTGCCGGTCGTGCGCTATCCGGGGGGCAACTTTGTTTCTGCCTATAACTGGGAAGACGGGATCGGGCCGAAAGAAAACCGCCCCGTCAGGCTGGATTTGGCGTGGCACACGTCGGACAGCAACGAGGTGGGCATCCACGAATTTGCCGAATGGTGCGCCAGCACCAATACGCAGATGATGCTTGCGGTGAACCTTGGGTCGCGCGGGTTGGATGAAGCGCGCAATTTTGTCGAATATGTCAACCATCCGGGCGGCAGTTACTGGAGTGATCTGCGCCGTGCCAATGGCCGCGAAGATCCGTGGAACGTGCGGATGTGGTGCCTTGGCAATGAAATGGATGGCCCCTGGCAGATCGGCCATAAGGACGCGGTGGAATACGGCAAACTGGCCGCAGAAACCGCCAAGGCCATGCGGGCCTTCGACAAGGATCTGGAACTGATCGTGTGCGGATCAAGTCATTCCAACATGCCGACCTACCCGCAATGGGAAGCGACGGTTCTGGAACACACCTATGATGTTGTCGATTACATTTCACTGCACATGTATTTTGGTAACCCCGAAGGCAATGCTGCCAACTATCTGGCATTAAACCATAAACTTGATGATTACATCGTTGCTGTGCAGGGTGTGATCAACTTTATCAAGGCCAAGAAGCGCTCGAAAAAGGACATTTATATCTGCTTTGATGAATGGAATGTCTGGTATCATTCGCGCGAACAGGACCGCAAAATCCTTGAAGGGCAACAGGGCTGGCCGCATGCGCCCGCCTTGCTGGAGGATATTTATAACTTTGAGGATGTGCTTCAGGTTGGCCTGATTCTGAATACGTTTATCCGCCGTTCCGACGTGGTGAAAATTGCCTGCATCGCGCAGCTTGTGAATGTCATTGCGCCGATCATGACCGAAAAAGGCGGGGATGCCTGGCGCCAGACGATCTACTACCCCTATTATTTTGCCTCGCGTTTCGGGCGGGGAACGGCGCTGCAACTGACCTTCGATTGCCCGACATATGATACCGAAAATTACAAGGGCGTGACCTTTGCCGATGTATCCGCCGTCCATAATGAAGATGACGGAACGGTGACTGTGTTTGCAATCAACCGCCACGCCACGGAAACGGTTGATCTTGCGATCAGCCTGCAAGGGTTTGACGGGCTGAAGGTCATTGACCATCAGGTCATGACACATGATGACCTGCGCGCGGTAAATGTCGCGGACAACCAGAAGGAGGTTGCGCCGAAGGCAGGGGCGGGTGCAGCAGTTGATGGCGATACGCTGACAGCGGCGCTGGCACCCTATTCCTACCAGATGATCCGGCTGGGACGGTAAATCTTGTCCGCCCCGCAGGCAGAAACAAGCTGCTTGCGGGGTGTTTTGGTAAAAATTATTTGCCCCGATGTCACAATAATCGGGTCTGGTAGCAGTAAAAATAGCGTAGGTTTTTTCATATCAGATTATCGGGTGAATATCGCCAAATAATTTGACAGAGTAACCATCGAACGTAACACTGCACTATGGATGCGGAGGGGCGTCCATTAAAATGGGAGGAAATGATGCGTAACTGGAAAGCGTTTCTGGCGTCCGCCGGCGTTGCCGCTGCGTTGCTTGGCACACCTGTGCTGGCGCAAGACGAACCTGCAGCACCACCGCTGCAAGATATTCCGAGAGATCAGACACTGATCTTGCAAAACCCCGAAGGCACAATCCGAAATCCGGGGTGGTTCAACATCTGGGTGCCTGCGGGCGGTGGCTGGACCACGGGGCTGCATCAGCTGAGTATGGACACGTTCTGGTATATCGACCCCAATGAAGGGATCGACGGTGTGACCTATAATTCGCTGGCCACCGGACCTGCGATCTACAATGATGATTACACGGAAATGACGGTAGAACTGCGCCCCGGTGTGTACTGGAGTGATGGCGTAGAATTCACGGCGCATGACGTAGTTTTCACCGTAGAAAAACAGGCAGACACGCCCGGCATGAACTGGAGTGGCGTGTTCTCGCAGCAGGTTGAAACCGTCGAGGCGGTTGATGACTATACCGTCCATTTCACGCTACAGGCCCCCAATTCGCGGTTTGATTCGGTGTTCAAGGTGCGCTGGAACGCGGCCTGGATCATGCCCAAGCACATATTTGAGGATGTCGAGGACGTGCTGTCCTTCGACAACAACCCGCCCGTCGGGCTTGGGCCATATACGCTGCACAGCTACGACCCGAACGGATCGTGGTATATCTGGGAAAAGCGCGAGGATTGGGACCGCACAGCCATGGCTGAATTTGGCGAACCCGCCCCGCAATATGTGATCTACCGCGACGGCGGCCCCACAGACCGCCGGTTGATCGAGATGCGCAACGGCAATCTGGATATGATCCACGATCTGACGCCCGAAGGCATGTTTTCGATCGTTCAGCAGGATGAGACAGCGCGCGGCTGGTTTGAGGGCTTTCCTTACGCCCATCCGGACCCGACACTTCCAAGTGTGATCTTCAACCACCAGAACGAGAAGTTTCAGGATCGCAATGTCCGCTGGGCGCTGGCGCTGATGCTGGACGGGCGCGCGATATCGATGGCGTCCTATCGTGGTGCAGCGACAATGTCGGCCATCGCCATCCCGCCAACCGGGACGCACCCCACGGATTACCACATCCCGATGAACGAATGGCTGACAGAGTTCGAGCTTGATACAGGCACATCGGTAATCCGGCCCTATGATCCCGACCTGACGCTGGGCATTGCCGATATGGTGCGCCCGCAATATGGCGATGCCGTGCCAAGTGATCCTGCGGAAATCCGCGCGGCGTTTGGTCAGGGCTGGTGGCGCCAGGACATTGACGCGGCCACCGAATTGCTGACCAATGCGGGGTTTACCCGTCAGGGCAATAACTGGATCATGCCGAATGGCGAACCCTTCGCGTTTTCCCTGATGATCCCCGGTGATGGCGTGATCAACCGTCTTGGCACAATGGTCGCCCAGAACTGGACACAGGCGGGTGTGGCGGTCGATGTTGTCGTGGCCTCTGACCATGCAGACCAGCGCAATGCCGGGAATTACGACAGCTATATCTGGTGGAGTGTGGAAACATGGGGCGGTCACCCTGATCTGTCCTATTTCCTGGACAGCTGGCATTCGCAATATGTGGCAGACCCCGGCGAAATCCAGCCTGCGCGCAACTGGCAGCGCTGGCAGCACCCTGAACTTGACCGGATCATTGAAGAAGTGCGTGTCACGGGCTTTGACGATCCACGCAATCTGGAGCTTGGACTGGAATTCGTGCGCCTGATGGTCGAAGAAATGCCGATCATTCCGGTGATGAGCTACAATGTCTTTGCTGTCATGTCGGAACGATACTGGACGGGATATCCTTCGGCGGACAATCCCTATGCGAACCCGGTCAACAACTGGTCGAATTCGCGGTATATCCTGACGCAGCTGGAGCGGGCAGGGAACTGACCCTGCCAGATCACCCCAACTGACCCGGACCGTTTGTGTAACGGTCCGGGTTTGCACCCCCACCCCAAGGCGGCCTTGCACCTGATCGGCCGCGCGTCGTGCGAGAGGGATGAGAATGCAGAATTACCTGTTGTTTGTGACCAAAAGAGCGGTTCAACTGCTTGCGGTGATATTCTTTGGCGTGTCTGCCGCGTTTCTGATCACCCATCTTTCGCCGATCAATCCCGTCGAACAGGCCATCAACCGGATCACCGGCAGGTCGAATTTCAGCCCCGAGGCTGTGGCCGATATGCGCGCCGCACTGACCGCGCTTTACGGAATTGAAGAACCGCTTTGGAGCAAGTTTATCAACTTCTGGCGCCGGATTGTTGTTCTTGATCTTGGCCCGTCGCTGATTGCCTTTCCCACGCCAGCCACAACGCTGGTCATGCGCGCGCTGCCATGGACAGTGGGCCTGCTGGCAACTGCGGTCGTGTTCACATGGCTGATTGGCAACATTCTGGGCGGGCTTGCGGGGTATTACCAGAATAACCGCGTGCTCAAGGGTGTCGGTATCGTGGCGATGGGGTTGCAGCCGATCCCGTATTACATTGTCGCGTTCATCTTGCTTATTGTCTTTGGGTTTG
Organism: Roseinatronobacter sp. S2; assembly: GCF_029581395.1. GTDB lineage: Bacteria > Pseudomonadota > Alphaproteobacteria > Rhodobacterales > Rhodobacteraceae > Roseinatronobacter. Next base: position 241,033 of record NZ_CP121115.1, on the reverse strand, counting down.
TCTGGCCTGTGCTGCCAATCTCTGGCGGGTTTGCCATGAATGTGCGTCCCGGCTGGAACTGGCCTTTCATCGGATCGGTTCTGTCGCACGCAATTCTGCCGGCGCTGTCGCTGGTGTTGGTGGGGCTGGGCACATGGTTTCTGGGTATGCGCGCGCTGGTGTCCAATATCATTTCGGAAGATTACGTCACCTATGCCGAACTGGCGGGCGTCAACAAGCGCACGATCGTTGCGTCTTATGTGATCCGCAATGCCGCGGTCCCGCAACTGACGGCCCTTGCAATGACCCTTGGCGCGATCTTCTCGGGCACCGTCATCACCGAGGAGGTGTTCAGTTATCCGGGCCTTGGCTCGCTTCTGATCGCGGCAGTGAATGCGGGCGATTATGCGCTGGTGCTGGCGGTGGCCACGGTTGCGATCACGGCGGTGGCCGGTGCAATCTTCATCGTCGATCTGTTGCATCCCATCCTCGACCCTCGCATCACGGTGGAGTAGATAAATGTTCGTCATCATCCGCGACCTCATCCGCTTCAATATCGAATTTGCAATTGGCCTGATACTGGTCGGGATTGTGGTGTTCTTCGCGTGCCTGTCCGCATTCTCGCCTGTCGACCCCTCGATGATCTATGTTGCGCCGCCTGATCAGCCGCCGTCACGGGATTATTGGTTTGGCACCAATTCGCGTGGTCAGGATATGTTCTGGCAATTGTCCTTTGCCTTTCGCAACACGCTGCTGTTCGGGTTGACCGTTGCGGTTCTCAGCCGCATGATTTCGATCGCTATCGGGCTTTTGTCGGGGTATCTTGGCGGGCCGGTCGACCGTATTTTGATGTTTTTCAACGACATCTTCGTGGCCCTGCCGATTTTTCCGATCCTTGTGTTGTTCTATTTCGTGATGCGCAACGATCTGAACACAGTTAATCTTGCGATCCTTATGGCGTGCCTTGGCTGGGCCTATGATGCGCGGCTGATCCGGTCTGTGGCGTTGGGGCTGCGATACCGCGAATTCACCCGCCACGCGGTGTTTTCGGGCATGAGTTCGCCCAAGATCATGTTTCAGGAACATCTGCCCTATGTTATGCCTATCATTTTCTCGACGGCGATGGCCAATATGATCTGGGCCATCGGGCTGGAAGTGACACTGGCTGTTCTGGGCTTCACCAATATCAACATCCCGACGGTCGGCACGACGCTGTATTGGGCGAATAATCATTCCGCCATGGTTGTTGGTGTGTGGTGGTGGCTGGTGATTCCGGTGATCCTTATCGTGATGACCTTTATCGGGCTGTTCCTGCTGGCCGTGTCGCTGAATGAATATATCGACCCGCGCAGCCGGTTGCGCAGAATGGGGCTATGATCATGACCACAACGCAAACAGATGATGTCCTGACGGTAAAAGGCCTGAAAGCCTATTACAAAATGGGGTATTTCGGGATTGAACGCGAAGTGCGCGCGGTGGATGATGTGACCATGTCGATCCGCCGCAATGAAATCTATGGCATTGCTGGCGAAAGTTCGTCGGGCAAAACATCGCTGATCAAGACCTTCGCGGCCGCTATCAGACCGCCATTGCAAATCGTCGGCGGCTCCATGACCTACCGTTTCGGCGACAAGATCATCGATCCCTATGCCGCAACCAAGGCACAGGTCGATGCAATCCGCTGGAAGAACATGTCCTATATCATGCAAGGGTCCATGAGCGTGCTGAACCCGGTGCGCAAAATCCGGCGGGCGTTTCGTGATTTCGCCCTGCGCCCGATGGGCCTGAACGAGCGTCAGTTCTGGTTGGCGGTCAGTGAGCATCTGGAACGGCTGAACCTGCCCGAACGTGTCTTGAACTCCTATCCGCATGAATTGTCGGGCGGGATGCGCCAGCGGGTTACCATTGCGCTGGCCACAGTGTGCAGGCCGCAATTCATCATCGCGGATGAACCGACAACAGCGCTGGATGTGGTTGTGCAAAAGGACGTGCTGGCCATGATCCGCGATGTGCAGCGCGAGATCGGATCTTCGGTGGTGTTTGTCACCCATGACATGAGCGTGCATGCCAATATCGCCGACCGGATTGGCATCGTTTACGCGGGCAGGCTGGTCGAGGAAGGGCCGACGCGCACCTTGTTCACCGCACCGCGCCACCCCTATACGGCGCATCTTGTCGCAAGCCTGCCGCGGATAGGGGATCTGAGCAAGAAACCATCCCTTGACGGTCGCCCGCCGAACCTTGCCGACCCGCCCAAAGGCTGCCGCTTCCATCCACGCTGCCCGATGGCTGTTGCGAAATGCGCAACCGAAGTTCCGCCAATGGAAACCATAGGCCCTGACCACCGATCAGCGTGCTGGCGCGCGGATGAGGTGCGCCCGCTGACGACAATCGGAAAACCGCAGGAGGCCGGAGTATGACCGCGCTGCTTGATGTAAAATCCGTATCCAAGGAATTCAGCTCCGGCGGCATCCTCTCGCGCGAGAAGGTGCAGGCGGTTGTTGATGTCAGCTTCACGTTGCACAACGACACCCCGGAAATATTCACCATCATCGGCGAATCCGGTTCTGGCAAGACGACGCTGGCGCGCATGATCCTGGGGCTGGAAGTGCCAACAAACGGCGATATTCTGTTTGACAATCAGGGCGCGCGCGAAAGGCGGGGCAGGGCGGCGCGGCTGGGTTTTATGAAACGCGTGCAGCCGGTGTTTCAAAACCCGTTCGAAGCATTCAACCCTTTGAAACAGGTTGATCGCTACCTTGTTTCCACCGCCCGTGCACTGCTTGGTGCCACCACGGAAGACGAAATCGACAAGGCGATGGATGATGCCTTGCAAAAGGTCGGCCTTAGCCTTGCCGAGATCAAGGGCAGGTATGCGCATGAATTGTCGGGCGGGCAGTTGCAGCGCGTGGCCATCGCCCGCGCGCTGATCCCGAACCCCGCGCTGCTGATCGCGGATGAACCGGTTTCGATGGTGGATGCGTCGCTTAGGATGTCCATTGTGAACCTGCTGCGCGACCTGCGCGACACTTACGGCGTGTCGGTGATTTACATCACGCATGATCTTGCGACCGCATATTACATTTCGGACCGGCTTATCATCATGCAACGCGGGCATGTCGTCGAAATGGGTCCGGCGCGCGCGGTGCTGGAAGCGCCGGAGCATCCCTATTCGCAACTTTTGCGGGCTTCGATCCTGTCGGTGGATGATGCGGGCATGGGCAACCTGAAACGGGCCGACCGCACACTGGCCGAAGCCGCATGGAACGACACGGGCACGGGCCAACTGGTCGAAAGACCAGACGGGCGCATGGTGCGGCGCGCGACCAAATCGACACCATTGACCGCAGACGCATGACACGCGCCACCAAGACCTGAGACAGGCCAGATTCTGACACGGGGCGGCCTAAACCGCATAATCTTCGGGTTTGCATAGGAGCAGTACTCAAATGGAACGCACCGCAATGCCGCACCGGATTGCCCTGAACGAAGGCTGGCAGTTTTGTCCCGACGACGCAGACCCGACAAGTGGGACACAACTGGTGACGCTGCCGCACAGCGCGGTGGACCTGCCGCTGAACTATTTTGACGAAACCATCTATCAGCGCAGTTTCACCTATCAGCGGCGTATCGACTGGACCCCTGACATGCAGGGGCGCGATGTCTGGCTGCGGTTTGATGGCGTGATGGCTGATGCGTGCGTGCAGATCAACGGCGTAGAGGTCGCGCGCCACCATGACGGCTATACACCCTTTGATGCGCCCCTGACCCCGCATCTGGTCAAGGGCAGCAATATTGTAACCGTCACACTTAGCGGGGCGGAAAACCCGGAAATCCCGCCCTTTGGCGGGCAGATCGACTATCTGACCTATGCCGGAATTTACCGTGATGTATGGCTGCGCAGCGCGCCATCTGTTCGGATCGCGCAGGTCAAAATCGAAACACCCGACCCGCTGGGTGCACAAAAAACGGTCTTGGCGCGGGTAATCCTTGTGGCTGCGGACGGGGTGCAATCCGGCACCGTGATTGCGCGGATTCTGGATGCCAGCGGCGCTGAGATCGCCACGCAAACGGTGCCCGTGAACGGCACGGATCTGGGTATCCGGTTTGACGGGCTGAAGGATTTGTCGCTGTGGGATATGGACAATCCGGTTTTGTATACGCTGGAACTGACCTTGCAGACCCCGGCGGGGACTGACTGTCACCGCACGGATTTCGGCATACGCCACGCGGAATTCACGCCGCAGGGGTTCATGCTGAACGGCAGACCGGTCAAGCTGCGTGGCCTGAACCGGCACCAGAGCTTTCCCTATAGCGGCTATGCACAGGGCCGCCGCAGTCAGGAACGCGACGCCGAAATCCTGAAATACGATCTGGGGTGCAATATTGTGCGCACGTCGCATTATCCGCAATCACCGTGGTTTCTGGACCATTGCGACCGGATCGGCCTGCTGGTGTTCGAAGAAATTCCCGGCTGGCAACATATTGGCGACGCGAAATGGAAAACACGCGCGGTCGCGAATGTCGCTGCGATGATCCGGCGGGACTGGAACCACCCCTCTGTTATCCTGTGGGGGGTGCGTATCAACGAAAGCGCCGATGACCATGATTTTTATTCCGAGGCCAACCGCATTGCGCGCGAACTGGACCCGACACGCCAGACCGGCGGTGTGCGCTGCATCACCGACAGCGAAATGCTGGAAGATGTCTATACGATGAATGATTTCATACTGGGCGATTTTGAAAAAACCGACTCCAACCGCCCGCGCACGCCCCTGCGTCCGATAACCGAGACGACGGGCCTGCGCCATCCGGTGCCGTATCTTGTGACCGAGTATAATGGGCATATGTTCCCGACCAAGGCGGGTGATCCAGAACAACGCCACGCCGAACACGCCATCCGCCATCTGGAGGTGCTGAACGCAGCTTTCGGCGATCCGGGCATCGCGGGGGCAATCGGATGGTGCTTTGCCGATTACAACACCCACAAGGATTTCGGGTCGGGTGACCGCATCTGCCACCACGGCGTGACCGACATGTTCCGCAACCTGAAACCGGCGGGATATGTCTATGCATCGCAACAAGACCCTGCTGCGCGCATTGTGTTTGAACCCGTGACCTGCTGGGCGCGCGGAGAGCGCAATATCGGCGGTGTGCTGCCCCTGATTGTGCTGACAAATTGCGACGCGGTCGAATTGACCTATGGCGGCAGCACAACCCGCGTCGGCCCGGATCACGCGCGTTTTCCGCATCTGCCCTATCCGCCTGTCATCATTGAGCAGCGGCATTTGTCACCCGATGCGCTGGGGCGCTGGGGGATGGCATGGAAGGACGGGGTTCTGACGGGCTGGCTGGCAGGCAAGCAGGTCGCGCAACGCCATTTCGTTGCTGATCCGGTGCCAACGCGGCTGGAAATGCTGGCTGATACAACAAAACTGAATGCGGCAACACAGGATGAAACGCGCGTTGTGCTGCGTGGGCTGGATCAGGCAGGCAACCCGCTGCGTTTTCTGAACGAGACGGTCCAGATCCGCGCCAGCGGCCCTGTCCGCCTGATTGGCCCCGACCATGTTACGCTATGCGGTGGCATGGCCGGGTTCTGGCTGCGCACCACCGGCCAGACAGGGGATGCGCGTATCGTCGTGTCCAGCCCACGTTTCGGTAGCGCCGAGCTGACGATTACAGCGCAGTGACAACCAACGCCCACAGGCACAATTCCTGATTTCTGTCGGTTTGTGGGCAATATCAATCAGCTAGATCATCTGCGCTGCGCCCCGCTTTTTGTGCAACCTGCTTGTGCAAAATGCGGGCGCGCGCATTTTTTGCACGACGCATGCACTCTTTTCCTCTTGTGTAGTGTTATCTTATAACATAACAGCTTCTGCCCGAAGCCCCGGTATGTCGTTGGGTTGAAACTGTAGCGACCGGTCCCCCAGCCGGTCTTGCCATCCGGTGACATCCTCCAGTGACGCGGCACTTTGGCTTGCAGCGAAGATCTGACTTTAGGATATCATGATGATACTTTTGAAACGCCCCCTCGTCGCCGCTTTGTTCGTTCTGTCGTTTGGCGCGCCCGCGCTTGCCGATAACAGGATCGACGTGGCCGCCCCGTTTGAAATTCAGTCCCCCGAACCATCGACCAGCGGCCATATCTTTATGCGCATGGGTATTTCGGAAACGCTTGTGGATGCCGACCCGCAGGGCCGTTTGTTGCCGGGGCTTGCCACGGACTGGCATGTGTCCGATGACGGTTTGACATGGCGCTTTAACCTGCGCGAAGATGTGCTGTTTCATGATGGCAGCGCGATGTCCGCTGCGGCGGTGGTCAACGCATTGGAAATCGCCAAAGGAAAACCCGGCCCCATCAGCGGGCTACCCATTGCGGCAATCACCGCTGATCAGGACGCCGTTGTCATCACCCTGACGGAACCGCGCGCGGCACTGCCCGCGTTCCTTGCCGAAAGCCGTGGTCAAATTCTGGCGCCCGCAGCCTATGGCCCGGACGGGCAGGCAGTGGCCGTCATTGGCACGGGCCCTTACCAGATCACCGAACTGACCCCGCCCCTGTCGCTGCGCGCCACAGCATTCGCTGACTATTGGGGCGAACAGCCCCATGTGCCCGATGTTAGCTATACCGCAGTCAGCCGTGCCGAAACACGGGCACTGATGGCGGAATCGGGCGATGCGGATTTCGTTTTCAACCTCGATCCCGCGAGCGTGACGCGGCTGTCGCAATCTGATGCGGTGCAGGTCATGTCCGTGGCGATCCCGCGCACCTTGCTGATCAAGGTCAATGCAGCGCACCCGTTCCTGAACACCCCGCAAACACGGCAGGCCCTTAGCCTTGCGATTGACCGCGCGGGCATCGCGCAGGCGGTGCTGCGCTATCCCGAAGGGGCGGACCAGTTGTTCCCGCCTGCGATGGGCGTATGGCACAATGACGATATTGACCCGTTGCAATATGACATTGACGCCGCACAAGCGCTGCTGGCCGAACAGGGCTGGACGCCCGGTGCGGATGGTATTCTGGCGCGTGACGGGCAGCGCTTTGCCCTGACGCTGACCACCTATCCCGACCGGCCGGAACTGCCGCTGGTGGCGGCTGTGCTGGAACAGCAATTGCGCGCCATCGGGGTGGATATGACAATCAACAGCACCAATTCGTCTGAAATTCCGGCAGGCCATCAGGCGGGCACGCTGGAACTGGGCCTGCTGGCGCGCAATTTCGCCCTGATCCCCGACCCGATCGGCACCGTGCTGTCGGATTTCGCCCCGACTGGCGACTGGGGCGCGATGGGATGGGACAGCCCTGAATTGGTGAATCTGGCCCGGACGCTGGCACGCGGCGACGGCACAGATGCCGACCGCGCCCGGATCGGTGCCATTCTTCAGGCCGAACTGCCGGTGATCCCGATTGCATGGTATCAGCAGACGCTGGCGGTCAAATCCGGCATTGAAGGCGCTGTAATCGACCCGTGGGAACGTAATTTCGGTCTGGCAGGGCTGCGGTTTGCCCAATGAATATGCTGATTTCACGACTGATACAGGCCGCCACTGTGGCGCTTCTTGTGGGGGCGGCAACATTTGCGATGATGCGCAGCCTGCCGGGGGACGCCGCTTGGCGCATCGCGGCGGGGCGCTACGGGTATGACAATGTCAACACCGCCGCCGCCGATGCGGTGCGCGAAGAACTGGGGCTTGGCGGCCATTGGTTCCCCGCCTTCGTGCAATGGATGGGCGATCTGCTGCGGTTCGATTTCGGCGTGTCGCTGGTGTCGGGGCAACCGGTGATCGCGGAAATCGGCCATCAACTGGGGGCTTCGCTATGGCTGGCGCTGGCGGCAATTGGCTTGTCGTTGCTGATTGGCCCGCCGCTGGGTATATTGGCGGGCCTGCGTCCGGGTGGCTGGCTGGACCGGGGGCTGCTGGTCGTGTCCACGGGCGTCAAGGCCATCCCGCAATTTCTGATGGCGCTGATCCTGATCCTTATCCTGTCGGTGCAGTTTGGCTGGCTACCCGCCGCAGGCTATGGCGCGGGGCGGCATTTCATTTTGCCCGCGCTGGCGCTGGCGCTGGGACTGGCGGCAGTGAATGCCCGCATTGCGCGCGATGCCATGGCCAGCATTGCGGCAATGCCCTTCTATCAGTTTGCCCAATGGAAAGGGCTGTCGCGCAGGCAGGTTCTGTGGCGGCACGGGCTGCGCAATGTTTCCGTCCCGTTGCTGACCTATCTGGGGTTGCAATTTGTTATGCTGGTTGAAGGGGTTGTTGTTATTGAATCCATCGTTGGCTGGCCCGGCATCGGGCATGCGCTGGTGCATGCGGTCTTCGCGCGCGATGTGCCAATGGTGCAGGGCACCGCGCTGATGCTGGGGCTGGGCTTCGTGCTGGTCAACGCGCTGATTGATCTTGCGGTCACGCGGATTGACCCAAGGGGGGCAAGATGACGACATTAGCCAATAATCCGCCGCTAAACATGCCGCTGGGCCGCGCAATCGGGGCTGTGGTGCTGGCGCTGGTTGCGGGGTTTGCGCTTCTTGGTCCGGTTCTGGTGCCCGGTGATCCATTTGCGCAATCGCTGATGAAGTCGCTTGCGGGGCCGGATGCAGGCGCGCCCTTCGGCTATGACCATCTGGGCCGGTCACTGTGGCACCGGCTGGCCCATGCGCTGCGCCTGTCGCCTGCGATTGCGCTGGCGGCGGTGGCCACGGCGGGCGCGGCAGGGCTGGTCCTTGGCACGCTGGCGGCGGCGCGCGGCGGCTGGGTTGAACGGGTGCTGGTCATTCTGGCCGATGCGCTGATGGCGCTGCCGGGGCTGTTGCTGGTGCTGATTGTGCTGGCGATTATGCCGGGCACGGCGCTGGGGTTCTGGGCGGGGCTGTCACTGGTGCTGTGGGTGGAGTTCTTTCGCCTGACCCGTGCGGCCACACGCGCCACGCTGGCCAGCCCTGCGGTGCAGGCGTCGCGCTTGCTGGGCTTTCGCGCGGCTTATGTGTTTCGCACCCATCTGTGGCCTGAAATCGCGCCCTTGATGCTGACTGCCGCCGCTTTTGGCACCGCCACCGCGATCATGGGCATCGCAGCCCTTGGGTTTGTCAGCGTCGGCATGCGTGCGCCCACGCCGGAACTGGGGCTGATGATGGTGGAACTGCTGCCCTATTGGCGCGAGGCCCCCATGGCGCTGCTGACACCGGTGCTGGCCACATTCACACTGCTGCTGGGGCTGACCCTGCTGGCCGGAGGGCAAAAGCAATGACACTTCTGCATGCGACTGATATTTCGGTATCCGATGGCGCGACACGGCTGCTTGATCCTGTCTCATTACGGTTGGAACCGGGCGAGCCATTGATCATTCTGGGCGAAACGGGGTCCGGCAAAAGCCTGCTGGCGCAGGCCATCATGGGCACGTTGCCGGACAGTCTGAACGCCGCAGGGCAGGTCAGCATTGGGACGCGCCATTTGCGCGCGGGGGCCGACCGCGCCGCATTCCGCAGGCTATGGGGTCGCGAAATAGCAGTGTTGCCACAAGAACCGTGGCTGTCGCTGGACCCGCTGATGCGTGCGGGCGCACAGGTGGCCGATGCGCACAGGCTGGTTCGTGGACTGCCCCGCGCACAGGCCCGCCAGCAGGCAAGCACCGATCTGGTGGCTTTCGGCTTGGGCGGCGCGGCAATCGCAAGTTACCCGCATGAATTGTCGGGCGGCATGGCGCAGCGCGTGGCCATTGCCGCCGCGCGCGCAGGTGGTGCGCCCATCGTCATCGCCGATGAACCGACCAAGGGGCTGGATGCCGCGCGCCGCAATGATGTTGCGGCCCTGTTGCTGGGTGAACTGGGGCAAGGGGGCGGGCTGATGGTCATCACCCATGACCTTGCGCTTGCGCGCATGATCGGCGGGCGGCTGATTGTGCTGCGCGAAGGGGCGGTGGTGGAAACCGGCACGACGGCGGATGTCTTTGCCAACCCGCAGGCCGCATATACCCGCGATCTGATTGCGGCCGACCCCGAACACTGGCCCGAACGGGAAACGGCGGCAAGTGTCGGGGAGACCGTGTTGCGCACCCAAGGGCTGACATTGTCCCGGCGGGGACAGGTGCTGATTGACGGGCTGGATCTGACACTGCAACGCGGGCGCATTCTTGGGGTCACAGGACCATCAGGATGCGGGAAGTCCAGCCTTGGCGATGCGCTGCTGGGCCTGCTGCCCCCTGATGCGGGACAGGTCGTCCGCGCGCCGGAACTTGCCCCGACCGCGTGCCAGAAGCTGTATCAGGACCCTGTCGCTGCCTTTGCGCGCAAACGCACCCTTGGCCAGACCCTTGCAGATGTCGCGCGGCTGCATCGCGCGCCCGCAGGGCAGATCGAAACACTGCTGGCCCGCCTGCGGCTTGATCCGGCGCTTTTGTCGCGCCGCCCCGATGCCGTGTCGGGTGGGGAATTGCAAAGGCTGGCGCTGCTGCGCGCGATGCTGGCACGCCCGCGTTTTCTATTCGCGGATGAACCGACATCGCGCCTTGATCCGATCACCCAGCGCGATGTGATCATGATGCTGGCGGGTCTTGCCCGCGAAGAAGGGCTGTCAATCACATTGGTCAGCCATGACGCAGCGCTGATCGCAAAGGTTGCGGATGACATGCTGCAATTTGCGCAACCCCGCCCCGATACCGCCGGACTTAGGGACAGCGGCAAAGCAATGGTCGCCTGATCAAGGGGGCGGGCGGCAGGCCCAGGCAGGCGTGTCAGATGCAACGTATACGCCTGTGAAGCGCGCCTTGTGGCCGGATCTATGCGCCCACATCGCGGATCAGAACCAGTGCGCGCCCTTCGCAGACCAGTGTGCCGTTTTCGGTGCGGCATGTGGTTGCCAGATCGGCCAGATGCTTTTCGGGGCGCAGGCGTGTGATTTCGACACGCGCAGTCAGTGTCTGGTCCAGTGGCGCAGGCGCAAGAAAGCACAATTCCTGCTTCAGATAATTGGTCCCCGAACCCGGCAAATGCACGCCCAGCAAATAGGAAAACAGCGCCCCGATCAGGGGTTCGGGGATTGTGTCCCCCACGTCCATGCCTGCCAGATCTGCTAATGCGTCCAGATCATCGGCACTGTAGCTGCGCGTGGTTTCCGAAAATTGTCCGATCTGCATTATGCCACCTGTGCCTGTCCCTGAAATACGATTTTTTCATCCGCCTTGCGCAAGGCTATGACCGACAACTGCCCTTCGGGGGTTTCGCTGATTTCAAGTATCAGCGCCTCGCCCGCATAGGCGGGGTTGGGGAACATCATCGACTGAAACCTGTGCGCCCGTGCCGGAAAGGTGCGGCTGACCATGCCCCACAGCTTGGTATAGATCAGCATCCCATGGCTGACAGTCCGCCCAAAGCGCGTGCGCGCCGAAAATTCGGGATCAACATGAATGGGGTTATCATCGCCCGAGATATGGGCGAAGCGGTCAAATTCTTCCTGGGTGGGCACCCATTCCATACGGATCAGGGGGGTCATGGCAGCATCTTTCGCAACAGGGGTTTGCGCACCTTGCCAGCGGCGGTGCGGGGAAAATCGTCGATCAGATGAAAGGATTTCGGGGTCTTGTAGCCCGCCAGACGCGCACGGCACCAGTCGGTCAATGTGTCCGTGTCGCAGTCATGACCGGGTCGCGCGATTATGAACGCCGCGCCAACTTCGCCCCATTTCGGGTGGGGGATGCCGATGACGGCGGCTTCCAGTATGGCGGGATGGGTTATCAGAACGCGCTCCACCTCAGCGGGATAGACGTTTTCGCCGCCGGAAATATACATGTCCTTGATGCGGTCGATGATGGTGTAATACCCCGCCGCATCGCGCGCCGCAACATCGCCGGATTTCAGCCAGCCATCGGGGGTAAAGGCGCTTGCTGTGGCATCGGGGTCGCCAAAATACCCCGGCGTCACGGTTGCGCCGCGCATTTCCAACTCTCCCTCTCCCGGCTGGCCGTCTGGCACGCCGGACAGGCGCGCTTCGGTCATGGTCTGGGGTTTGCCAATGGACCCGATCCGCGCCAGCGCGGCGGCGGGATCAAGCAAAAATCCCGTTGGCCCTGTTTCCGTCATGCCGTAGCCGTTGCAGATGACCGCGCCGCGGTCCGCAAAGAACCGGATCACCTCTGCGGGCAGGGCGGCACCGCCACAGGCATAGCTGCGCAGGCGTGTCAGATCCACATCATCGATGGCAGGGTGCAGGCTGAACGCCTGATAAATCGCAGGCACCCCGAAGAAATGCGAAATCCGGCCCGTGGCAATCAGATCGAACAGGTCATCGGGCTGGAATTTCGCCAGAACATGGCTGTGCCCACCCCACAGGAACACCGGCAATGTAAACAGGTTGATGCCCGCCGTATGAAACAGCGGCAGGAAACACGCAGTGCTGTCGTGCGATGACAGGCCAAGGTGCTGCGCAATATTCACAGCGTTCCCCATGGCCATGCGCGGGGTCTGGATCACGGCCTTTGGCAGGCCCGTCGTGCCGGATGTGAACAGCAGATACCATGGCGCATCATCGTCAATCTGGCGCGGTGGTGGCGGTGGGCCATGCAGATCGAACCCGCCCTGCGCGGCAAAACCGATGCAAGGCTGCCCGTCCGACAGCGCCTGCGCAAGTGTCGCATGGGCGGCGTCATGCAAAATGGCGCTGCACCCCACACTTGCCAGAAGAGGGCGAAGCTCCGCATCGGGCTGACGCCAGTTCAATGGGCACAGGATCAGGCCCGCTTTCTGGCAGGCAAACAGCGCGATGAAGAATTCGGCGCGGTTATGGCACAGGATGGCGACCCGCGCGCCCTGTTCCAGCCCCAGCCCCAAAAGCCCGCCCGCAACTGCGGCGGCTTCGGCATTTACCTGCGCAAATGTCCAGTTGCGCCCTGTGCTGTGGTCAAGGAAGGCCAGCGCATCGGGTGTCAGTTCGGCCCGCTTGGCGGCCATGTCGGGGGCAAATCCCATGTCATGATCCTTTCAACTGGGCAAGAAAACGCGCCATGCCGTAACGGACCTCGTCGGTGTTCAGGCGGGCGATAAATGCGGCGCGTTCGGCGTCAAGGGCGCGCTGCAAACGTGGCTGGTCGTGCAGCAACGCCTTGGTCGCGGTCATGGACCCTGCCAGATGCGTGTCCAGCGTGGCCAGCCATTGCGCAACCACCGGCGCGGTGTCATCGGCAACCGCCTGCGCCAGTCCCAGTGCAGCCAGGTCCTGCGCGCCAAGGCGTTGGTTCAACAGCAAAATGCTGCGGGCGCGGGCCGGGCCTATGCGGTCGGGCAGCAGTGCCGTCCAGCCGCCATCGGGCGCAAAACCCACGACGCTGTAGAAGGGCTGGACAAATGCCGTGCGGTTCATGGCAATCATGTCTGTGGCCAGAACCAGCCCCAGCGCCCCGCCCGTCAGTGCGCCCTGCACTTCGGCAATAACGGGGCAGGGCAGGGCTGCGATGCGCAATATGGCGCGGTTCAGCCCGCCCACGACTGCATCGCCGTAGCGCGCGCCATTGCCCGCCGCAACTTCTTGGGCGAAGCGCGCCACATCGCCCCCTGTCGAAAAATGCCGCCCCGCCGCGCGCAGCACCACGGCGCGGGGCTGTCCCAAAGTGTCAAGCGCGGCATGCAGACCCGCCAGCAGGCTGTCGTCAAGCGCGTTGCACCGGTCGGGGCGGTTCAGTGTCAGCGTGGCAATGCCCGCATCATGGGTCAGTGTTACCGCAGTCATGGCCGCAGACCGTTTTCCAGCATGTCGAACACTTCGGCCACGACTTCATCAGGGTCGGCCCCTGTCAGCCCGAAACGTTCGCCCAGTGTCACCGCCATGCCCATCAAGGCCCATGCGCGAATTTCGGCATTTCCGGGCCTGATTTCGCCCTCGCGCGCGGCGGCGGCCAGATTGTTCGCATATCCGCGCGCAAAAGATTTGAAGTAGCTGTTATAGCTGTCGGGATCGACAAAACGCGCTTCTTCGACAATGTTGTAAAGCGTGGGTCGGGTAGCTGCGATGTCAAGAAAGGCGCGCAGGCCAAGGCGTTCGGCCCCAAGGCGGTCAGGCGCGCTGGCCACTGCGTCCGACAGGGTTTTGCGCGTGAACCGCCCCATTTCGGCGACAAGTTCGCGAAACACATGCTCTTTGCTGTCAAAGTAGATATAGAATGTGCCCTGCGCGATGCCTGCTGCGCGGGTGATGTCGTTGATGGACGCGGCCGCATACCCTTGCGCGCCAATCTCGGATTCAGCGGCGCGCAGGATAGCTTCGCGGGTTTCGCGGCCACGGCGGGTGCGGGGAATACGGGTGGCGGCAGGTTTTTCCATCAGCAACGACTCTCGGGGTTCAGGGCAAATTGCGCGATTTCGGCGCAGGTGGCATCAGGCTGTTCCAGAAGCGGCGAATGGCCCGCTTGCGGCATAATCGAAAATGCCCCGCGCGGTGCGGAGTTTGCAAGCCAATGCGCTGTTTCCTGCGGGTAGGCGCGACTGGCGGCGCCGTGAATGGCCAGCAGCGGCACAGGCAGGCGGCGGATGGTGTCGCGGCAATCACACGCCACAAGGCTGTCCCATAACCCTGCCATAAGCTGCGGGTCTTGCGCGGATATGCGCGCGCTGGCCTGCGCGATGTCCAGACCGGGGGCACCCTGAGGACCTGCAAACATGCTGCGCGCAATGACATTTGCAGCGCTGGCCCAGTCATCGCGGAACCATTGCCCCTTGGCGCGGGCCTGCTGCGCGGTCTGGCCATGCAAGCCCAGCGACCAGTCCCCGCCATTCAAGGGTCGGGGACTCATATCCAGGCTGACCATTGCGCCGATGCGCGCCCCGCCGCCGTGCCGCAAATGGGACCAGCCCACCAATGCGCCCAGCGACCAGCCTATCAGTGTGACATTGCGCAGATCTTCGGCTTGCAACAGATCCGCCAGCATTTCCGTGGCCCCGTGCACATCGGGGGCATACCCTTCGGTGCGGCCATGGCCGGGCAGGTCGGGCGCGATGCAGCTGAACCTGTCGCCCAGACGCCGGAAGGCATCGGCGAAGATGTCCCCCGCCATTGTCCAGCCATGCAGGAACACCAGCGCAGGACCGCTGCCATGGCGGTGCACATGGATATAGCGCGCGGCGGGCCGCGTCATGCCTTGCCCCGCAACCGCCCCACAACCCCGCTGGGAAAGAAATAGACCGACAGAATGAACAATATGCCCAGCCACATCAACCAGCGGTCGGGGTTCAGCAGATCCGGCACAAGTGGCAGGAATGATGTCGCATCCGATGCGCCGCCCATCCAGTCCTTCAGGTAATTCTGCGCCAGCACAAACACAACGGTGCCGATGACTGCGCCATACATCGTGCCCATGCCGCCGATGACCACGATCAGCAAAATATCCAGCATGATTTCCACACCAAGGGTCGTGGCCGGCCCGACATAGCGCAACCAGATTGCGAAAACCGCCCCTGCCAGCGCCGCAACCGCCGCCGACAGCACCGTGGCCATGGCACGATAATAGACAACACGGTAGCCGATTGCCTCGGCGCGGAAGGCGTTTTCGCGGATCGCTTGCAAAACCCGCCCGAACGGGGAGTTCACGACGCGCAGCAATACCAGAAACATGATAAGGCATGAAAAGAACACAAGGTAGTAGTTCAGATGCCGCCCTGTAATGCGCAAGCCCAGCACCGGCTCATCAAACGGGCGGAACGCAGGTGTCAACTCGCGGGGTATGCGAATATTCATCCCATCCTCGCCCCCCGTTATGCCCGAAAGCTGGCTGACCAGAACACCCACCGCCGACGCGATGGCCAGTGTGATCATGGCAAAGAAGATCGCGCGCACCCGCAATGAAAACAGCGCAATGCCCAATGCGAACACGGCAGCAAGGGCCGTGCCCGCAACCGTGCCCACAATCATTGCATCATAGCCGGTGCCCATGCGCTGCGTGGCAATGGCCACCCCATAAGCCCCCATGCCAAAAAACATGGTATGCGCGAAACTGACAATCCCCGCATAGCCCAGCAACAGATCATAGCTGGCCACCAGCACAATGAAAATGCAGATGCGGGCCGCCGTTTCCAGACTGCGCGTGCCGGGAAACAGGAATGGTGCAAGCGCAAGGGTGACAAGAATAACCAGCAACAGCGCGGTCAGAACGCGGCTTTGCGGATGGTCGCCGGACAGGAAAAACCGTATCATCTGTTATCCCCTTACTTCGCCTTGATCACGGGCATCATGCCCTGTGGCCGCCACATCAGGATCGCGACCATCAGCGCGATGTTCGAAATCAGCGCCAGTTTGGGTTCCAGAAAGGCCGTGTAATTCTGCATCAACCCCACCAGAAGCGCGCCGATAAAGCACCCTTCGACCGAACCAAGCCCGCCGATGATGACCACGATGAACACAAGGATCATGATTTCCATGCCCATATGTGCGGTGATCATTTCCTGATAGAGCGCCCACATCACGCCGCCCAAACCCGCCAGCGCCGAACCGGCCACAAACACCAGCACGAAAACACGGCGAATGTGATAGCCCATCGCCTGCACCATTTCGGGGTTTTCCACCCCTGCACGCACAATCAGCCCCAGTTTGGTGTTGCGCAGCACCGCGCGCATGATGACGAACAGCACCAACCCCAGCCCCACGGCGACAAGCCGGTATTTTTCCAGCGTGGCCCCGAATACGGTCACCGACCCTTTCAGCATTTCGGGACGCCCGATGAATATTTCCTCGCCGCCCCAGATCACATGAATAAGCTGTTCGGCCACGATCAGGCCACCCATCGTCACCAGAATCTGTTTCAGATGGCTGCCATAGACGGGACGCACAATAATGCGTTCAAACCCAAGGCCCAGAACACCGGTTACGGCCATGGCCGCAAGCATCGCGGCCCCGACCGCCAGCAGGTTCAGCATCAGCGAGGGCGCACCCGTCATGCCCGACAGCGCCAGCAGGACACTTACGCCCACAAATGCGCCAAAGGACACAAACGCCCCGTGGCCAAAGTTGATGACATCCATAAGCCCGAAAACCAGCGTCATGCCCGATGCAATGACGAAGATCATCATACCCATGGCCAGCCCCGAAACTGTCAGCGTCAGCCATGAGGACGGCGAGGAAATCATCAGATACCCCGCAAGAACCAGCGCGGGCACAAGCAAGACCGGAAGCCATGGTTGCAGCCGTTCCGACAGCGACAGGCGCGCCATTTTCGGGGCGTGTTCGGGCGCGTGTTCGGTTGAGAGTGTCATGCAACCTCCATTTTCAGGCCCATAAGGCGTTCTTGCAAAGCGGCATCTGCGGCCAGTTCTGCCATTGCGCCGGTCCAGATAATCCGGCCTTCATCCATGACCGCCGCATGATCGCCCAATGCGCGCGCCAACGAGAAGTTCTGCTCTACCATCAGGATCGAGGCACCATCGCTTTTCAGGTCTTTCAGCGCGCGCGCCATGGTGGACACAATCGCAGGGGCCAGCCCCTTGGACGGCTCGTCAATCAGATAAAGCCCGCGCTTTTCGATGACCGCCCGCGCGATGGCCAGCATTTGTTTCTGCCCGCCCGACAGGTTGCCTGCGGGCATTTTCCAGAAGGTGGACAATGCGGGGAACGCGCGGAATACCCAATCCAGCCTGTCGCGCCGGATAGGGCCGGAAATTGCAGCAAGGATCAGGTTTTCCTCGACCGTCAGATCGGCGAAAATGCCCATATCTTCAGGGACAAACCCGATGCCGCGCTGTGCGATCTGCGGGGGGGCAAGCCCTGCGATGTCGGTGCCATCGAAATGAATGCTGCCTGCGCGCGGCCGCCACAGCCCCATGATGGACCGCAGGGTTGTGGTTTTTCCTGCGCCATTGCGCCCCAGCAGCATGGTCACCTGCCCGCGCGGCACTGTCAGGTCGACACCATGCAGGATGTGATATTGTGCGATGTCGGTTTTGACACCCGACAGTTGCAGGATCGGATCAGACATCGGTAAGTTCCTTGCCCATATAGGCTTCTTGCACGACCGCAGATGACATGACCGTTTCAGGCGCGCCATCCGCAACAAGTGCGCCGTTATGCAGCACGATAATGCGGTCGGCCAGGCTGCGGATGACGTCCATCTTGTGTTCAACCAGCAAAACCGTCGCTGTCGTGTCGCGTTTGATTTCGGCAATCAGGTCCAGAATGACAGGCGCTTCATCGACGGACATGCCAGCGGTTGGTTCGTCAAACATGAACACCTTCGGCATCATCGCGATCAGTGTTGCAACTTCCAGCTTGCGCTGGTCGCCATGGGGCAGGGCCGCAACGGTCTGCTGCGCCAGATGCGACAGGCGCACGCGCTGCAACACCGCCTGCGCCTCGTCGATCAGTTCATGGTGGCTGAAGGCGGTTGTCCAGATGTTGAAGCCGCGGTTCCTGCGGGCCTGAACCACCAGACGCACATTTTCCAGCACGGTCAGTTTCGGGAACAGATTGGTCAGCTGGAACGCCCGCCCCAGCCCGTTTGCCGTGCGCGCCGACACGGTCATGGTGGTGATGTCGGCCCCGCCCAGCAGGACGCGGCCCGCGGAGGCGGCAATCTGTCCCGAGATCAGGTTGAAATAGGTTGTCTTGCCTGCCCCGTTGGGGCCGACAATGGCTGTCAGCTCGCCCGCGCGAAAAGCACAGCTGACCTGATCGACAGCAACATGCCCGCCAAAGCGCACAGTCAGATCGCGGGTTTCAAGGGATGGTTCACTCATCAGGGCCGCCTTGGGGTTGGGGACACAGGTGCCGCGCCATCTAGGGCGGGCATGGCTGGTCCGGGCGCGCGCATCCGCCGCGCCCGAACCGGTGTTGATGTCGCGTCAGCGTTGGTTGCGAACGGGAATGTCCATGTCGTCAATTCCCAGCACCCGCACCAGTTCGGGAATGCCCCATGCCACATCATTTTCGACCCGAATGCGGAAATGATACATTTCCTGCATTGCCTGATGGTCCTGCGCGCGGAATTGCATGGTGCCTTTGGGGGTTTCCCATTCCATTCCGGCCATCGCTTCGATCAATGCCTCGGAATCATCGGCACCACCGGCGTTGCGAATGGCCTCGACAACGGCCAGACCCGCGGTCATGCCACCGGCGGTGAAGAAATCCGGCGGGGTGCCGTAGCGTTCGAAATGCTGTTCCACCAACCAGTCGTTTACGGGGTTTTGCGGGATCTCATAGTAGTAATATGTGGCCCCTTCCATACCCGGCAGGTCGCGATATGCGCCCATTGCGGGCAGAATGTTGCCGCCTGTCGCAATTTCGATCCCGTGGCGCGACGGGTCCATGGCCTGAATCCGGCCAATGGGGTTATTGCCCCCCGCCCAGATAACGAACAGCCGCTTTTCGCCGTCATGTTGCGCCAATGCGTTGAAAATACGTTCTGCGGCGGCGGTGAAATCGGTTGTATCCGTGGGGACATATTCTTCATGAACCAGTTGCGCGGGCGTGTCGGCCAATGCCTCGCGGAAGGCGGCAACGCCATCGCGCCCGAACGCGTAATCTTGCGCCAATGTCGCAATCATCACGTTTTCACGCCCAAGTGCGACCGCGTTGGAAATGGCGTCCTGGCTGGAATTGCGCCCGGTGCGGAAGATGTAGCGGTTCCAGTCGCTGCCGGTAATGCTGTCGGCCACCGCAGGTTCAACGATCAGCACGCGCTCGAATTCCTCGGCGACGGGCAACATGGCCAGCGCAACGCCGGAACTGGTCGGGCCGACAGCGATATGGGCATCATCATCACCGAACGCTTCGGCAAGCAGGGCGCGGCCCAGATCAGGGCGCAGCTGGCTGTCCTTTTCGATGACGACAAGCGGCTGGCCGTCAATTTCCATTGTGCCGCCAGTGGCATATTCAAGGCCCATCATCAGCCCCACCTGGCTTTGCGCGGCATAGGCTTCCAATGCGCCGGTGCGGTCGTAAATATGGGCGATGCGGATTTCCGCAAATGCTGGCGCAGACCAGCCCAACAGGGCCGTCACAAGGACGGCAGATTTAAGTGACATGATTTCCTCCCTCAAAACATGACATATGGTTCATGTTTCATTTTTGTTAGGTGAAGGGGTGATTCGTGTCAAGAATTTTGCGCGCATCCACTTTGTTTATGCCATCACCGGCAGTGACGGGCGCTTTCGTTTTCGCGATATCTATCGCCGCCCGCGCGTTGTGCAGATGGATGTGACCACCCTGCTGCCCGGTGCGCGGCCAGTGTTGTGTTATGCGTCGACGCGCAGTGCAGTTTCGCAATTTGTGGAACTGCGCCCCGTCTTGGTGGAGCGCCCGTTTGGTTTTGCGCCCACAGGAACGGTGCGCCGCTCTTCGCCCGCGTCGGAACGCGCGCCGCAAAGCACGGTCACTGCCACTGTGCAGGATGATGGCCGATCCTGGTGGTGCTGGTGCCTGTGCTTGAAGGGGGCACAGCGCGGCTAAGCATGCCGCGTCAGCGACCGTGACCTGAATTTGCATGTGACGGTTTCGGCGGCCAACAATCCTTGGGTGCTGGCCCGCGCGACCCGATTGCCCTGTTGCAAGGCGAATTGCGCCAACGTGATCAGGGCGGAATTGCAAGCCTTGTCGCTATCGCGTCAGTCTATCATTCGCGCTATTTGTCCGATACGGAATTTCTGAAGCTGCGCTACGGGCTGAAATATGATCAGGCGCGCTTGCGCACCGGCAAGGTGCGGGACGTGCTGAACCTTGTAGGTGCGGAATACCGCCGCGACATGACCAACACACGCGATATCGGGCTGCATGGCACCATGATGCATGCCGCGCGCACAGGGTGCATGACCAGTAGCTTTGGTGTGTCAGTCATGGCGTTGCATCTGTCCACTGGCGTAGCCTTGGCAGTATCGCGCTGCGCTGACGTGGCGGCGGGGGAGCTGTCAGTCTTGTTGGGGATGGCGGGCAATTCTACTGCGCCCATCAGTCTACCACTTCGGGAACCTTCACTTTCGAGTTGTTGCGCAACCGCGGGATTCGATATCTGGTCATTGGTGGCGGCGGGGATTTAACCGTAACGTATGGTCAGCGCGATGTGCCGCAACGCGTTGGCGGCGACCGGGGTGCGGGCACAGCCCTTACAACGCCAGATTGCCCTGAACCGGGCTGCGAAATCCGCGTCGATGATGGTGTGCTTGCGGCCCGCGCATCCGTCAAGGTTCGTGGTCATGGTGCTTGTATGCGTGCCGGATCGGGTTGCAGGGCGCTTCATCTTTCGGCGTGCTAAATGCGCGGCGTTCCGCCGCCCAAGGTGGTGCGCCGGAACCATAAGGCGGCTGTGATTGTTGTAAGTTCAATAGGTCCGACTGAGGGCCGATTAAACGAAGGAAAATGAACATGAAACTTTCCCGCATTCTTGCCCCTGCCATTTTTGCGCTGGCGTCCAGCACTGCACTGGCTGGTGTTGACCAAGTGTCCGAGGTTACGGTCAAAGCAGATATCACCGCCATCAGCAATGAAGAGGCCGCGCAATTCTGGTCCACAATTGCAGAAGATCTGGAAAATGCCATCCTTGCGCGCATCGTGGAACGGATCGAAGATGAAGGTGCCCGTATTTCCGTGCGTCTGGAAGAAGTCGCACTTGCCAGCGCGTTTGAACGCAGCTTCGATCTGGAGCAGTCGATTCTTGTGGGTCAGGTTAATGTGACCGATGAGACCAACAACGCGAACTTCAATTCCTATGAACTTAGCGTTTCCTTGTCCGGCGTCACGGCAGTTGATGAAGATGGCGATCCGCTGACTTTCGAAAGTGTCGAAGCCGAACTTGCCTATCAGACGTTGATCACCGCATTTGCAGAAGGTGTGGTCACGCGTCTGGACTAAGCTGCGTTGCGGAAAACCGCATAGGGAACAGATTGGGGGCCGTGTTTTCGGCCCCCCTTTTGTTTGTGCCCGGTCCACTTGCCGTGTGATCAGGCGCGGTCGTTTCCGCTGGTTCAATATCAGGCGCTAAAGGTGGTATTGTTTATTCATGTGCAGGCTCCGTGCGGCGCCGGATTTCCTTGAACAATTTGCGAAATGTCAATATTTTGCACATATGAGAAAGCCCCCATCTGCCCCACAGGACGAACCCACCGGCCCCTATGACCGCGAAGGCGCGCAGGAAGATTTGTGGTTTCTGCCCGGCCCCCCGGAAGATGAACCCGATTTCCTGTCACCGGGTCCCGAACACGAACCGACAGAAGCATCGGTTCTCGATGAATGGACCCGCGCCGAAGCCCGCCACGCCGCGCGGCTTGCGCGGGTTGCGGGTCGGCTGGGCGCGCTGGATGAGCGGCTGAAACGTGGACCGGATGGCTGGCGGCAGCGGCTGGCGCTTCTGGAAGCGGTGGAATTAAGCTGGGTTAATGGCAACAGGGTGGCCCCCGACAGGCTGGCGCTTTGGGTGGCGCTGCGTGTGTCCGGTGTGCAGGACGACACGCAGGTATTGTCCGCCCTTGGCTGGGCCGTGCGGCGGCTGGCTGGCGGGCCGGGGCCACAGGCGGGATTGCCTGAATTCCTTGGCCGCCATGATGCAGGCGCTTTGGATGATGCATCCGAACGCTTCACCGAACGTGCCAGCGCATGGCAGGAGTTGATGCAAGCGGGCGCGCATCTGCACCCCGTGACACGCGCCTGCATGGGATATCATCTGTGGTCACTGGCGGGGTTGGCGCATCAGGGCGGCGCGCTGGAAGCCGCCGTCACCGCAGCGCGTATCGCCGCAGGCGATGGGCAGGGCGCGGTTTTCGCGCCGCTGGCCATGGGCGGGGCAGGGGGGTTGCGCGCCCAAGGTGCCCCCGATGCGCGGCTGAAGCGGTGGTATGACAGCATGGACAGCGCCACATTAAGTGCGCAGCGCCATCTGGACCAGATCGACGCCTGGAGTGTGCGTGCAGATGCGGCAATGGCGCGGCTGTCGGGGCGCACACCGCCTGCCTTGCGGGCCGCCCTGTCGGATTGGCCGGTATTGTCAGCGCCCATGGCCGAGGCCCTGACAGGGGCCAGCCGCGCTGCGGTGCAGCGCAACCTTGCATGGATGGAAGATCACGGTCTGATCCGCGAAATGACAGGGCAGGGGCGGTTTCGCATGTGGCGCGCGGCGGTGTGAGCGCGCGCGAAAAAACCTGTCGCCCTGCATGATGATTGCGACGGCAGGGGGGCGTGCGCCCGCCCCCCTGTGTTGGTATTATTGCAGATCGTCTGGGCGCAGGGCGGCTGGCAGGTTTTGGTAGCACACCGGTCGCAGAAAGCGGCGGATGGACAGGGTGCCCACGGATGTGGCGCCGAAATTGGTCGAGGCGGGGTAGGGGCCGCCATGGACCATGCTGTCGGCCACCTCGACCCCTGTGGGGAACCCATTGGCCAGAATGCGCCCGGCCTTGCGTTCCAGAACCGGCATCAGGCGCTGGCCCAGGCCCGTGTCGCCATCATCCAGATGCAGGGTGCAGGTCAGCTGGCCTTGCAACGCGCGTGCCAGATCCAGCATCTGCCCCTCATCGCGGGCGCGGATGATCAGGCCAAGGGGACCGAACACCTCCTCGCCCAAGGCATGGTTGCCCAGCCATGCATCGGCGGTGGTTTCATACAGATACGGCGTGGCTGCGCGCCCGTCGCAGCTGGTGGCCAGCACTTCGCGCACGCCCGCGCTGGCAGCCACACGGTCGCGGCCCGCGCGGTAGGCCTCGGCCATGCCATCCGTCAGCATGGTCTGCGCGCCCACGCCCGCCAGCGCACCCTTGGCGGTCGCGGCAAATTCATCGGCCTGCGGCCCCTCCAGCACCACGGCGATGCCGGGATTGGTGCAGAACTGGCCCGCGCCCATGGTCAGGCTGGCGGCCCAGCCTTTGGCGATGTCGGCCCCGCGTGCGCCCAGTGCTTTGGGCAGGATGAACATGGGGTTCACGCTGCCCAATTCGCCAAAGAAGGGAATGGGATCAGCGCGTTGCGCGCACAGATCAAACAGCGCGCGCCCGCCGCCCAGCGATCCGGTGAAGCCCACAGCGCGGATCAGCGGGTGGGTGACCAGTGCCGCGCCAACCTCGCGGTTGCCGCCTTGTATCAGCGAAAACACGCCCGGATGCAGGCCGCAGGATTTGGCCGCTGCCGTGATCGCATCGCCCACCAATTCGCCGGTGCCCGGATGGGCGGAATGGCCCTTGACGACAACGGGACAGCCTGCGGCGAGTGCGGCGGCCGTGTCGCCGCCGCCCACCGAAAAGGCCAATGGAAAGTTCGACGCGCCAAACACCGCCACAGGGCCGATGGGGCGCTGGATCATGTGCAATTCGGGGCGCGGGGCGGGCTGGCGGTCGGGCAGGGCCGCGTCATGGCGGCGGTCCAGATAATCGCCCTTGCGGATATGCTCTGCAAACAGGCGCAACTGGCCTGTGGTGCGCCCCCGCTCGCCCACCAGCCGCGCTTCCGGCAGGCCGGATTCGGCGCAGCCCATCGCGGTGATGGCATCGCCGCGCGCGTCAATCTCATCCGCGATGGCGTCCAGAAACGCCGCGCGGTCCGCGCGGGCGGAGTAGCCATAGGTTTCAAACGCGTCTTCGGCGGCTTTGCAGGCGCGGTCCACCAGATCCGGCGTGCCCACCGCAAATTCATGCGCCGGACCGGACGCCGGAGCAGACGCAAACCGCGCCCCATCATCAACCCGTTCACCTGCAATCAAATGCATCCCATGCGGAATATGCGTCATATCAGTGCCTTTCAACGTCTGGTTTGTGTGCGCCATTCGGCGAATTTGTTCAAGTTGGCCTCGTCCGTGGGCGGATACAGCCCGATGACACCCGCGCCTGCTTCGACCTGTTGCAGAACAAATTCCTCAAACACTTCCATCTCGGCGCATTCGATGGCGATGTCGTCGGCCAGATGGGCGGGAATGACCATCACGCCATCGCCGTCGCCCAGCAGCACATCACCGGGAAAGACGGCCACGCCGCCGCAGGCGACGGGGATGTTGATGTCGAGAGCTTCATGCAGGGTCAGGTTTGTGGGCGCGGACGGACCGGCGCAATAGGCGGGCATGTCCAGCGCGCCTATGCCTGCCATGTCGCGAAAGCCCCCGTCGGACACAACGCCCGCCGCCCCGCGCAGTGCCAGCCGCGTGATCAGGATGGACCCTGCCGTGGCGGCACGCGCGTCGCCGCGCGCATCCATCACCAGCACATGCCCGGCGGGGCAGGTTTCTATTGCCACGCGCTGCGGGTGTTTTGGGTCGCGAAAGGCAGTAATGGGGTTGCGGTCTTCGCGCGCGGGAATGTAGCGCAGGGTGAATGCCTGCCCGACCATGGTGTCGGATTTGGGTGCAACTGCGCGCACGCCCTGAATGAACTGGTTGCGCAGGCCGCGTTTGTAAAGCGCGGTTGCCACGGATGCGGTGGACACTTTTTTCAGGGCCGCGCGCGTGCTGTCGGAAAGGGTGTATTCAGTCATTGTGATATCCTGTCAGATCAGGTTGTTCTTGGTCAGAAACTGCGCAAGGCGCGTTTGCTGGCTGTCGGTTAGTGGCCATGCCGAAGGGGGGCGCGTGGGGCCGCAATCATGGCCGGTGGCCTGCAACGCGGCCTTGACGCCGGTGACATTGGTGCCGTTCATTTCCTCGGCGCGGATATCTTCAAACGCGCGCATGCCCGCAATCAGGGTGTTGGCGGTGCGGTAATCGCCGGACTCCAGTGCTGCATGAATGGCCAGCGACCGTTCGGGCCACACATTGATCAGCCCCGATGTGAAGCCGCGCGCGCCTACGGCATAGAAGACCGGCGCCCAGACTTCGGCCAAGCCCCCCACCCATGTGATGGCGGGGTCGCAGGCGGCAATCGCCTCGGCCAGTTTCAGGGGGTTGGGGGTGGCCCATTTGACGCCGCGCACATTGGGCACGGCGCATAAATCGGCAATGGCGCGCGTGCCAATGGCATCGTTGCGCAGATACAGCATCATCGGCAACCCGCCAGATGCATCATTGATCGCATGCAGGTAATCGACCACGCCGCGCGGGGCGACAAACGGGTCGGGGGGCTGGTGGACCATTAGCGCGGTCGCGCCTGCATCGGCGGATGCACGCGCAAGCGCCACCGCGTCGCGCAGGCCCCGCCCCACACCGGCCAGAACCGGCGCGCGGCCATCCACCAATGCGACGACTTCGCGCGCCATGGCGCAGGCCTCACTCGTGGTCAGGGCATAGAATTCGCCGGTATTGCCATTGACCACCGGCATATGCAGGCCCGCATCAAGCGCACGGTCCACAATCGGGGCCAGTCGGTCGGGGGCAATATCGCCGCCATCGTCATAGGGCGTAACCAGAATGCCGGAAATACCGCTAAGTGCTTGCTCCAGTGTCAGTGTCATATGCGTCCCCATCAGAAAATGTCCGGCTCGCCGGCAGTGCGGCCAAAATCGCGTTCCAGAAAGTCGAAATCACAGCCCGTGTCTGCTTGTGTAACATGTTTCGAGAACATCCAGCCCCAGCCGCGTTCGAACCGGGGTTCGGGGGCGGGCAGGGCTGCGCGGCGCGCGTCCAGTTCGGCATCATCCACCAGCATATCCAGCCTGCGCGCAGGCAGGTCCAGCCGCACGATGTCACCTGTTTTCAAGAGTGCCAGCGGCCCGCCCACGAACGATTCAGGCGCCACATGCAGCACGCAGGCCCCGTAGGATGTGCCCGACATGCGCGCATCTGAAATGCGCAGCATATCGCGGTGGCCTTGTTTGATCAGCGCCTTGGGGATCGGCAGCATGCCCCATTCCGGAAACCCCGGCCCGCCAAGGGGGCCTGCATTGCGCAAAACCAGAACATGGTCGGGCGTGACATCAAGGGTTTCATCGTCAATCGCGGCTTTCATGTCGGGGTAGCTGTCGAAGACCAGCGCAGGCCCTTCATGGGTATGAAATCTGGGGTCGCAGGCCGCAGGTTTGATGACCGCGCCATCAGGGCACAGATTGCCGCGCAGCACCGCCAGCGACCCTTCATGATAGACAGGGTTAGACAGTGGGCGGATCACATCGTCATTGAAGACCTGCGCGCCAATCAGGTTTTCGCCCATCGTCTTGCCGGTGACGGTCAGGCAGGATGTATCAAGGCGTTCTTCAATCTGTTTCATCAAGGCACGCAAGCCGCCCGCGTAGAAGAAATCCTCCATCAGGTAGTCTTTGCCTGCGGGGCGGACATTGGCGATCAGGGGTGTCGTGCGCCCCAGCGCGTCCAGATCATCAAGCGTCAGGTTCACGCCTGCGCGCCGCGCCATGGCGATCAGGTGCACCACCGCATTGGTGGAACAACCCGTGGCCATGGCCACGATGGCGGCGTTTTTAACTGCCGCTTCGGTTACGATCTGGTCCGGCGTCAGGTCTTCCCAGACCATATCGACAATGCGCCGCCCGCAATCGGCGGCCATACGCTGATGACCGCTGTCTACCGCAGGCACCGATGACGCGCCCGGCAGGGTCAGGCCCATGGCGTCGGTAATTGCGGTCATGGTGCTGGCGGTGCCCATGGTCATGCACACCCCCGCCGAACGTGCGATCCCGCCCTGCAACCCCTGCCATTCATCATCCGGGATATTGCCTGCGCGCCGTTCGTCCCAGTATTTCCACGCATCCGACCCCGACCCCAGCGCACGCCCTGCAAAATTGCCCCGCAGCATTGGCCCCGCAGGCAAATAAATCATTGGCACGCCCGCTGTCAGCGCGCCCATGACCAGCCCCGGTGTGGTCTTGTCGCACCCGCCCATCAGCACCACCCCGTCGAGGGGATGCGAGCGTATCATCTCTTCCGTTTCCATGGCCAGCATGTTGCGGTACAGCATCGATGTGGGTTTGGTGAAGCTTTCATCCACCGACAGCGATGGCAGTTCAACCGCAAAGCCGCCCGCCTGAAACACCCCGCGTTTCACATCCTTGGCGCGTTCGCGGAAATGCGCGTGGCATGAATTCAGTTCCGACCATGTGTTCAGAATGCCGATGATGGGCTTGTCTTTGAAATCCGC
This sequence comes from Roseinatronobacter sp. S2, assembly GCF_029581395.1. GTDB lineage: Bacteria > Pseudomonadota > Alphaproteobacteria > Rhodobacterales > Rhodobacteraceae > Roseinatronobacter. Next base: position 213,089 of record NZ_CP121115.1, on the reverse strand, counting down.
CTCGGAATAGCCCAGTTGCATCAGGCGCGAGCGGTGGCCGAAACTGCGCAGATCGTCAGGGCCAAACCAGCGCGCACTGCGCAGAGTTTCAGGGGTTTTGATGCGGGTCATATGGTGCTCCGTTACTGGGGTATTGCGACGGTCAGTCGACAATATCCGAGAGTGTCTTGACGGGTTTGGGGCGCAGGGCAGAATAGATCTGCCACAGGATCGACAGCGCCGCCAAACCAAGGAAGGTTCCCGCGATGGGGTTTGTTATGAAGCCGGTGAAATCGCCCGCCGACAGCTGCAATCCGCGCCGGAAATTGGTTTCCGCCATGGGGCCAAGGATAAACCCGATGATGAAGGGCGCGGCCGGAATGCCCGCCTTGACGAAGGCATAGCCCAGCACACCGAAGGCAAGGATGGTCCAGACATCGAACACACGGCTGGACAGGCCAAACGCCCCCACAGCGCACAGAACCAGAATGACCGGCAACAGGATATGCTTGGGAATGGCCAGCAACCGGATAAAGACGCGCAGGCCCAGAAATTCCAGCACCAGCATCATGAAGGCCGACACGATCAGCGCCGCAAAGATGGTATAGACCAGCGCCCCTTGGGTGATGAACAGCATGGGGCCAGGCTGGATGCCATGGATCATCAGCCCGCCCAGCAAAATGGCCGTAACCGCATCGCCCGGAATGCCCAGTGTCAGCAGCGGGATCATTGCGCCGCCAATGCCTGCGTTATTTGCGGTTTCACTGGCAACCACCCCTTCAATCGTGCCCTTGCCGAATTTTTCAGGCGTTTTGGACCGTTTCTTGGCGGCGATATAGGAAATGATATTCGACGTGCCCGCCCCGATACCGGGCAGAATGCCAATGGAAATGCCGATCAGCCCCGACCGGATGGCATTGGGGATCTGGCCCAGAAATTCCGCCATGGAAAACCCGAAGCCCTTGATCTTGACCATCAGCGGCGCGACGGTCGGCATGTCGCCACGCTTGCGCGCCTGTTCGGCCACGCGGATGACTTCGGCAATGGCGAACATGCCCACCAGAACCGTCAGAATGGAAAAGCCCGCGTTAATTTCAACCCGCCCGAATGTGTAGCGTGTGATCGCATCCACCGGCGCGATGCCCACAGTGGATACGGCAAACCCCGCGACACCGGCAAATATGCCCTTGATCATGGACCCTGACGACAGGGTTGCAATCAAGGTCAGTGAAAATACGGCGATGGCGAAATATTCATGCGGACCAAAAGACAGCGCCACCCGCGCCAATGACGGCGCAATGAACATCAGCGCTGCGATTGACATGATGGTGCCAAGGAAGGAAAACACAATCCCCACCCCCAGCGCTTTCGCACCTTCGCCCTTTTCCATCATGGGCGCGCCGTCAAATGTGGTGGCAATAGATGACGGTGTGCCGGGAATTTTCAGCAAGATTGCCGAAATCAGCGCCCCCGATGTTGCCCCCACAAACAGCGCAATCAGCAGTGAAATACCCGCCGAAGCCCCAAGGCTGTAGGTCATGGGCAAGGTCAGCGCGATGGCCATCACCGCCGTCAGCCCCGGCACCGCCCCGAACACAATGCCCACGGCCACACCGATGGTGATCAGGATAAAAATCTGCGGGGACAGGACCGCCGCGAAGCCTTGGAGAAGCATATCAAGCATCAGCGGCGTTCCTTACGGCAGATAGGGGGTTAGGGGGCCTGCGGGCAGCATCAGCCGGAACCCGTAGCGGAAGGTCACGAAAATGACCGCCGTGCTGACCACCGCCAATGCGGCATACAGCACCAGTCGCGGGCGTTGGCCGTTGGGGGTCAGGACAATGAACTGCGCAAACAAAAACACCGTCGCCGCGATTGGAAAGCCCAAGGGCCGCAATGCGGCGATAAACCCCGCCACAAGGCCCAGCGTGGCCAGCACCGTCAGGGCTTGAAGCGGTTGCAGCTTGTCGCCCTTGCCCATCGCGGTGGCACCGCGCCGCCATGTTACCAGACATTGCAGCGCGCCCAGCCCGATCATGGCCCAGGCCAGCATATAGGGGAAAAATGTTGCATCAACCGCGCCCCTGCGCGGCAGTTGCATGGTCATATACAGATAGCCGATGCCCAAGCCCAGCATGGCAAGCCCCACAACCAGTTCCTTGTTTCGCGACATCACGCGCCCCCCTTTGCTGCCAGTAGAAAGCGGCCGGCAGATGGCCCGTTCTGCGGGGCCTGTCTGCCGGCCTGTCGTCGGCCAGTTGGCCTTAGCGTGCGGATTGCAGGATTTCGCGATACGGCATGTAGGTGTCGCGGATCGTGTTCAGCCGCTCCAGCGCCTCGTCCTGCGGCAGGAAGGAGACGGGTTGTTTGAACCCCTGTTCCAGATCGGCTGCATATTCCGGGATTTCAGTGATCTGGCGCATGACATCTTCCATCTTGGCCACAATCGTGGGGTCGGTGCCTTTGGGAAACGCGATGATATAGGGGTTGTTCATCACGAAATCGACGCCCTGTTCGGCGAAGGTGGGAATGTCGCCCAGCAACTCGTTGCGGGTTTCATTGGGCTGGCCCAGAACCACCATCTGCCCTGCGGCGTGGTAATCCTGAATAGCGCCGTAAGCAATGCCGCCCACATCGATACGCCCGCCCAGCAGGGCCGCGATCTTGTCGGATGCGGACCCAGTGTCGACCACACGCATGTCCGCGCCGGTTTCACGCTGGAAGATGGTGCCTTGAAGGTGCGAATAGCCGCCGAATTCGGTGCCGAACACAACGCTTTGCGGGTCTGCATCGGTGCGCGCAACCAGATCTTCGACGCTGGTGATGCCCGATTGGGCGCTGGCCACAAACACCGCGCCCTGATCGATGGCGGGAATGCAGCAAATCTCGAAATCATCAATGCCGTAATCGGCAAGGCCCGACACTTCGGTGACAATCATGTGACCAGTATGGCCGAACAGCATGGTGTAGCCATCGGGGTCGGCGTCCCTGACCGCTGATGTCGCGATGGTCGCGCCGCCGCCCGGCATGTTGGTGATAACCATGGACCCGCCGGTAATCTGTTCAAAATAGCGCGCCATCGTGCGGGAATTGAAATCGGTATCGCCGCCCGGTCCTGCGCCAATGATGACATTGATCGTGCGCGTGGGCCAATCCGTGTCGGCAAGCGCTGCGCCGGATGACAGTGCAAGCGCGCTGGCTGCGGCCAATGCTGAAAATCTGAAAGTCATAAGTGTTCCTCCACTAGATGGTCTGACCTGTTGGTCATTCGCGAAACACTAATATATCAATAAGCCGTTATCAACCGCTAATCTATTTTGGTCTGTGGGCGCATTGGTCTATGGAAACCTGATCTGATTGCTATTATCATGGGATAAAACGGGATTTTTGACTACATGCACGCCTTCCCCCGCAAAAAATCGCGCGCCAGCGAAATATATGACGCCCTGCGCAAGCTGATCGTCACGCTGGAATTGTCACCGAAGGAAGTGCTGCACGAAAAGGAATTGTGCGACCGATTCGGCGTAAGCCGCACCCCCGTGCGCGAGGCATTGTTGCGGCTGGCCGAACACGGGCTGGTCACCATTGCGCCCCAGCATGGAACCTTCGTGTCCGGGATCAGCCCGAATGCGGTCCGGCAGGCGCATTTTCTGCGCGTCAATCTGGAAATCCCTGTTGTGCTGAAGCTGTGCGACACGCCGGGGCTGGATTTGTCAGCGCCAAAGGCGATTTTGTTGGAACAGAAGCTTGCAGCGCAGCAGAATTCCTATGCGGTTTTCATGCCACTGGACGACCGTTTCCACCAATCCTTGTTTGAATTGGCAGAATTGGGAAGTGTGTGGCAGGTTATCCATACCAAGAAGGCCCATCTTGATCGTATCCGCTTTCTGAAGGCCGCCGAGCGCAGCGAGTTGGAAAGCCTGACGCGCCAGCACGAGGCTATTGTAGATGCAATCTCGCGCCGGTCGCGCCTTGGTGCCGAAGAACTGGTTCGGGCGCATGTGTCAGGGTCGGTGGGCTATATGGAGCAGATCTTGCTGACCCGCCCCGAATTGTTCGATGCGGAAAATGGCGCAAATCTGTGCTGAAGATCGCACTTGATTTCCGATCAGACTGCTTCATACTGCTACGCTAATATATTTGAATGCGATGCGTGGGGGCAATGTCTTGGTAGTGTCGGAAAGGTATCACACCGATCTTGATATCGTCGGGGATTTGCGCGCGCGCATCCTGTCATTGGAGCTGGCACCGGGAATAGTGCTGTCACGCAATGCCCTGATGCAGCACTATCGGATCAGCACCACACCGTTGCGCGACGCATTTCTGCGCCTGAAAGATGACGGGCTGGTTGATATACGCGCGCAGGCCCGCACGCGTGTCAGTCTGATCGACCTGCACCACGCAACGCAAATCCATTTCTTGCGCAGCAGTGTAGAGCAAACGATTGTTGAAGACCTGGCGCAGGCCCATGACAAGCACCTGATCGAACAGCTTCGGTATATGCTGGATTTGCAGCGCGCCTGCCTTGATCAGCAGGACCTGGCGGGGTTCCGGCAGCTTGATCTGGCATTCCATCAGCAGCTTTTCACGGCCAGCGGGCATGACACAGTTTACCATTTTATCCGGCGTGAAAGCGGCCATATTGACCGGATTCGGGCGCTGCACCTGCCCATGCATGGCAAGGGGGTGCAGATCCTTGATGACCACACCGCCATTACCGACGCCTTGCACAACCACGATGCGCCCGCCGCGCGCGCGGCCATGCGCCGCCATTTGTCGCAATCCTTCGTGATCGGGGGCACGCTGAAGGAGCAGCATCCGCAGTATTTTGCGAAATGATATTCAAGCGGCGTGTCGCGCTGGCCTAACGCACTGGAACCGCGTTCAGTTCGCGTGTCAGTTTGCGGTCAATGACAAAACACCCCACCATCAGCATAATGCACCACGCCCCCATCCACAGGCTTTGCGTGGGGAAATCAATGCCGCGGTCAATCAATATGCCGGTAATGCCCGGCCCGATGGCCGTGGAAATAACCATGATGGTTGTTGCCAGCGACCGGATCGCCCCCAGATTTTTGGTGCCATAGGCGGTGGGCAGCAGCACGCCCCATAGCGCACTTGCCGTTCCCTGTGTCATGCCAATGAAGCCTAGCGCCAGATACCAGCCCGCCACCTGTTGCGCAGGCCCGATCAGCGCCACCCCTATGCCCATGGGCAGCAGCAGGATCGTCAGCAGGCGCTGCGCGCCAAACCTGTCGGCCGCCCAGCCCGCCGCAAGGGCTGCCATAACAGTCGTTGTGGCAAAGGCCGAATACCCCGGTGCCATCGCGGTCAGGGTCCAGCCCTTGACCTCTGCGATATGGACCTGATGGAAGAACACCACTGTCGAAATAAATCCGGGCGTCAGCAAAATGGGCAACAAGGCGGGCAGCAACCAGTGACGGGCGGCATCCTGTCTGGTCCACTGACGCCCAGCAAGACCGGTGGCCAGCGTCACCTGTCCATGCCCTTGGGGGGTGCGGTCATTGCGCAGCAAGCCCCAGATCAGCGGTGCGACGCCCAAGGCCAGGATCAGCGCGACCCCGGCCCATGACAGCCGCCAGCCAATTATTGCGATGGCCAGAACAGTCAGCAGCGGCACCACAATTTCACCTGCGGGGTGGCCCAGATTGGCCACCGACACAGCCTTGCCGCGCTGCGCCTGAAACCAGCGGCCCATTGCGGTCATGGCCATATGGCTGAACATGCCCTGACCACAAAACCGCAGCAGGAACAAGGCAACACCCAAAACCCAGACATTCTGCGCCAGCGCCATGCCCAAGGCCGCCAATGCGAAAACGCCCGTAATGGCGGGTGCAAGGCGCGACAATGCGATCGTATCCGCCAGTGACCCGCGCCAGAACATCAAGGCGGCGGCGCTTAGGGTGGCAAGGGTATAAAGGCTGCCCCAGCTGCCATCTGTCAGCCCGTGTTCGGCCTTGATGGCGCCCGCAAACAACGAGATAAACCATGTTTGCCCGAAGGCGGAGACGAATGTCAGCACGAATCCGGCCGAAAGCCAGCGCAGGTTTTTTCTAAGAAACATCAGACTTCTTCAAGTGTCGGGCTGCGGCGGGGGGCACGCAGCGTAGGGGTGGCCATGCCTTCGGTGCGCGGGATGCGCGGGGTCGATTATGTGGCACTCAGGGATTGGCCCTATTCCTTCCATTAATCGTTAACAGATGCAATTCCTTACTTTCCACCTGTGCAGCAAAAAAAGGGCGCATCCGAAGATGCGCCCAAGATTTAGGTGCGCGCGGGTTAAAGCACGCGCGATTTGTGACGCGTGATCAGTTGAACGCTGCGTCCGTGACGGCCGTGGTGGTGGCGCCCACGGGTTCGGACGTGATGACAGGGTCGGACCCGCCACCCAGCAGGGTTTCAACAGTGCGGGCATAATCATCCATGTCCAGCGTGCCATCGGACCCTTCGATCAGCTTGGCCACTTCACCCATCATGCGGATCTGGTGCTCTTCGGTTTGCGCGCCGGTGTCGTCATATTCCAGCACAATCATGGCCGCTTCTTCGACATTCTCGGACGCCCATTCCCATCCGCGCATCGAGGCCCGCACGAAACGCGCCATCTTGTCCACGAACTCCGGGTCTTCCAGATTCGACTCCAGCACATACAGCCCGTCTTCCAGTGTGGCGACGCCCTGATCCTCATATTTGAAGGTCACCAACTCGTCTTCGCTGATGCCTGCATCAATGACCTGCCAGTATTCGTTATAGGTCATGGTGCTGATGCAATCGGCCTGACGTTGCAGAAGCGGGTCCACGTTGAAACCCTGACGCAGCACTTCGACGCCTTCATCGCCACCATCGGTGGGAATGCCAAGGGTGCTCATCCAGCTCAGGAACGGGTATTCATTGCCAAAGAACCAAACGCCCAAGGTGCGACCGGGAAAATCCTCTGGTCCGGTCACGCCGGTTTCGGCCAGACAGGTCAGCATCATCCCCGATTCCTTGAAGGGTTGCGCGATATTGACCAGCGGCAGGCCATTTTCACGCGCGGCCAAGGCAGCGGGCATCCATTCGACGATGACATCCGCGCCACCGCCCGCAATAACCTGCGGCGGTGCAATGTCCGGCCCGCCTGCGCGCACAGTGACATTCAGCCCTTCTTCTTCATAAAAGCCGTTTTCCAGCGCCACATAATAGCCCGCAAACTGCGCCTGCGTGACCCATTTCAGCTGAATGGTCACATCATCCAGCGCCCACGCCGCAGGCGCAAGCCCCAGACCGAGGGCCGCGACTGACCCAACGATTACCTTTTTCATTTTTATCACCTCCGTGTTGCCTGGCCCTTGGCTGGGGCACAGGGATTAACGCTTGCGTTGTGACGGGTGCCAGAAAGTGACTCCGCGTTCTGCAAGCGCAAGAATACCGTAAAACAGCGACCCCGCGAGGGCTGCTACGGCAATTTCTGCCCAGACCATGTCCAGTTGCAACCGTCCCACCTCGGTTGAGATGCGAAAGCCCATTCCGCGTGTGGGAGAGCCGAAAAATTCAGCAACAATGGCCCCGATCAAGGCAAGCGTTGATGCAATTTTGAGCCCGTTGAAAATGAAGGGCATCGCTGCCGGAAGCCGCAGTTTCAAAAGCGATTGCGTCCAGCTGGCACTATAGGTGCGCATCAGGTCGCGTTGCATGGCATCGGTGGACGCCAGACCCTGCACAGTATTGACCAGCATGGGGAAAAATACCATCGCCACCACCACCGCCGCCTTGGATGGCCAGTCAAAGTCGAACCACATGACCATGATGGGGGCGGTGCCGATGATGGGCAGGGCCGCCAGAAAATTGCCCACCGGCAGCAGGCCACGGCGCAGGAAATCGCTGCGGTCGACCAGCAGCGCAAAGACCAGCGCCGCACCCACGCCGATGGCATAGCCAGACAGCGCGCCCTTGACGAAGGTTTGCACGAAATCCACCCAAAGGATATCTGTGGACCGGATCAACCTGTCCCAAATCAACGAGGGCGCAGGCAGGATAACGCGCGGCACATCAAGCGTGCGCACGGTCACTTCCCATAACCACAAAAGCGTAGCCCCAAAGGCAAGCGGCGCCAGCAGGGACTGGACACGCCCCGGCAAGCCGGGCCAGCGCGGGCTTTCCGCGACCAGCGCCACCAGTAACCACGCCCCCAGCCACACCGCCACAATCATGGCCCAGAAGGGCAGGGTGGACTGCGCAGACGGCAGCAATGCCAAGGCCGCAACAGCAACGCTGGCGGCAATAAGCAGGATCAAAAGCCCGCCCAACCGCCCCCTTGGCACCAGAAAGATCACGGCAATCGCAAGGGTCGTAATCACTGCGGCTAAGGGCAGTGTGCCAGTGCCACCAAGGGCAACCGCTACGGCCACGGCCAGCACCATGCCCACCCATTGCACCCCGCCGGTATTTCGCAAAACCATCATGTCGCCATTCCCATGCGTTTCAGCGTCACACGTTGAAGGATGCTGATCAGGGCCACCATGCTGGCCGCCAGAATGGCCGCCGCAAATAGCGCGGACCAGATCTGTACGGTCTGGCCGTAATAGCTGCCAGACAGCAGACGCGCGCCCAGCCCCGCAACCGCCCCAGTGGGCAACTCGGCCACGATTGCGCCGACAAGGGCTGCGGCAATCGCGACCTTCAGCGAGGCAAACAGATACGGCATGGAAGATGGCAGGCGTAGTTTCACAAGCACTTGTGGCCCGCTGGCATAATAGGTTTTCATCAGATCAAGCTGCATGTGATCAGGCGCGCGCAACCCTTTGACCATACCCACAACCACCGGAAAGAATGACAGATAGGTTGAAATGATCGCCTTGGGGACCAGTCCGGTAATACCCACCGCGTTCAGAACCACGATGATCATGGGTGCGATGGCCAGAATGGGGATGGTCTGGCTGGCAATGGCCCAGGGCATGATGCTGGCATCCATCGCGCGGTTATGCACAATGCCAATGGCCAGCGATATGCCCAACACCGACCCGATGGCAAACCCCAACAGCGTGGCCGATAATGTGACCCAGCCGTGATAGATCAGGCTGCGGTTGGACAGGCTGCCTGTGTTGACGATACCGCGCCGCCCTGTCAGTTCTTCAACGACAGTGGAATTCCACAATTCCGCAGCCACCTGATGGGGCGCGGGCAGGCGGGGGCGCTGTTGCGACATGGTGTCGGCAACAAGGGCAGCAAAGCCAAGATCCTGCCCCGCGCGGCGCGCCTGATCCTGCGCCCATTGCTGGTTCATGGGAATGACGGCAATATACCACAGGGCGATCAATGCCGCCGTGACCGCCAGAACAGGGCCAAGGTTACGCATATGCCCCCCTGTTGCAGGGGGCGCTGCCCCCGGCGCGCGCGTGCGCGCCACCCCCGGGATATTTGGGCCAGAATGAAAAGGGCCTAGTCATCCAGATGCCCCGCGCGCAAGCCGTCGCGCACACGGTGTGCGATGGCGATGAATTCGGGACTGTCGCGGATATCCAGCGGACGTTCGCGCGGCAGCGGGCTGTCGATAATGTCGGTGATGCGCCCCGGGCGGGGCGACATGACGACGATCTTTGTGGACAGATACACCGCTTCGGGGATGGAATGGGTGACGAAGCCGATGGTCTTTTCGGTGCGCGCCCACAACTCCAGTAGTTGTTCATTCAGGCGGTCGCGCACGATTTCGTCCAACGCCCCGAAAGGTTCGTCCATCAAGAGGATGTCGGCGTCAAAAGCCAGTGCGCGCGCGATGGATGCGCGTTGCTGCATGCCCCCCGAGAGCTGCCATGGGAATTTGCGCGCAAAGCCCGACAGTTCCACCAGATCCAGCACCTTTTCGACGCGGGATTTCTGATCAGCCGCCGAATAGCCCATGATTTCAAGCGGCAGTTTGATATTGCCCGCGATTGTGCGCCATGGATAGAGTCCCGCTGCCTGAAACACATAGCCATAGGCACGCGCACGGCGCGCGGCGTCCGCTGACATGCCATTGACGGTAATGCTGCCCGAGGTGGGCTGTTCCAGATCGGCGATGACACGCAGGAATGTGGTCTTGCCGCAGCCTGACGGGCCGATGAAGCTGACAAATTCGCCCTTGGTGATGTCGAGCGTGACATCCTTGAGGGCGTGGACAGGGCCGTCCCCTGTCTGGAAGGTCAGGCTGAGGTCGCGCGCGGAAATGACCGGATCTGATGAGATCATTTTCCGCCCTTCGCTGCGCAGATTATTTGTTTACCGGTCTCGCGCTCTACCAGCTCACGGAGCTTCAAAATACCGCCTGCAACTTTCTCGATTTCTGATCTTAGTCGTTGATCATGACCGGGACAAAAAGAGCCACCTTTAGGTGTTCCGCCACATCCGCACTCGCATTGCGACATATTCATACCCCCGTTGCCGGAATGCCAGCGCGCGCGACAGGGCGCGGGGCGGTCAGGTCTTTCCATGTCGACAGGGCCTGATTGACCGGCCCGCCCGCGGCGCGTTCGACAAATTGCCCATGCCCTTCGTGCCCGTCAAAGCGGCCATCATTCACCATGACGCGCCCGCGCGACAGAACATAGCGGGGCAGGCCGGTGACTTCATGCCCTTCAAAGACGTTGTAATCGATGGCGGATTGTTGCGCTGTCGCCGTGATGGTTTTCGATTTTTCAGGGTCCCAGACCACCAGATCGGCGTCCGCGCCCACGGCCACAGCGCCCTTGCGCGGATACATCCCGAAAATCTTGGCAACATTGGTCGAGGTGACGGCGACAAATTCGTTCATTGTCAGCCGGCCCGTGCGCACGCCATAGGTCCACAGCATGGGCATGCGATCTTCCAGCCCGCCGGTGCCGTTGGGGATTTTGGTGAAATCGCCCACGCCATAGCGTTTCTGGTCGGTGCTGAAGGCGCAATGGTCAGTGGCCACAACCGACAGGCTGCCGCTGGCCAGACCGTTCCACAGGCTGTCCTGATGCATTTTGTTGCGGAACGGCGGCGACATGACGCGGCGCGCCGCATGGTCCCAGTCGGGGTTGAAATATTCGGACTCGTCCAGCGTCAGGTGCTGGATCAGCGGCTCGCCCCAGACACGTTTTCCTGCCTGACGTGCGCGCCGGATCGCTTCGTGCGATTCCTCGCAGGATGTGTGGACGACATAAAGGGGCACGCCCGCCATATCGGCGATCATGATGGCGCGGTTAGTGGCTTCGCCTTCTACCTGCGTGGGGCGGGAATAGGCATGCGCTTCGGGGCCGGTATTGCCCTCGGCCAGCAGTCGGGCGGACAGTTCCGCCACCACATCGCCGTTTTCGGCATGGACCATGGCAATGGCACCCAATTCGCGCAGGCGCTGGAAGGATGCGAACAATTCGTCATCATTGACCATCAGCGCGCCCTTATAGGCGAGGAAATGCTTGAAGCTGGTGATGCCGCGCGCGACCACTTCAGGCATTTCATCAAAGACCTGTTGCGACCACCATGTGACCGCCATGTGATAGGAATAGTCGCAATGCGCGCGCCCCGATTTGTTGTCCCACATCTTCAGCGCGTCCAGCAGCCCCTGACCGGGCGAGGGCAGGGCGAAGTCGATCACCATGGTGGTGCCGCCCGACAGGGCCGCGCGGGTGCCGGATTCGAAATCATCGCTGGAATAAGTGCCCATGAAAGGCATTTCCAGATGTGTGTGCGGGTCGATGCCGCCGGGCATGACATAGGCGCCTGTGGCGTCCAGTTCCGTGTCGCCCGACAGGTTGGGGCCGATTTCAAGAATTTTGCCACCGTCAATGCGGATATCGGCCTTATAGGTCAGGTCATGGGTGACAATGGTGCCGTTCTTGATGACGGTGCTCATGTGATTTCTCCCTGTTTCATCTGCCGCATTGTGCGGGTTTTATGTCCGGTGCGGGCGATTAGCCCACCACCTCCGCTGTTTCCAGAACCGCATGCATCAGCACATTTGCGCCCGCTTCGGCCCATTCGGGGAATATTTCTTCGGCTTCATTATGGGACAGGCCGTCTACGCAGGGGCACATGACCATTGTGGTAGGGTACAGGCGGTTGATCCAGCATGCGTCATGTCCTGCGCCCGAAATGATGTCCATATGGCTGTAGCCCAGCCGTTCGGCGGCATCGCGCACGCGGCCCACCAGTGTTTCATCAAAGGCGGGCGGGTCGAAGAAACCCACCAGCTCGGACGAGAATTTCACGCCGATATCGGCACACAGGCCCGGTGCGCGGGCGTTAAGTTCCGCCACCATCGCGTTCAGCGTGTCCAGCACATGGGACCGGAAATCGATAGTGAACACCACCTTTTCGGGGATTACGTTGCGCGAATTGGGATAGACATCAATCTGCCCTATGGCACCCACGGCATTGGGCTGGTGTTTGAGTGCTATTTCATGGACCAGTTCGGTCACGCGCGCCAGCCCGCGGCCTGCATTGCGGCGCATATACATGGGCGTTGATCCGGTGTGCTGGCCCTTGCCGGTCACGGTGCATTCGATCCAGCGCAGCCCTTGGCCATGGGTGACAACGCCGACCTGTTTGCCCTCGGCCTCCAGTATCGGGCCTTGTTCGATATGCAATTCGAAAAAGCTGTGCATCTTGCGCTTGCCCACAGGCTCGGTGCCTTTCCAGCCGATGCGTTCCAACTCATCCCCGAAACGCTTGCCCTGTGTGTCAACGCGGTCGTAAGCCCAGTCGCGTTCCAGCACACCGGCAAACACACCCGATGCCAGCATCGCAGGCGCGAAACGCGTGCCTTCTTCATTGGTCCAGTTGGTCACAACGATGGGGCGGCGGGTTTTGATGCCCAGATCGCGCATGGTGCGGATAATTTCCAGCCCTGCAAGCACACCCAGCACGCCATCATATTTGCCGCCTGTGGGTTGGGTGTCCAGATGGCTGCCGACATAGACGGGCAGGGCATCGGGGTCGGTGCCATCAAAGCGCGCGAACATGGTGCCCATGTCATCCACGCCCATGGTTCCGCCTGCATCCGTGCACCAGTGCTGGAACAGATGGCGCGCTTCGCCATCTTCATCGGTTACGGTCTGGCGGTTGTTGCCGCCTGCAACACCGGGGCCGATCTGCGCCATTTCCATCAGGCTGTCCCAAAGGCGTTCAGCGTTGATTTTCATGTTTGCGGCTGGTGCGGTCATGCGCGGCTCCCTGTGTTTGCGGCCTTGATGGCCGCTTGTTGTGTATTTGGTTGTCTTGGTGGCAAGCCGGGTGCACCTGTCGCATGTTTGCATCGCTTGCGCCTGAACCAATCGGACGCTATCAAGTTTGACCAATCAGTCAAGAAGCTTGTCCGCCCATGTCCGTACCCCGTGCTACGCCCGCTGAAAAATCCGGCAGTGTGAAAACGCCGCCGCGCAGTCGCATTCAGCGGCGCAATCGCCAGATCATACTGGATGCCGCGCTGGAGGTGTTTTCGACCCATGGGTTTCGTGGCGCAACGCTTGACCAGATTGCGGTGCAGGCAGGGCTGTCCAAGCCCAACCTGCTGTATTATTTCGACAGCAAGGATGCCATTCACCGCGAATTGCTGACGCGCTTGCTGGACACATGGCTGGACCCACTGCGCATGCTGGATGCCGGCGGCGACCCGCAGACCGAAATCATGGCCTATATGCGCCGCAAGTTGCAAATGTCGCGCGATTTTCCGCGTGAAAGCCGCTTGTTTGCCAATGAAGTCCTGCAAGGTGCGCCGCGTGTCGAGGAATTCATTCGCAATGATCTGCGCGTCCTTGTCGATGACAAGGCGCGTGTGGTGCAGGCATGGGCGGATGCGGGGCGCATTGCGAAAACCGACCCCTACCACCTGATCTTTTCGATCTGGGCGCTGACGCAGCATTACGCGGATTTCGCCGCCCAGATCGGGATGATCCGCGGGGACGGGCATGACCCGTTGGACGGCGCCGAGGCGTTTCTGGAGCATCTTTATACCCGCCTTCTTGCGCCCTGATCACTCAGCCGCTTTTGCCATCGGGTTATTCGGATGGGTGGTCCAGTTCGCATAATCGCCCACCTTATCGCCGGTGCGCGGATCGGTGGCACCCTTGGGCAGTTGCTCCATGGTGATGCAATCGGCAACGGGGCAGACATTGATGCACAGGTTGCACGCCACGCATTCATCATCGATCACTTCGAACTTGCGGTCGGGTGACATGGAAATTGCCTGATGCGATGTGTCTTCGCACGCCGCATAGCACCGCCCACAAGAGATGCACAGTTCCTGATCGATCTTTGCCTTGGTGACATAATTCAGGTTCAGATACTGCCAGTCGGTCACATTGGGCACCGCGCGGCCCACCAGTTGGTCGACAGATGTAAACCCCTTCTGGTCCATGTAATGCGACAGGCCCGCTGTCAGTTCCTTGATGATGCCGAACCCATAGGTCATGGCCGCCGTGCACACCTGCACATTGCCTGCGCCAAGGGTCAGAAATTCCGCAGCATCACGCCATGTTGTCACGCCGCCAATGCCGGAAATGGGCAACCCGCGTGTTGCTGCATCCCGTGCGATTTCCGCGACCATGTTCAGCGCAATGGGTTTCACTGCTGGCCCGCAATAGCCGCCATGCGCGCCCTTGCCGTCAATCATGGGTTCGGGGCTGAACGTGTCCAGATTGACCGATGTGATGGAATTGATGGTGTTGATCAGTGACACCGCATCTGCGCCGCCACGTTTTGCGGCCTCGGCGGGTTTGCGGATATCGGCAATATTGGGCGTCAGTTTCACAATGCAGGGCATGCGCGAATGCTGCTTTACCCAGCGCGTGACCATTTCGATATATTCCGGCACCTGGCCCACGGCGGCACCCATGCCGCGTTCACTCATGCCATGGGGGCAGCCGAAATTCAGCTCTACCCCGTCGGCTTCGGTATCTTCGACATGCTTCAGGATGGCTTTCCACGATTCCTCATCACAGGGCACCATCAGCGACACCACAAGCGCCCGGTCGGGCCAGTCGCGTTTCACTTGCTTGATTTCGCGCAGGTTTACGTCCAGCGGGCGGTCGGTGATCAATTCGATATTGTTCAGGCCCAGAAGGCGGCGGTCCGCGCCCCAGATGGCCCCGTAGCGTGGGCCGTTCACATTGACGACGGGCGGCCCTTCGGACCCCAGGGTTTTCCACACAACCCCGCCCCAACCCGCCTTGAAGGCGCGTTCCACATTATAGGCCTTGTCGGTCGGCGGGGCAGAGGCCAGCCAGTAGGGGTTGGGGGATTTAATGCCGATGAAATTCGTGGTCAGGTTTGCCATTGTGCTAACTCCTTGTGCGTGCGTGGATCACGCACCATTGCCCATCAGGCTTGCATGAATGCTTTCGGCCGCGTCACGGCCCTGCGCGACTGCGGTAACGGTCAGATCCTCGCCGCCGCCTGTGCAATCGCCACCCGCCCAGACACCCGCGCGCGATACGCGCCCTGTGCCGTCAATGCCGATCTTGCGCTTGTCGCGTGTCAGCCCTTCGGGCGCGTCGTCAAGCGTTTGCCCGATGGCCTTGAACAGCTGGTCCGCGCGCAGGCGGAAGGTTTCGCCAGTGGGCTCCAGCCCCGTCTCGCCCGCATGGGTATAGGCAAATTCAACCTCGCGCAGGGTGCCATTGGCGTGAATTGCAATCGGCATGGCGTTGGTGATGATTTTCACGCCTTCATTTGCGGCGTGGTTCAACTCATAATCCGACGCGCCCATCGCGTCGCGCCCGCGTCGGTACACCATGGTCACATGCTCTGCCCCCAGCAGGCGCGATTGCACTGCCGCGTCAACCGCAGTCATGCCGCCACCGATAACGACGACATGGCGGCCTATGGGCAATGTGGCCAGATTATCCGTCTGGCGCAACTCGGCAATGAAATCCACTGCATCGCGGGCAGTTGGTATATCTTCGCCGTCCAGCCCCAGCGCATTCACACCGGCAAGGCCGATACCCAGAAACACCGCATCATGTATTTCCTGCAAATCGGCCAATGTGCCATCGCGGCCCAGCGTCCAGCCCTGCCGCAACGTGACCCCACCAATTTGCAGCAACCAGTCCACTTCGGCCTGCGCAAACCCGTGCGCCGCCTTATAGGCCGCGATGCCATATTCATTCAGCCCGCCGGGTTTTTCCCGCCGTTCAAAAATGGTGACATCATGGCCATGCATCGCCAGCCGGTGTGCGCAGGCCAGCCCCGCAGGCCCCGCACCCACCACGGCCACGCGTTTGCCGGTCGGGGCCGCGCGTGTGTAGGGGTGGGAGTTTTTCGCAATCAGTGTTTCCGTGGCATAGCGCTGCAACCGCCCGATCTCGACAGGCTTGCCTTCGGCCGCTTCGCGCACGCAAGCCCCTTCGCACAGCGTTTCAGTCGGGCATACCCGCGCGCACATGCCGCCAAGGATGTTCTGGTCAAAGATGGTGCGCGCCGCCGCTTCCGGCTGGCCCGCCTGTATCTGGCGAATGAACAGCGGAATGTCGATTTCCGTGGGGCAGGCAGTGATGCACGGCGCGTCATGGCAGAAATAGCACCTGTCTGCGGCAACCATGGCTTCATGCGCGTCAAAATCCGGATAAAGGTCGTCGAAATGCTGCGCATAATCTTCGGGATTCAACCTGCCGGCGACGATACCGGGAGTGGTGGTGCTGTGTGTCATTGGCTGGCCCCTTGTGGCTGGCAGAATGGCGGTCAACTGGAATGACAGGAAAGCACGGACTTAAAAGTTTATCAATTGGTAAAATTTTTGATCTGCGCTGAAATTTTCATCCTGCACCGGCCAGTGCCGCGCAACAAAACATCAATTTGAGAACGGATACGGCACAGGATGCGTGGTGCGGCCGGGGCAGGGCCTTAGACTGAAATCACCAAAGCCGTTAAACCATGCCCCTTTTGCGGCGCACGGGCCGCATCCGACTAAAGGTGTAAAGGGATAGGTCTGTCGGGTGATATGCCGCTTGGCCCAACCTGTTTAGTACTTAGCGCATCATTGTCACAATCTGGCTACGGCCCCTGACTGTCGCGATGAAATTGAAACTGAAATTAGGAGCGCGCTATGCGTAAGAAAATGATGCTCGCTATGGTTGCGGCCGTAAGTGTTTCCTCACCGGCTTTTGCCCTTGATCTGAATGATGTACTTGGCACGGTGGACCTTGGTAATGGTGCGGGTCTGCCGCTGGTTGGCGAGACGGGCATCCCTATGGACGGGCTGGCAGAGGTCGGGCTGCTTGGATCGACGTTGATTTCGTCGGAAAACGCCGATCCATTGATCAGCGCGAATGTTCTGGATACACCGACTGACGCGGGTCAGGTGATTGCGGATGTGAAAGTGGGCGGCAATGATCTGATTGATCTTGATGACCTGCTGGGAACGCTGGACCTTGGCGGCTTGCTGGGTGACGGCATTGGCGGCGGCGATGGTGATCTGGTTGGCGGCCTTGTTGAAACAGTCGGTGGGCTGACAGGTGGTTTGACCGGCGGTGGTGACAACGGTGGCGGATCAGGTGATCTTGTCGGTGGAGTTGTTGATACTGTTGGCGGGCTGACAGGTGGTTTGCTTGGCGGCGGTGATAACGGCGGCGGGTCTGGCGATCTGGTTGGCGGGGTTGTTGATACTGTTGGCGGGCTGACAGGTGGTTTGCTTGGCGGCGGTGATAACGGCGGCGGGTCTGGTGATCTTGTCGGCGGGGTTGTTGATACCGTTGGCGGGCTGACAGGTGGGCTGACCGGCGGTCTGCTGAACTAAGACCCGCTACTGC
Source organism: Roseinatronobacter sp. S2 (assembly GCF_029581395.1). Lineage (GTDB taxonomy): Bacteria > Pseudomonadota > Alphaproteobacteria > Rhodobacterales > Rhodobacteraceae > Roseinatronobacter. Next base: position 195,369 of record NZ_CP121115.1, on the reverse strand, counting down.
GAAGAATTTGGTCAGGCAGCGCTTCGAGTGACATCGGGGCGCTGTTTGCCATTTCGGCGATAAATGCTTCTGAACAGCCGCTCCAGCAGGCCGAAACGTTGCATGTACCGCCGATACAAGCGGTACTCCCGCGCCCTGCTGCAGCATTTTTCCTCATGCCAGGCACGCGCGGCATAAATTGCGCCAAGACCAGAAAAAGCTGCCATATTCATCGCTATTTCAGAAGTCGAATGCCCAAGAAACGGCAGGCTTATCATTGCATAGGACATCATCTTGAACAGATATGCAGGATGACGAACAAACGCATACGGCCCGCGCCAGATGGTGCCGCGATAGGTCAGGTTGGAAAAGCGTATACCAAACATGACTGTAGCGCTGACATATGCAGTTATAACGACCAAAATCAGCGTCCCCCAGATTGCATATAAAATCGGGGAATGGGCAAAGACGGTGCCCCAGACAATGTCATTGTCATAATGCAGGTAATTCCGGCCAATCACCTGCCAAAACGGGGCATAGCAGACAACGCACATCACCCAGCCCCGGAATGTGTGTTCTGTCAGCCGGACCTGGCTGCCCAATAGTCTGGATGCTGTGGCATATCCGACAATGGCAAAAACAACATCAATGAAAAACAGAAACCTGTAGAGGAATTCGAAAAGGCTGCGGAAGTCATCGAATACTGGAACGACGGTCTGGAAGTATATCCAGTCATCGTAACCAAATCCGAACATGAGCGGTAGAAAAAACGCCTTAACCAGAATGGCCGCCAGAAAGTTATTTAACCGGTGGCGGTCTTCTGGATATTCTGCGCGCAAGATTGCCAGTCCCAGATCAGACAATCCATCATAAGGATCCTGAAGCAGGGTATCAGTTGCGACGATGTAGATCAGACTGGCAAAAATAATTGCTGGCAGATAGCTGAAGGCTGGCTGAAGGAATCTTTGATACCATATATCATTATAAATAGGGGCTATCGAATAAAAGCCAATCAAAAAGGCAACAACAGCGCATAACCCGATAACCTTATAGCCCAGACGCTGCAAATCGGTGCGCCCTATTCGCTGCGTCCTTCGGGGGCGAAAGTCTATCTGACGGGCGACGCCAGCGCCAAAATCTGCGGCAAGCATCACTACAAACAGAAGCGTCAGGAAAAGCAAGAAAGTCGGCATAGTGCCGGATTTCAGACTGACCGGCCATGCCAGCACCATACCTATCAGCGCCAGCACACCGATCACACCCGTCAAGGCAGGCGGGGAGTCCCCGAAATGTCTGTGTGCGCTGGGTGGCATGATGAATGTCGGTCCGGTGTTTTCAACCGGACCGATATCTTTGCATGCTCAGCGCATCAACGCTGAAGTAAGTACGGCGCGCGTTGTGTTCACGACGATCCCCTGCGAGGATGCCCGCCCGCCGGATGTCGGGTATTCCACACATCCGCCGCCTGCGACAACCTGCGGATCGACAGCAACGCGCACGCGCATCAGGTCAGAACCATTGGTATAGGCGCCAACAATTGTGCCGATCAAGCTATTGTCACGGTCAAACACCGAAACACCGTTTAGCACATCATAATTCCCCGCAGAAGGGCAACGGCTTCCGGCTGCGGTTCTGGGGGCATTGGGAATGGTATTCACATTCGGAAAACCTGATGATGTTCCGCTTGTGCCCGATGTTCCGCTTGTGCCCGATGTGCCGCTGGTACCGGACGTGCCGCTGGTACCGGACGTGCCGCTAGTGCCCGACGTGCCGCTGGTCCCCGACGTGCCACTGGTACCGGACGTGCCGCTGGTACCGGACGTCCCACTGGTGCCCGACGTGCCGCTGGTGCCCGACGTGCCACTGGTGCCGGATGTGCCGCTGGTGCCGACGCCGACGGTGGCAAGACCATCATCCCCTGCGACAGTGGCATCTACATTCGTCCCACCTATTCCGATTGACACGCCGACAGTGTTCCCGGTCGATTCACCTGTGCCCGTAGCGGTCACTGTGCCGCCGGTCAGCCCGCTGGTCACGTCACCGACAGTGTCGACAACGCTATCAACGGTGCTGGTAACGCCACCAAGCAAGCCACCAAGTTGCGCATGTGCCGGCTGGATCAGCGCTGTTGCGCCAAGCAGGGCTGCCACACCAATCCAATACCGGCGCGGGGGGCTGGACATTTTGCCCCTAACTATTGAGAATTTACTTAGCATGTTCGATCTCCCGATCCGTCCTAAATCTGAATTTTTGACTAGCCAGAAAGCTGACACAGGAGTGTCGTGATAACGCAGTTACGCCACCTGAACCGAACGCTCCTTAGCGCCTTCCGGCGATCACCCCTGATAACAGGGATACACAGTTTGGTTATTTCAGCAAAGGGCGGTTCCACTGCAACATGTTGATATTAAACATACTTAGCACTGAAGGTGTATGCGTATCATACCAACAGACGACAGGCCCTGCTCATAAACAGCGCGTGCCCGACGTAGTTGACAGTCATGTATGCGCTGCAACCCACCCATGAATGTATGAAAGTTGGGTGAAGTTGTGGCAAAAGGTGTAGATGGCGGGAATCAGCGCAATGCTCGACCTTTGGTGTATGATCGGGCTGGAATTTGGCTGAGTTGTCCTTCACCGGCTCGGGCATAGTGGAATTCCGGCACCGATGCAGACAAGGCGGATGCCCGCCGCATGTTTGTATGATTTTGCGCAACTGGCAGATACTCAATACACCAAGAGTGCGGATAAGCGGCTATAGGCCCGAAGTTCACGCACAGATGAACTGGAACATGTGGCGCCTGTCTCTGGTGATTACCATGGGCCGTGCGATGATGAACATACGAAAGCAAGTCAGAATATGCGAACGTTCATGACACCGCTATAAATATACATTCAGAAAATACTATTGACGAACATATGCTTGGGCGGGCTTAGTCCATTAGTGCGGAAAGACAAGTATAGCCTGTCTTTATGTCGTTCGAGTGATGATCAGTGGCGCGGGGCTGCAAATGCCAGCGTATGTCTGATGTAAATGGTCGCAGCAGCGCCATTGCCGTTCAAGGAGTAACTCTGGTGTTTTTCCACGGCCCGCCAGCGCCGGTGCAGCAAGCACACAGACACATTAAGCGAGCAAGGATCAGAAACATGCACGTCATCAAGCGTCAGAGAACACACATAACGCACCGTGGAACATGGTGCAGCAACACGGCATTAGCCGCTATTTTTACGGCGGCTATGTGTCCGATAGGGGCGCAGGCGCAACTGGGTCTGGGGGTCAGCGTCGGTGGTATTTCGGCGGGTGTCAGCGTTGGAGGAGACAGCCTTGTCGGTGTCGAAGCGGAGGTTGGGTCAGGTATATCTGCAAACGCTGATGTTGGCGGTGCTGACGGGTTGGTAGATGCCGATGCAAGCGTCGGCAGCATTGACGCGGATGTCAATGTTGGCGGTTCAGGGAACCTCGCATCGGTGGGTGTGACAACGGACAGCACAGCCCCCGGCACTCCGGGTGCACCGGCACCGGGGCAGCCGTCGGGTGGCACGCCAACAGGCGCAATTCCGGGGCAGCCCTTTCTGGATATCAATGTAATCCCTGTCACACAGCGGCGCAGACCTGCCAGCAGATGTTCTGGCGCGGGCAATTATGACGTGTTGAACGGCATTGCGGTTCTGGATGCCAATAACACCTATCTTGGCGTTATTGTGGGGGCATATGTGACCGGCACTGACCTGACACGCGTGCGCGTTTCGGTCGATCCGGGCGCGGCTGCGGGCGGTGGCTGTGTTGAATACACAACTGCGGGCGGGCGCGCCACATCGCAGGGCATTGTCATCAACACCACGCAAGCCAGCCTTCAGGCGGCGCTTTCCCGTTAGGGAATACTGCGAAGAAGCAGGAACAGAGTTTCTGCTTTTGCACATGCGAATGAACGCGACTATGCGTCACGCTTATGCGGCGTGGCGCTGTGATACTGGCATTCGGGTGCCACGCTCCCGCCCCCGAATTGTTTTGTTGCTGCGTCATGTGTGCGGGCCCTGCCGCTGGTGCAGGACAGATCCGCCATGCCCCCCTGACTATAGTGCTACGAGACCCCAATCATACCAACGGGGTATTCCTTTGCGGCAGTGCACCAGCAGTATGGACATCAGGTCTTCCGCGTTTTCCGTTCGATGGCCTGCCAGTCAAAACCAAGTGGGGTGCAACCATGATCACACTGTCCGAGCATAAGACACAGCCTGAACATCGCGAACAACCGTTGCGCGGGCGTGTTTTTCTGGTGCTGATCCTGTTTGCACTTACAGGTGCATTCCTTAGCGCCGCAACTGCCTTAGCGTTGGGGCATTCCCTTGGTCTGGTCCTGCTTGCTTATGCATTCGGCGGCAGCGGGTTCTACCTTGCCGGTGCGCTTACGGTGTTTCTTGCTTTTTCCAAAGACTGACGCCAGCGCATCAATAATACGGAGTGACGCATGACCCTGTTCCATGACACCTACAGCCCCCGCGCATACCGCAACGGCACAGCCGCCCCCGGGATGATGTCCCGCCTGCTGGCACGTCTGGGGTATGTGAAGGCGCCCACGCCCCAGCCGCGCACCGTGGTCAGGGCCCGGTCCCATGGGTTTGCCGTCAGCTTTGATTATGTCGCGCCGCATCTGATCGAGGATCGCCGCATCTATGTGGTCGAAGGCAAGACGCGCCCGTTGTTTTCGCTTGTCTCCAGGATTGCGGCGCCCGCGATGTCTATCGTATCTGTCGGTAACTTCGCAAATGCGGAGCGTGCGATTGCAGGGTTCGAGTATGAAAAGGCGCTGTTGGTGCTGGATATCGACACACTTGGAACCACATCAGACGCGGTCGAGGCGCTTATCGCTTTCCGGCGGCAGTTCCCTGACACGCCGGTTGTGATCGGTAGCGGGTCATTTGCAAGGCATGATTTTTCAATGGCCCGCGGGGTTATCGCAGATGCATCCGTGCGGTTGCCATGCGATTGCGTGTCGGTCGCACTGGCTATCGAAAGCGCGGTTGGCAATAGCACTATGCGGTTTCGTGCAGCGTGAGCTTGCGTCCCTTGACTGCGTCGAATATGGTCAGTCGGACTTGCCTACCTGCGCTGGAGTGGCTTGAGTGAAGCATCTTTCCACACTGATGATGTTGATATTTCTGGCTGGCGCAACCACAGCAGCCGGGGAAACCCAGCGTGGGCTAAGTATCATGGATGTCGAACGCATTGTTGGTCGCGATGGAAGCAATCATTACACAGCAGTTCTTCGGACCCTGGAGCAACGTGGCTATACGATTGTCGAAGTCTCCAATACGTGGTTGAACAGGCTAAGGATTTGGGCAGAAAACAACGTTCACAAGCGCGAAGTTGTGGTCAGCCGCGCGAATGGGCGCATTTTGCGCGATGCAGTGGTCGAAACCTACGCGCGAAACGGGGTTGCACCACAGGTTATTCCTGTCGTTCCCATTGAAGAGCTTTTGGAAAATCACTCTGGAGGTATCAGGATTGTTCCGAATCCCTGAGCACAGCGTCATTCGTCACTTGTGGGACAGTATGTAATGTATGGCTTCCGCTGGCAGGTCGTTGTTATAATTATTCTTGTGCTGCTCGTGCAAATTGCAAGTGCCGGGTTCTTTATTATCAAGATCCTGTCAGAATTGTTCCTGATCGAATTCCTTTGGGTGCCTTGGGAAGTTCAGGAATTGCTGGAAATCCTGTCCAGTTTCGGGCTTTTGTTCGGGGTTATCAGCAGCGTCATATTGCTTAGCATCGGATCACGGCGGGCCACACGCATCAACGACCAGTTGCAGGCAGCGGCGGGCCAGTTTTATGATTATGTCGACCGCCAGTTTGAAGTGTGGAAACTGACACCGACCGAACGCCATGTCGCCATTCTGGTGATCAAGGGCTTCTCGAACGCCGAAATTGCGCGCCTGCGGGGCACGACAGAATCGACCGTCAAATCGCAATTGTCGTCGATCTTTCGGAAATCCGAATTAAGCAGCCGTCAGCAGCTTGTGTCGCATGTCATTGAGGATCTGGTTTCGGCAATTCCCGAACCGTAACCCGCCCGCGCCATGGCGCAGGCGGTGCAGCAATTGTTTCAGCTTCGGCCTGACCACCGCAGGGCGTGTTCCAGACCGCGGATTTCTGCCATCCCGCGCAACCGCCCAACCGCGGAATAGCCGGGGCGGTAGTCGCTGCGCAGGTCGCTTTGCAACGCATGGCCATGGTCGGGGCGGAAGGGCAGGGGCTGGCCGCGCGCGTCCTCGATCCGCAAAACCTCGGCCACCAATGCGGTCATGTCTGTATTGCCAGCCAGATGGGCCGCTTCCTGAAAGCTTTCGCCCGTGGCCCCGTCACTTATGGGGGAAACGGGGTCGCGCAGCGTGTTGCGCAGATGCAGGAAATACACGCGCGCGCCATGTTTGCGCAAAATGGCAGGCAGGTCATTATCGGCCCGAACCCCCAGCGATCCTGCACAAAATGTGAACCCGTTGGCCGGATCGCTGTGCATCTGTGCGATCGCATCCAGATCATCGGCGGTGGAGACAACACGCGGCAGGCCGAACAACGCGCGCGGCGGGTCATCGGGGTGAATGGCCAGCCGGACTCCGGACCCTGCCAGTTGGGGAATGACACGGTCCAGAAACTGGTGCAGATGCTGGCGCAGCTGTGCGGCGCTGATGCTCTGATACTGGCCGATCTGGGCGCGGAACCCGTCCAGCGTGTAGCTTTCTTCAGACCCTGGCAGCCCGGCGATGATGGTATCGACAAGCGCTGTGCGTGCGGCATCATCCATGGTGGCGAAACGGCGCGCGGCCTCAGCGCGGGTATCTTCGTTGTAGTCACCCTCGGCACCGATCCGTTTCAGGATGAACAGATCGAACAATGCAAGTTCAACACGGTCAAAGCGCAGGCATTCGGCCCCGTCATCCATGACATGGCGCAGGTGCGTGCGCGTCCAGTCCAGAACCGGCATGAAATTATAACAGATCGTCGTGATCCCGCATTTCGCCAGATTCAGCGCAGACTCGGCCCAGGTATCCGCCAGCTCCTGCCAGCCATCCTGGCCCAGCTTGATGGCTTCGGGCACAGGTATGCTTTCGACCACCTGCCAGCGCAAGCCCGCCGCTTCGATCATGGCGCGGCGCTCCATGATCTGATCGCGTGGCCATAATGCGCCATTTGGTATCTGATGAAGGGCGGTTACAATGCCTGTTGCCCCCGCCTGCCGCACATCGGCAAGCGAAACAGGGTCATCAGGGCCAAACCAACGCCAAGTATAGTCCATATTCAGGTATCCTCTGGGTCAAAACCAGTCAGCGAAACACTTTGGAAACTTCTCTTGAATCAAACAGATAGCCGTCAAAACCGGGGTCTTCGTCATCTGACAATTCAAGCAAGGTCACGCGCACATTTTCCAGATGCTGCCACATGGCGCGGCGTGCGGCTTCGGGGTCACGGCGTTGCAGGGCGGCCAGAATGGCGCTGTGGTCATCCAGCCAGCGCAGCCGGTAATCGGTAACAAATATGCGTTCATGCAGGCGTGCCCACATACGGCTGCCTTCGCGCTTTTCCCACAATTCATTCACAGTATCGACCAGAACGCTGTTCTGGGTCGCCTCGGCGATCAGGCGGTGAAACAACTCATCGCCCGAATAATCCTGTGCGCCGGTGGCAATGCTGCTGCGTTCCAACTCCAGCGCGTCGCGCATGCGCATGATATCGGCCTTGGTCACCGTCGATGCAGCCAACCCCGCCACAGCGCTTTCCAACAACTGGCGCGCCTGAATCAACTCAAACGGGCCAATATCGTTGGCGTCCCCCTTGGGCGCGGCGGTGGTGCCCACATCCTTCAGGTAAATGCCGGATCCCTTGCGCACTTCCAGCACGCCTTCGATTTCCATCAGCAGGATGGCTTCGCGGGCCGCCGAACGGCCAACGCGCAAATGCTCGGCAATCTGGCGTTCGGTCAGGATGCGGTCGCCGGGGCTGTAGCCGCCCTGCAAGATCAGCTTGCGCAAACCTTCGGCAACTTCCTGATAGCGTCTTGCTGCACGCGCCATCAGATCTCCCCCCTGGCACGGGCATGGTAGAATTGCGCCAACACCCCGAAGGCGGATTTTTTTGTGCGCTTGTCAGCAGCAATCAGGCCCTTCTTGTTGAACCCGTTCTGAAAAATATTCTGGCGCCGTTCAACGCGAAAATCATACAAAATCCAGGGTGACATGCCTTTGACATAGTCCAGATCGCGCAGAATCTCGATTTGTTGGCGGTAAACCTGTGTCATATAAGCTTCACTGAACAGCCCCGTTTCAGGCGCCCCTTTGCCGATTGCGCCGTCTGCGCCTGTTTCCGAGATGACGACAGGCCGGTCTGGTGCCGAATTCCGGCCAATTTCGATCAGGTCTGTAATATTTTCGTCATACCAACCGTAATATTCATTGATACCGATCACGTCCAGATGTTCCGCCAGCCGGTCCTCTATGCGGTTGCGTGTGTGGTTTATCAGACAAGCTGCCGCAATCAGGCGGGTGTCATCAGCGCGGCGCGCGGCATCGGCCAGCGCGCGCATGAACGACAGCCGCGCATCCGTGTCGGGGTTTTCGTTGCCGATGGACCATATGATGACACTGGCGCGGTTGCGGTCGCGCCGGATCAGTTCCAGCAGCTGGTTTTCCGCATCAGCATAGGTGTCGGGGTTGTCAAAGGCGACGGCCCAATACACCGGAATTTCCTGCCATAGCATGAACCCCAATTCATCGGCCAGTTGGGCTGCACGTTCATGGTGGGGGTAATGGGCCAGCCGCAGGAAATTGCAGCCCAGTTCCTTGGCGTGCTGGAACCGCGCGCGCAGATCATCCTCGGTCGTGACCTTGCCAAGGGTCAGGTCATCTTCATGAACAGAAATGCCGCGCAGCCAGACGGGTTTGCCATTCAGCAAAATCTCGGTGCCTTGCCGTGTGATGGTGCGAAAGCCCACGCGGTCAGTGACCATGTCATCGCCGAAACGGGCGTGAACATCATACAGTTTGGGATTGTCCGGCGACCATAATTCGGGCCGCGCGGGAATGACCGCGCTGGCCCGCCCATTTGTGACAGGAATCGACTGATCCAACCCCAGTTCGGGGATGCTTAGTTGCACATCGCCATTATCCCCGCCGTCAATTTCCAGATCAACCGCGATTGACGCGCCATCCGCGCCAAGGCGCAGGCCCATGTCACTGATAAACGCGGCGGGCAGGTCAAAAAGCTGCGTTTCGCGGTATATGCCGCCATAGTTGAACCAGTCGGTGTTGCGCATGGGCACGCGGTCCAGCGTGCGGGTGTTGTTGACGCACAGCATCAGCCAGTTGCGCCCGTCCTGCAAATCATGCGTCAGTTCCACACAAAACGGGGTGGACCCGCCCAGATGGTTGCCCAGAAACTTGCCGTTCAGAAAAACCTTGCAATCATATTGTGCAGCCCCGATGCGCAGGATCTGTCGCCGCCCCGCGCGGGCGCTGTGGTCCAGCGGGCGGGTATACCAAGCGCTGCCTTCATAGAAATACCATTTTTCCTTCAGCATTTGCCAGTTGGCGGGCACGCGAACCGTTTCACCCATATAGGGATCGTAATCCCACGGCTCGGTGCGGGTTTCGGGGGCGGCAGGCAGCATGGAAAACCATTTCTGGCGAAGACCTGTATCCAGCAGGTCCACGCAGAAATTCCAGTCCCCATCCAGCACTTGCGCGGTCCGGCCACCCGTGAAAAGAAGCCCCTTGTGGGTCAGCGTGCGCGTGTCATAGGGCGCTGCATAATCTTCATCATGCAAGGCCTGAAGCGCGTTCTCTCCTATGGTTGAGCGTTCCAGCATGCCGGTTATCCCCCCGAAACCTTGTTTTTGTGACCCTTAGTCGGCCAGTGCCTTGATGCTGTCGATCAGCGCAGCCAGTTCGGGCGATTGCGCTGCAACTTCTTCATGCATGGGCAACACGGCCTCAACGAAGGGGCCTTTTTCCACGGTGTTGATTGTCACACCCATTTCCGCCTGCGCGGTGTCAAGCGACGCCTGCGCAATCGCATCCCAGCTTTCGCGGTGGAAGGCTTGCGATTCCAGTGCCGCGGTGCGCAGCGCTTGCTGGTGCTCTTCGGACATGTCGTTCCATGCGCAGCTTGAAATCACCACAACCGATGGAATGATCGTGTGTTCATTCAGCGAGAAATAGTCCGCAACTTCGCCGTGACGCGCGGTTGTCAGCGCGGTCGGGTTATTTTCGGCCATGTTCACAACGCCCTGTTGCAGCGCGCTATACAGCTCGCCCCAGTCGATGGGTGTGGGGTTGCCGCCCAGAAGTTCAACCATACGAATGGCCGACGGGCTGGGTTGCACGCGCACATTCACGCCTGCCAGATCAGCAGGGCTGTTGATGGGACGATCGCCATAGAAGGACCGCGCGCCTTCGGTCAGGAAAGACACACCCAAAAAGCCCTTATCCGCAGATGCGTTCAGGATTGTCTGGCCCACTTCGCCATCGATTACTTCAAAGAAGTGATCTTCGCTTTCAAAGATGAAGGGCAGGTTGATCGCGCTGTAAAGCGGTTCAAACGCTTCCAGTTCGGCGGCGTTGGACCGCGCCATTTCCAGCGCGCAGTTCTGCACCAGTTCCATTGATTCGCGCTGCGTGCCCAGTTGGGCATTCGGGAAAACCTGAATGCTGTAGGCATTGTCGGTCAGTTCGGCAAACCGCTCGCCCATGAATTCCATGCTGATATGCGTGGGGTGGTCGGCGGGGTTGTTGTGGTTCAGCCGCAGCAATGTCTGTGCATTTGCAGCCGCGCCAAGGGCCAGACTGGCCGTCGTGGCAAGGGCAATGGTGCGTGTAAATTGGGCCATGGTGGTTTCCTCCCGATGGTTAGGTTTGGTGGTGGTCGGTCAAGGGGACGCATGCATTCACGCGCCCTCTGGCACCCAAGATGACGACCAAAACCTGCATTAGTCAACCCATTTCATAAATTGGTTGACCAATTTGCAGGATCTTGTCACAAGGTTTCACATTGGTGGTATGGTCCGGGCAGCAGGCGCGTGTGCCATCGCGCGGAAGTTTCGCCACAGGGAGGGACGGAAATGAAACGCATTGTCGATACTGTGCTGGAAGTCATCATTGTCGTGATCTTTGCGATCATTGTGGCCAGCATCGTCTGGCAGGTCTTTTCCCGTTATGTATTGCAGGCCCCCAGCACTGTCACCGGCGAATTTGCGCGGCTGTTGTTCATGTGGCTGGCGCTGATTGGCGGGGCATATACCTTCGGGCGCGCGAAACATCTGGCCATTGATATTGTGCCCATGCTGTTGCCAAGCCGCATCCGCGCGCTGATGAATGTGCTGATTCTGGCGCTTGTCGCGGGGTTTGCGATTTTTGTCATGATCAAGGGCGGCTGGATGCTGACGGCGCGCACGCTTGCATCGGGCCAGATCACGCCGACGCTGCGGTTTCCCATGGGCTATGTTTACGGTGCCATTCCCTTTTCCGGCGGCGTGATTGTCTTTTATTGCGGGCATTTCCTGCTCCGCCTGTGGCGTGACCCTGATGATGTGCTGGTCGGCCGAACCGAATCCCAGATCGAGGTGCAGCCATGACCACCGCTATTTTTGTTCTGTTCGGCTCTTTCGGGCTGATGATGCTGATTGGCGTGCCGATTGCCTTTGCCATCGGTATCGCGGCGGCGCTGACATTTTTGTTGTTCATGGGGTTCGACCAGTCCATGTTCATTGTCGCGCAGCAAATGGCATCAGGGCTGGACAGTTTCACGTTGCTGGCCATTCCGCTGTTCATCCTTGCGGGCAATATCATGAATCGCGGCGGTATTGCGCGGCGGCTGATCGAATTGGCCAAGGTGCTGGGTGGGCGGTTGCCGGGCGCGCTGGTGCATGTGAACATCATCGCAAACATGCTGTTCGGCTCGATCTCCGGCTCGGCAGTGGCGTCGGCGGCGGCGGTGGGGGGCGTTATGGCGCCTGTGCAAAAACGCGAAGGGTATGACCCCGCCTTTACCACTGCGGCAAATGTGGCGTCCTGCCCGACAGGGTTGCTGATCCCGCCCAGCACAACGTTGATTGTCTATTCGCTGATTACCGGCGGCACATCAATTGCCGCGCTGTTTCTGGCGGGCTACCTGCCCGGCATTCTGATGGGGCTGTCGCTTATGGTGGTGGCCGGTATCATTTCCAAGAAGCGCGGCTATCCGGTGTCCCCCAAACCCACCATGACCGAAGCGCTGGTTGCGGCGCGCGATGCTATTTTGCCCTTGGGGCTGATTGTCATCATCATGGGCGGCATTGTGGGCGGCATTTTCACCGCGACCGAGGCGTCGGCCATTGCGGTGGCCTATGCGTTGCTGCTGGCGCTGGTGTGGTATCGCGAAATCCGTCTGCGCGACTTGCCGCGCATTCTGATCGATTCCGCGATCACCACGTCGATTGTGCTGCTGATGATCGGCTGTTCGATTGCCATGTCGCGGGTCATGGCCTTCGGGGGCATTCCCGGTGCCATATCCAGCTTCATGCTGGGGCTGACGGACAACCCCTATATGATTTTGCTGGTGGTCGTTGTTGTCCTGCTGGTGATCGGCACATTTATGGACATGACGCCAGCGCTGTTGATTTTCACGCCCATCTTCATGCCGATCATGAATGATCTGGGCATTGATCCGGTGCATTTCGGGATCATCATGACCATCAACCTGTGCGTTGGCATCTGCACGCCGCCTGTGGGGTCCGCGTTGTTTGTGGGCTGTTCCATCAGTGGCGTGTCCATCGCCAAAGTGCTGCGCCCGATGATGCCATTCTACGCGGTGTTGATTGCGATTGTGCTGCTGGTCACGTTTGTGCCGGAAATCAGCCTGTTCTTGCCACGCCTATTGCTGGGATACTAACTAAATGAAAACACTGGAAAACTGGTGCCTTTTGTCGCGCGATGACTGTTCCGTGACCTTGCAGGTCGAAGGCCAACACATCCTGAGCATTGAGGCATTGGAGAATGCGCAGTTTCGTGTCCGTCTGCGCAAGGACGGGCAGTGGCGGCTTGCGCGCAGCTGGACCGTGGCGCCCCAAGGCCCGCTGCCGCGCGAAGGGCGCGCGCGTGATGCGCGCGACGGCTTTACCTGCCCGCCGGTCGATGTGGTGCAAGAAGATGGCACAATGACCATTGCCACCGACCATGTGCGCGCCATCATCCGCACGCCCTTGCATATTTGTTGGCAGGCCATGATTTGCGGGCAATGGCGCGATGTGGCGCAGGACCGCCCGACAGGGGCTTATATGCTGGGGCGGCGCGACCACCGCAACGCCCATTTTATGGCCCGCGACCACCACGAACATGTGTTCGGGCTGGGCGAAAAGACGGGACCGCTGGACCGCACTGGCCGCCGCTTCGAGATGCGCAATCTGGATGCCATGGGCTATAACGCAGAGGCAACAGATCCCCTATACAAACACATCCCATTTACCCTGACGCGCACGCCGGATGCGGGCAGTTTCAGCCTGTTTTATGACACGCTTGCGGGCTGCTGGCTGGATCTTGGGAATGAACTGGACAATTATCACGCCCCTTACCGCAGCTTCCGCGCCGAAGATGGCGATCTTGACTATTACTTCACATGGGCGCCCGACATGCTGGCGCTGGTCAAGGCGCAGCAACATCTGACAGGCGGCATGGCGTTCCCGCCGCGCTGGTCGCTGGGGTATTCGGGGTCGACCATGGCCTATACCGATGCGCCCGATGCACAGGCGCAGATGCTGGGCTTTCTGGATGCATTGCACACCCATGACATACCATGCGACAGTTTTCACCTGTCATCGGGATACACGTCGATTGACGGGAAACGCTATGTGTTCAACTGGAACACCGACAAATTCCCCGACATCGCAGGGTTTGCGCGCGCTTATGCCGATGCGGGCATTCACATTGTGGCCAATATCAAACCTTGCCTTCTGCAAGATCACCCCCGCTATGATGAGGCGGCAGAGCAGGGCCTGTTCATTCGCGACAGCGACACGGATGCGCCCGAAATATCCATGTTCTGGGACGCAAAAGGGTCACATCTGGATTTCACCAACCCTGATACGCTGGACTGGTGGCAGGGGAATGTGACAACCGCATTGCTGGACCACGGCTTGGACTGCACATGGAACGACAATAACGAATTCGAGGTCTGGGACGACCACGCGCAATGCCACGGATTTGGCGCGCCCATCGATATGGGGATGATACGGCCCTTGCATGCGTTGTTGATGACCCAAGCGTCCGAGGCCGCGCAAAAGGCCCACGCGCCCGACAAACGCCCCTATCTGATTACGCGCGCGGGGTGTGCGGGCCTGCAACGCCATGCCCAGACATGGACCGGCGACAACCGCACCAACTGGCACAGCCTGCGCTGGAATATCCGCATGGGGCTGGGGCTGGCCATGTCGGGCATTTCAAATATCGGGCATGATGTGGGCGGTTTTGCCGGTCCGCAGCCTGATGGCGAATTGCTGCTGCGCTGGGTTCAGAACGGCATTTTCCACCCGCGTTTCGTAATTCACAGCTGGAATGATGACGGGTCGGTAACCGAACCCTGGACGCACCCTGACGTGTTGCCGCTGATCCGCGATGCGTTTGCGCTGCGCTACCGGTTGCTGCCCTATCTTTATACCTGCCTGTGGCAGGCCGTGACCAGGGGCGAACCGATGCTGCGCCCCACATTCCTTGATCATGAAGATGATGCCGAATGTCTGGCCGATACCGATGATTTCATGCTGGGGCGTGATCTGCTTGTGGCCAGTGTGGTTGAACAGGGCGCGCAGCAGCGTCGTGTATATTTGCCGCGCAACAAAACCGGCTGGTGGGATTTCCACGCGGGCACATGGCACGCGGGCGGCCAATGGCTGAAACTTGCGGTGGCGCTGGACAGCATTCCGCTGTTTGTGCGTGCGGGCGCGGTTTTGCCAATGGCGCACCATGGCGCGCGATCCGGTGACGCGGCCAGCGTCGCGGCCGTGTTCCCCGCGCGCGATCAGGGTGTGCATGTATCGCAAAGCTATGACGACGGCGGTGATAACGCGGATGCGCTGACGGGCAATCATTGCGTCACGCGGTTTGAACTGTCGCGCGATGGTGCAGGGTTGGGCCTTTCGGTGACGTTGAGGGGTCAGTCGGTGTTCGCGCCCGAAAAGCTGCGGCTGGTGCTGCCTGAAGCCGCGCGTGATCCCGTACTCATAGGCGGCGCGGCTGTGTCGCATGGGGAATTCTTCAGCATTCGGAATTGACCGGGGCTAAGGGTTGCGGGGCGTGATTGGCCTGAGCTGACACCCCAAGGTGCGGAATCAACGCCGCAGGCCGCCGCACCATCGGTGGGCCGTCCCGCGGCCTGCCGATTTGGCTGATGGTGATTCAAGCCTTTGAAGTCAGGAATATGCAGCTTGCATAAAGTGAACTTCACTAATGTCGGATCGGCAGACCCCGGCCCACCGCTGGCGCGGGCTTTGTCCATTGCCTTCAGTATCCGCTTCAGGTGGTCGCGATCAACAAAACCTCTGCGGTGACACAGACCGCATTCGCATCGGGCTTTAGCCATCCTGCAAGTGCGCGCCCGTCAAACCCGACCGAGGCCACATCCAGCGCGATCTTGCCCGCCTGCAACCTGCCATCACGGATCAGGATTTCGGTCGCGTAGCTGTCAATATACCCCCCACCCTGAAAACAAGTGCCAACCAGACTTCCAATCCCGTGAATGCGGCCATTCTGCATGCCATGGCGGGCTGCAATTCGTTGCAGCGCCTGCCCGATATCGCGATTGGGGCGCAGGGTGGCCAATACGGCATTTGGGGCTGCATCATGTGGCGCGGAATGCGGCTGGAACAGGGAAAATTCAGTCTCGGGGTCATGTTCCACATGCAGCCCTGCGCCCTCAATAGCCCAGCCCGTTGCCTGATATGGTGCTGCAAGAATGGAATCGGGACACAGGACATGGCCCATGGCAGGCGCGGCCCCGTCCCACAGGCCGTGGCAATGTAGAAACCGCGCGCCTTCGCGCCAGCCCGCATGCACGCCTGCATGCAACAGGCGCACGGGCTGCGCGGGGGCATATGTCCGGCTATACCATGCCGCATGCCCGTCCCCCGGCGCGGGGGCGGGTATAACGAAGCGCAGCGCAGACAGCATGGCCCCGTCCAGCCGCAGATAAGCCGCCTGTATTCCTGCCTGCGCCAGCGCGTCGGTGATGGCCTGCGTCACAGTCGCGCCCGCGCGCAATGTCAGCGTGACAGGCCGCGCATGGCAGGGCACCGCCGCATCGCGCGCCTGCGCGGGCTGGCCCGGATGGGTGATGTGGCGCAGGGCAGGGGGCGGCGTCATGTGGGCGGTGCGGGCAATTCCCCGCGCGTCAGCAATTCCTCATGGATCATTTTCTTGGTGATCTTGCCATAGCCGGATTTGGGCAGCGCATCCCAGAACACCATATGGCGCGGCATCTTGTAGCGCGGCAATTTCGGGCCCAGCCATTCCAGCAGGGATTCAGGTGACGGGGCCGCACCTGTTCGCGGCAC
The DNA here is from genome assembly GCF_029581395.1 of Roseinatronobacter sp. S2. Classification (GTDB taxonomy): domain Bacteria; phylum Pseudomonadota; class Alphaproteobacteria; order Rhodobacterales; family Rhodobacteraceae; genus Roseinatronobacter. Next base: position 178,819 of record NZ_CP121115.1, on the reverse strand, counting down.
GCAGACGGCCATGCCCACTTCGCCCCAGACAGGATCGGGGATGCCTAGAACCGCCACTTCCGACAGGTCGGGGTGCAGCAGCAGTTTTTCCTCGATCTCGCGCGGGTAGATGTTGGACCCGCCGGAAATATACATATCAGACGCGCGCCCCGTCAGATAGACAAAGCCCTGTGCATCCATATGGCCCAGATCACCCGTCAGGAACCAGCCATTGCGAAAGCTCTTTTCATTGGCGTCAGGGTTGTTGAAATAGCCTGCGAACACGGCGGGGCCTATCACTGCAATCTCGCCCGTTTGCCCGAAGGGCACTTCCGCGCCCTGCGCATCCTGTATCTGCACCTGCATGCCCGTGCGGGCAAACCCGCAAGTGCCGATGCGCATGGCATCATCATTCAGGTGATGGTGGCAGGGCGGCAGCACGGTGATGTTTCCCGTCACCTCGCCCAGTCCGAAATATTGCACCAGAACCGGCCCCAGTTTTTGCAACGCACGCAGCTGATCGGCGCGGTACATCGGCGCGCCCGCATAGATCACATGGCGCAGGCTGGAATGGTCATGCTGGTCCACGGCGTCATGTTCGACCAGCAGTTTGACGATAGTGGGCACAGTGAACATGTTGGTCACGCGCCATTGTGCCACCAAGGACCAGATTTCTTCGGGGTTAAAGCTGTCACCTGCGGGCAGGATCGTTTTGACGCCATGCGCGACCTGCGCAAGCTGGTGAATGCCCGCACCGTGCGACAGGGGCGCCACCACAAGCGATGCGTCATCAGGGCCGGTATCTGGCATCAGGTCGCACAAATGGTTTGTGACCACAAAGGCCAGCTGCCCATGTGTCAGCACCGCCGCCTTGGGTTTTCCCGTTGTGCCAGAGGTGAAGAAAAACCACGCCGGATCATCGCGTTGCACGGCAATCGGGGTGGAAATCTCGCCCATATGGCGCGCAACCAGCGCGTCATAATCCTGCGCGAAACCGGCGGGACCGATGGCGATGGTGAAATCCACCAGACCGGCGCAGGCGTGCGCATGGTCCGCAAATTGCGCGCCGCAAATCAGCCCGCGCGCGCCCGATGACTGCGCAAGGCCTGCCAGATCATCCGGCGACAGGCGGTAATTGGCGGGCACCCAGACCGCGCCAATACGCCAGCAGGCAAACATTGCTTCCAGCATCTGGTTGCAGTTGGCCGATTGCACCAGAATACGGTCGCCCCTGGTCACGCCGTAATCATGGGCCAGCGCATGGGCAAAGGCACCTGCGCGGGCGTCCATTTCAGCCCAGGACCATGTGCGCGCCCCCCACACGAAACCCACGCTAGCGCCCTGCCTGCGCGCGCTTTCGGTCAGGAAATGCGACAGGTTCATCACCCGCGTGGAATAAGGAACAATGCCCAGCGAAAGATCATCCTTCATTTCACGCGCTCCATGATGGACACATAATTTGCCACTGCTGCACCGCCCATGTTGAACACGCCCGCAAGGTTTGCGCCCCTGATCTGCATGTCGCCCGCATCATTCATCAGTTGCATCGCGGCCATGACATGCATGGACACGCCGGTTGCGCCAATCGGGTGGCCCTTGGATTTCAGTCCGCCGGACGGGTTGACAGGCAGCCGCCCGTCCTTGCGCGTGATCCCGTCGCGGATGACACGGTGGCCCTGCCCGTGTTCTGCCAAACCCATGGCTTCATATTCCAGCATTTCGGCGATGGTGAAACAATCATGGCTTTCGACAAGGTCCAGATCCTCCAACGCAATGCCCGCCGCCGCCAGCGCGCGGATCCATGCCATGCGGGCGCCGCGAAATTCCAGCACATCACGGCGCGAAAGCGCCATGATGTCATTTGCCTGTTCGCGTGCGCGAAACCCGATTGCGCGGGGCATCGTGGCCGCAACTTCTGCGCTGGCCAGCACCAGCACCGCCGCCCCGTCCGAGATAAGCGAGCAATCTGTGCGGCGCAGGGGACCGGCCACACGCGGGTTTCGGTCCGACACGGTGTTGCAGAAATCCACGCCAAAATCCTTGCGCATATGGGCGTAGGGGTTGGCCATGCCATTGGCGTGGTTCTTGGCCGCAATCATCGCCAGTTCTTCGGAGCGGTCGCCGTAGCGCTGGAAATACGCATTGGCGATGGTGCCGAACAGCCCCGCAAACCCACCGTCAATATCGGCTTCTTCCGCGCGGTAACTGGCCCCCAGCAAAATGTCGCCCACTTCAGATGTGGGCGTGGCGGTCATCTTCTCCGCGCCGACCACAAGCGCAATGCGACCGCGCCCTGATTCAATGAAATCCATGGCACCATGCAGCGCCGCCGACCCTGTTGCACAGGCATTTTCGAACCGTGTTGCGGGCGTATGGGCAAAGCGCGCGTCGCCCATGGCCACAAGTGCGCCCTGAAAATCCTGCTTGGCAAAGCCGTTATTGAAAACGCCTGCAAAAATGCCGTCCACATCACCCGCATCAATGCCTGCATGTTCCAGCGCGGGGGCGATGGCTGCGGCCATCAGGGTTTCCGTGTCGGGGTGGTCCGATTTGCCAAAAGGCGTATGACCCCAGCCAATAATCTGTGCGCGTGTCATGTTATCTGTTCCTTGCTGTCATGGCTGTCGGGGGCTGCCCTGCGCCAGTCGGTTCTCGATTTTGCCTGCCTCGGATCGCAGCGCGTGCAGCAACTCGTCGCGGCGGGGGGCGCGCATCCGGCTTTCGATGGCCGCAAGCGACAGCGCGCCCATAAGCCGCCCGTCCGGGCCGTGCAGCGCCACGCCAAGACCCCATGAATCCTCAAATATCAGGCCGGGGTTTATGGAATAGCCATCAGCGCGCGTGCGCGCGACATGGGCGCGCAGATCATCCGCACCAAGGCGGGGATAGCTGTCGCGCAACTCATCCGCGGTGGCGGCAATAACGGCGTCCACTTCCGCGTCGGGCAGGGCGGCCAGCATTGCCAGCGACCCCGCCCCCACACCAAGCGGGTGATGCGCGCCGGGCATCAGCGCATAGGTGCGGATGGGGTGCGCGCCATCCTCGCGGTGCAGGCACACAGCATACAGCCCCCGCCGCACGGACAGAAACGCCGCATCCCCCGTGCTGCGTGCAAGGCGTTGCAAGCTGTCCATGGCCAGCGACAGCAACCCATGCCGCCCCTGCGCCATCAATCCCAAAAGATAGGCTTCCTCGCCCAGATGATAGGCGCGCGATTCTGCGGCTTGTTCCACCAGTCCCGCGCGCATCAGGGCCAGCAGCAGGCGGCGCACGGTGGCCTTGTTCAGCCCCGACTGGGCAACCAGCGCCGACAGGGTAACACCCTGCGCCGAATGCCGCCCGATCAGTCCCAGCAGGGCCAGCGCGCGGTCGACACTTTGCGCGCCGCCTATTGCGGGTTCTGCCATGTCATGTTTCATAATATGAACCTGTGCTTGCGGACACACCGCAATAGATACCCGTCTGTTTCAGGTATTGTTATTTTTTCTGATCAAGGTTGCAAGTTTTTCTTGCAATCATGAAAATGAACGGTCCACTATATGAACGTTATTCAGGGTTCGGTCTGTGCAACGTCATGGCGCAGACCGCTGGACACCAAGAGGAGGAGAACATGACATTTGCACGCGTAAGCGGGGCAGCACTTGCTGCCGCACTGGCCGGCATGCTTGGCCTTGGCGCGGCGGGCGCGGAAACCCTGCGCCTGTCACATAATACCGGCGACACGACAACCTGGCAGCAGGGCGCCGAGAAGTTCGGCGAATTGCTGGCTGAACGCACCGATGGCGCGCTGGATGTGCGGGTCTTCCCGAATGCCCAGCTTTCGGGTGGCGACCAGATGCGTCAGGCCGAAATGGTCGGGCGTGGGGCGCTGGATCTGGTGGTGACATCGGCCATAAACGTGACCCCGCTGGTGCCGGAAATGGCGGTCTTCTCGTTGCCCTATCTGTATTCCAGCTATGAGCAGGTGGATGCCACCACGCAAGGTGCGCCCGGTGAAATGCTGTCCGACATCCTGCTGGACAAGGGCATTGTGGTGCTGGCATGGGGCGAAAACGGCTTCCGCGAAGTGACCAACAATGTCCGCCCCATCCGCAGCCCTGAAGACCTGCGCGGGCTGAACATGCGCGTGGCAGGGCCGATGTATATTGACGTGATGAACGCATTGGGCGCAAACCCGCAGCAAATGCAATGGGGTGAAACCATGTCGGCGCTGCAACAGGGTGTCGTCGATGGTCAGGAAAACCCGATTGGCGCGGTGATCATTCCCCAGCAGGTCTATGAGGTGCAGAAATACCTGACCGCGTGGCATTATTCCTATGACCCCATCTTCCTTGGCATTTCCAAGGCGAAATGGGACAGCTATGATGCCGATATGCAGACCATCCTGCGTGAAACAGCACAAGAAGCCATGGCCTATCAGCGCGAAATCACCCGCGAAGGCACGGCGCAGGGTATCGAATTCCTGCGCGAACAGGGCATGGAAGTCTATGAACCCAGCGTGGAAGAGCTGGATGCGTTCCGCACCGCCACACAGCCCGCGTTCGATCAATGGGCCGAACGTGTAGGGCCGGAGATTGTTGGCGCGTTTCAGGACGCGATTGCCGCTGCAAACTAAGGTTTAAATCTGTCCCGTGGCCCTGTATCGGGCCATGGGATAACTAATAGCGGGGCGATGCAGATGATACGTTTTCTTTTGCGCGACGCTGAAAAAATCATCTGCGCAATCCTGTTTCTGGGCATGACATTGTTGGGGTTTGCCAATGTTGTCGTGCGCTATGGAACCAACCTGTCTTTTGCCGCCAGCGAGGAATTGCTGGTCAACGGTTTTTTGTTGCTGACCATTTTTGGCGCAGCCCTTGCCGCGCGCAGGGGCGAACATCTGGCCGTGACACTGGTGCATGACCTGTTGCCGCGCCCGTTCTGGGTGCCGGTCTTTTTGCTGTCGGTGCTGCTGTCGGTGGGGTTGCTGGCGCTGTCGGCATGGTTTTCATGGGACGCGATGATGAATATCAAACGCGTCGGCATGCGGTCTTATGGGCTGGGACTCCCGGCATGGTATTATCAGGCCGCACTGCCATTCGGGTTCGGCCTGATCATTTTGCGCTATTTGCAGCACGCCTGGGATGTTTTGCGCGGCAAGGACAGCTGGGGCATGCCCGATGTTTGAACTGCTTGGCATATCATCCGCAGGCACACAGATGATCATCATCTTCTTTGTGCTGATGGCTTTGCGCCTGCCTGTGGCCTTTGCGCTGGGGCTGTCGGCCATGTATGCCATGTGGAAAATCGGGTTCGGGCTGGAACTTGCGGGCGATCTGATTGCCACGGGCATTACCAAGTTTTCACTTCTGGCGATTCCGTTCTTCATTCTGGCGGGCACGCTGATGGGAAGCTTGGGGATTGCCGAACGTATGATCCGGTTTTTCCGCGTGGCGGTGGGCGGGCTGCCCGGTGGCATGGGGGTTGTGGGCACGGTGGTGTGCCTGTTCTGGGGTGCGGTCAGCGGGTCCGGCCCCGCATCGGTTGCAGCGATCGGCCCCATGATCATCAAGGGTATGGAAGAAGACGGATATGACCGCGCGTTTGCTGCGGGGCTGGTGTGCACGGGGGCTGCGTTTTCCATTGTGATTCCGCCATCCATCGGGCTGGTAATTTACGGGATGATCGCGGAAACCTCGATCTCGCGGTTGTTCATTGCCGCCATTATTCCGGGCATATTCATGGCCCTGACGATGGTTGCGGTGCTGCCCTTCGCGCGGCGGCGCACAGCGCCCAAGGCAAGCCCCAGCCTTGCCGCGCTGATGCCAGAACCCTATGCGGGAGAGCCGCGCGGCCGCCGCTTGTGGCTAAGTTTTCGCGACAGTTTCTGGGGCCTGATGACGCCTGTGGTCATTCTGGGGGGAATCTATTCCGGCATTTTCACCCCGACAGAGGCCGCGCTGGTAGCCACTGTCTATGCGCTGGCCGTGGGCGCGCTGGCCTACCGCACATTAAGCCTGCGCAATTTATACGATGCCTTGGGCACGGCGGCCGCGTCGTCTGCGGTGGTGATGCTGATTGTGGCCTATGCCAGCCTGTTTGGCTGGGTGGTGACAGTGGATGATCTGGTGCGCAGCTATTCCGGCGCGCTTTTGGGGCTAAGCCAGAATGAATGGGTCATTTTGCTGGTGATCATGGTGATCCTGCTGATTGCCGGTATGTTCATGGACCCGGTGACTGTGATGTTCATTGCGCTGCCCATCTTCTTGCCGGTTGCGCGGGAAATGGGGTGGGACCCGGTGTGGTTCGGGGTGCTGGTGATGGTCAATCTGGCCATCGGGCTGATCACCCCGCCTGTGGGCATAAACCTGTATGTGGCGGCCAATGTCACCCGCATGAAGATTGAACAGGTTGCGCGCGGCACAATGCCCTTCCTGCTGGCGTCACTTGTGGGGATTGCGATTGTGGCGGCAGTGCCATCCATGTCGCAAATCCTGCTGCACTGGCTGCGATAGCCGCAGGGTGAAAGTTCCGATAGAGAAAGGCAAGTTGAATGACTGTGAAAACAGCAATCGTAACGGGTGCGGCGCGCGGCATTGGTCTGGCCACAACGCGCCTGTTTCTGGCGCAGGGCTGGTATGTGGCGATGATTGACCGCGATGCGCCTGCGCTGCATGATGCCGCGCAGGGCTGTGATGGCGCGCAGGCATTCGAATGCGATGTGTCGCTGCCCGAACAGGTGGATGCGATGGTCACGCAGGTTCTGGCGCGCTTCGGGCGCATTGATGCGCTGGTCAATAACGCGGGCGTTGCGGATTTCCGGCCATTGCAAGATACTGATCTGGCCATCTGGCGGCAGGTGATGGCAACCAATCTGGACGGGGTTTTCCTGACATCGCAAGCGGTCATCCCGCATCTGAAAAAACAGGGCGGCGCGATTGTGAACATAGCGTCCATTTCAGGGCTGCGTGCCAGCACCTTGCGCGTGGCCTATGGCACATCCAAGGCGGCGGTCATTCACCTGACCACGCAACAGGCAGCAGAACTGGGCGAATGGGGCATTCGCGCCAATTGCGTGGCACCGGGACCTGTGGACACGAAACTGGCGCTGGCGGTGCATTCGCCCGAAATACGCGCAGCCTATCATGATGCGATCCCTCTGAACCGCTACGGGCGCGAAACCGAGATTGCAGAGGTCATTACATTCCTGTGCTCTGACAAGGCCAGCTATGTAACCGGCCAGACGATCGCGGTGGATGGCGGGTTCGATGCTGTGGGTGTGGGGTTGCCCGCCTTGCGCGCCACACATTGACCCACTGATCGGGCACAGGGCCAGCAGAGCACCGTTTTTCTGCTGGCACCATGCGTTAGCCCCGCGCCTGCCGGATAGCGGCATCCAGATCATCGGCATTCAATGCACCGGGATAAATGACCGTGCCAATGATGAACGCAGGCGTGCCCGACAGCCCGAACGCTGCCGCTTGCCTGCTATTGCGCACCATCAGACCGTCCAGCCGGCTGCGCAGCGATTGGTAGCCTGCCTGCAAGATGTCCACCGACAAGCCCGCATCCGTCAGGGCAGTGTCGATATCGCGGTTGCTCAGCCGGCCTTGTGTTGCCATCAGGGCCGCATGCGCGCGGGCATAACTGCCGTCCGCAAGCCCCCCAAGCGCAAGCTGCGCCGCGCGCGTGGAGGTGCCGCCGAAAATCGGCCAGTCCTTCATCAGCAGACGAATATTACCATCGCGTTCCACCGCGCGCATCAGGTCAGGATGGTTGCGTTTACAAAACGGGCATTGATAATCGAAATATTCAACGATGCTCAGGTCGCCATCGGGGTTGCCCAGAACCGGCTGGTCAGGGTCAAACAGCACATCTTCAATGCTTGGCCCGTTTTCGGCCTGCGTGCCGAATGCCAGCGCCTGCGATGCAACCAGCAAACCCAGCCCGTGGGTGAAAAAACGTCTTGTCAGCATGGGAATTCCCTTGGTTGGTGTCTGTGTGTCAACTGCCGCCCAGCAGCATGTCCAGTGTCAGCCCGTCATCATCGGCCATACGCTGCAAGGTCTGCGCTTCGGCCATGGGGATGAGGGCTGCGTTGTTGTGGTCGCGCGCGGTGCCCGGGGGATGCGTGCCCTGACCAGCCTGATCTTCGCGCAGCACGGTCACGCGGGTGCGCCCTTTTTCAACGCGGTCATACAGGTCGATAACATCTTGCTGGAACATTCGGATGCAACCGGACGAGCTTGCCTCGCCAATGGACCAGGGATAGGGCGTGCCGTGAATGCGATACAGCGTGTCCTTGCCACCGCGATGTAGATACAGCGCCCGTGCGCCAAGCGGGTTTTCCGTCCCGCCCTTCATGCCACTGCGATGGGGGGCATAGGTTTCGGGGTCTTCGCGCAGCATGTTCGGCGTGGGCGTCCAGCGCGGCCATTCCCGACCATAAGGAATGATCGCATCGCCGGAAAAGTCGCGGCCCGCCTCGCCTACGCCGACGGTGTAGCGCATGGCGCGATTTCCGGCCACGACCAGATACAAATAGCGGTCCCACGGGTCCACGATGATGGTGCCGGGGCGTTCGTCAGTCCAGTAATCCACTTCCTGCCGGATGGTGTCCATGGACAGATGACGCGGTTCTACCGCCTCAATCCAGACATCGCCATCCTGCATACCGGCATACATTTGCAGCACTTCGGGCGGCAGCGGTTCGGGGGCAGGGGCGTCGGGCGTCGATTGGTGTTGCGACGGGATGGGCGCGCACGCGCCAACCAGCCCGGCCAGAAACAGGCCGGACACCAGATTTGCAATTTTCATGTGCTACCTCAGGGCTTGCAGTTGGGACCGGAACGCGGCGCGGGATATTTCGCCCAAGTGCACGCCTTCCATTTGGCCAGATGATGAAAAGAACAGGGTTGCAGGCAGGCCGGGCGCGTCAAATAACGCCATTGCCGTTGCTGCGGGATCAAGTACCACGCGGTCCGTGACCAGCCCTTCATCGTACAAATATGCGCGTATGGCAGGGCCGTATTCCCCTTGATTCAGGAAGATGACGTCAACATCCGGCGTGTTTTCAGCCAGTTCCATCATCATGGGCAATTCGCGTCGGCAGGGCGGGCACCATGTCGCCCACAGGTTGATGACCACGGGCCTGCCCCCTGACTGGCCAAGGGTCACATCCGGCCCGTCAAGGGCTGTGAATGTGACATCCGGCAAATCCATGCGCGGCGCGGGAAAGGCCATAAGGCTGCCCTGCCAGACCAATGCTGACGCCATCACAGCGCCCAGCAACACGCCTGCGGCCTGTCCCTGTTTGCGCAGCGCCATCCAGCCAAGCCCTGCGGCCACCGCGCCAAAACCGGCGCCCGCATTGAACCCGCCCTGCCAGATGGCCAGCACCGACAAGGGCGACTGCGCGTATATGTCCAGATGCAGCGCCACATAGCCAAGCCTGCCGCCCACCAGCCCCAGAACCAGCAGGCGCGTGGCCCATGCATCCAGTGTGGCAGGTGGCTTGCCAAAGCGCCGGATCAGCGCGACCAGCCCCAGAAAGGCCACGATGCCCGCTATAAACGCAAACCGGTCCACGGACAGGACAATCGGCCCAAGGGAAATACCGGTCATGGCAGCACCTGCGTAGCGGATGTGATGACAGGGCCTGCGCGGGTTTCGCCCACCAGACGGGTGCCGCCCGCTTCTTGCAGCATGTCATCCAGAAAAATCATCGTGGGGGGACCGGCCGCGCCCAGTTCCTGCAACAGCGCCTGCGCCGCCGCGTCAAAGGTGCTGAGATCCAGTTTGATGCGCGTCAGCGGGTCGAGCGCGGCCACCACATCAGGGTCGGGCATAACACGCCTGTCAATCGCGCGGCAGCTTACGCACCAATCCGCAGTCAGATAGATGACACTTGCGCCATCTGCCTGCGCCAGTGCGGAGTCCAGCCCGCGCTTGTCACTGACCACCTGCCAGTCCAGCGCGGCGGCGCTATCGGCATGGCCTGTCTGGAAGGGGCGCAGCGGGTCATCCGCCCCGCGCGATGCCCCCACCACCAGCGCCAATGCGGGCAGCAGGGCCACGATGGCAACTGCGCGCACCCAGATACGGCTTCGCGGGTTTTGAACATCGCGCAGCAGCGCACGCCAGACAAACACACTGAACGCCAGAAACAAAAGCCCCCAGCCAGCCACACCCCAAGGCCCTGTGCCCATGCGGTCGGCCAGCCACAGCGCAAGCCCCAGAAAGACAAAGCCGAAAGCCTGTTTCACGCGCACCATCCATGGGCCCGAGCGTGGCAGGTATTTCGGCCCCAATGTGCCGAAAATAACCAGCGGCGTGCCTTTGCCCAACCCCAGCGCGAATAACGCAGCCGATCCCAGCATCATGTCGCCCGTCTGCGCGATATACAAAAGCGCGGCGGCCAGCGGGGCGGTCACGCATGGCCCGACCACCAGTGCCGATGTGAACCCCAGCCCTGCGGCCCCGGTCATGGTGCCGCGCCGCCCCGCACCCGCGCCTTGCAAGCGCGCGGTCCAGCTTGCAGGCAGGCTGATGTCAAACATGCCGAACATGGACGCAGCCAGCACCACAAACAGGGCAATTATCACCGACAACACCACTGGCGATTGCAGCACCATTTGCAGGTTCTGCCCCGTGGCCGCCGCCGCAAGGCCCAAGGCACCAAAAGCCAGCGCCATGGCCAGAACATAGGACGAAGACAGCGCAAAACCGCGCCTGCGCGTCATTGCGGCCCCGTCGCGGGCCAGATACCCGCCAAGGATGGGCACCATCGGCAAAACACACGGGGTGAAGGCCAGCGCCAGCCCGAACCCGAAAAACGCCAGCAACAAAACCGGCACGCCATACGCGCCCAGCCGGTCCACAAGGCCGGTGTCACCCGCAAGTGTAAGTTGCGCGCCTGTGCCGCCCGCAGCAGGGGGTGTTATGGCGGCGGGTGATCCGCCTGCGTCAATGCTGATTGTCCGGCTTTGCGGGGCATAGCAGATCCCGCCATCCTGACAGCCTTGCCATGTCACGGCAATCATGCCCGCGACGGGTGGCAGGTCTATGCTTATATCATCGCGGTAGATATAGACCGTGCCGAATGTCAGATCATCCGTCAACTCTGCCTGTGGCAGGTCAAGTGCAACGGGGCCATCGGGGGCATCCACCTGCAACCTGTCCTGATACAGGTAATATCCGGGCGTCACCTGCCATGTCAGGGTTACGCGCCCGTCAGGGGCCACCTCATGATGCAGCACAAATGCCTGATCAGCAGGCAGGGGCGCATCGCCCGCAGGCGTAGACCACTGAATGGACTGCGCCACGGCAACCGATGCAAGCATCATCAGCCCGATCACTGGTATGACAAGGCGGGCAAGGCGCATATGAACGCAGGAGGGTGCAGGTTTAATCATTTTGTCCTTTCACGCGGTCCAGCTTAAGGCAGGCTTAAGGCGCCCACCGCAGCACTGGCCAGTCCGGCAAAACCCCTATAGGCATCATATATGCGTATCCTGATTGTTGAAGATGATGAAACCCTTGCTGACGGCTTGGCCGCCGGGTTGCTGCTGAACGGGTTTTCTACCGAACTTACAACAACTTGCGCAGATGCCGATTTGGCGTTTCAGCAAGGCGGGTTTGCCGCAGTGGTGCTGGATTTGATGTTGCCGGACGAATCAGGGCTGGATTTGCTGGCCCGCTGGCGCAAGGCAGGCCATCACATACCAGTGATCTTGCTGACCGCGCTGGATGCAGTGGCCGACAGAATTGCCGGGTTGGATCGCGGGGCGGATGATTATCTGGGCAAGCCGTTTGATCTGGATGAACTGGCCGCGCGGTTACGCGCCATCGGGCGCAGGGGCGAAGGGCGGGCCGAGCCGCTGGCGCGCTATGGCGCATTGTCGCTTGATCCTGCGCAACAAACAGCATGGTGGGGGGACACCCAGATTACCCTGTCGCGGCGCGAATATGCCTTGCTTGCCGCGCTGATGGACCGGCCCGGCGCGATTGTCGCGCGCGCCACGCTGGAAGAACGGCTGTATGGTTGGCATGATGGTGTTGAAAGCAATGCCTTGGAAGTGCATGTTCACAAGCTGCGCGCCAAACTGGGGCCGCAGGTTATTCGCACAGTGCGCGGCGTTGGCTATCAATTGCAAAAGGGGGCGTCATGACATCCCTGAGAATGCGTCTGTTTGCGCTGCTGCTGCTGGCCACGGGGCTGATCTGGTTGTCGGCGGTTGTCTGGCTGCAATATTCAACCAAGGCCCAAATTGAGCGCGTGCTGGATTCGCGGCTGGCCGAAGCGGGGCATATGGTGTCGTCATTGCTGTCGGATCAGGGGCTGGCGCATGCGGTCAGTCTGGACGCCGAAGGCAGCCTTAGCCTGCCGGATTTTCGTGTCATCGACGGGGGTATTGAACGGCAGTTGCATTGTCAGGTCTGGTCCATGCGCGGCACGTTGCTGGGGCAATCGGGCGGGGGGCCTGCGCAACGGCTGGCGCAATCCGAACCGGGGTTCAGCGCATCCGAAATGGATGGGGGCAAATGGCGTGTCTATACTGTCGTCAATGAAGCGCTTGGTGTGGAAATCGTTGTCGGCGAAAGCTATGCCATGCGCGAAAACCTTGTCGCAGATGTGCGCGCGGGCCTGATCTGGCCGATACTTGTGATTGCGCCGCTGCTGGCGGCGGCCATCTGGCTAAGTGCGGGGCGCGGGTTGCGCCCGTTGCAGCAATTTGCCTCGGCCCTTGCTGCGCGTGATGAAGGCAACCTTGACCCCGTTGCCAAAACCCCGTTGCCACCGGAAATGTGCCCGGTTGGCACTGCGCTTGACGGGTTGCTGTCGCGGCTGGCGCAGGCCCGCAGGAGAGAGCGCGACTTTATCGCCTATGCCGCACATGAACTGAAAACACCGCTTGCAGGCATAAAGACACAGGCACAGGTCGCGCGATCGGCCCCACCGGGGGTGGTTCAGGATAATGCGCTGGAAAAACTGACCGGCGCAGTGGACAGGACCGGCAGGCTGGTGGGCCAGTTGCTTGATCTGGCACGCGCCGAAGACGGGGACGCGTTAAGCGTGCGTTCCGAGCATCTGGACAGTATTGCCCGAAGGGCCTGCGCCGATGCCCAGGATTTGGCACAGCGCAAGGGTGTCACACTGCGCCTGAAGGGCAGCGCGGGGGGCGTTTGCACAGATCCCGTTCAACTGGGGGTCGCGCTGCGCAATGTGCTGGAAAATGCGCTGCACGCCGCGCCCGCAGGCAGTGTTGTTACCGTTCTGGTGTCCGATACCGGCGTGGACGTGCATGACCAAGGCGCAGGTATTGCGGCAGACGATCTGCCACATGTGACACAGCGTTTTTTCACGGGCGCAGGCGCGCGCGAAAAAGGCAGCGGTCTGGGCCTTGCCATTGCGGCCGCAGCGCTGAACAAGCTTGGCTGGCGGCTGGAATTCCGTCCTGCGCATCCCCAAGGGCAGATCGTGCGGCTGCTGCGCTGATCAGATGAGGATCGCGCGGCGTGGCTCAATCCATCATTAACATAACATTGCTTATGGGATTTTTTCTTGCGCATAGCGGACTTGCCCCCGTTTCAGGGCAAGCCCGCCAAATGCTTACATGAAGCGGTTGACCAGATTTTCCAGTTTTTCCTGTTTGCCGGAACAGGGCTGCGGGTCGATGCCACGCGCCAGAACGTCGGCTGCGATACTGTCCAGATCGCTGGTCAATAGTGCCTGCGCTTCGGGTTTGGCCCAGCCAGCGTAACGTGCGGCGCGTGCGGATTCCAGCCTGCCATCTTCCAGCATCGCGGCGGCTGCCTTCAGCCCGCGTGCGCAGACATCCATTGCGCCCGCATGCGACACGATCAGGTCTTCGGGGTCCAGCGATTGGCGGCGCAGTTTGGAATCGAAATTCGTGCCGCCGGATGTGAACCCGCCCGCGCGCAGAATTTCGTAATAGGCCAGCGCGATTTCAGGCACATTATTGGGGAACTGGTCTGTGTCCCAACCGGATTGATAATCGTTGCGGTTCATGTCGATGGACCCGAAAATCCCAAGGCTGGACGCCAGCGCCAGTTCATGCTCGAAACTATGGCCTGCAAGAATGGCATGGCCCTGCTCGATATTGACCTTTACTTCCTTTTCCAGCCCGAAGCGCTTCAGGAAACCATAGACTGTAGCCACATCGTAATCATACTGGTGCTTTGTGGGTTCCTGCGGTTTGGGTTCGATCAGGATGGCCCCTTTGAAACCGATCTTGTGCTTGTAGTCCACCACCATCGACAGGAAGCGGCCCATATGGTCCAATTCCTTGCTAAGGTCGGTGTTCAGCAGGGTTTCATACCCTTCGCGCCCGCCCCAAAGAACATAGTTTTCACCCCCCAGACGCTGTGTCGCATCCATGCAGGTTTTCACGGTCGCGGCGGAAAACGCGAACACATCAGGGTCCGGATTGGTTGCGGCCCCTGACATGAAACGCCGGTGGCTGAACAGATTGGCCGTGCCCCAAAGCAGTTTCGGCCCGCCCGCTTCCATTTTGGCGGCGAAATAGTCTGTCATTTCTTCCAGATTGCGCGTGGTTTCAGCAAAGCTGTCGCCTTCGGGGCGCATGTCTGCATCATGGAAACAGTAATAGGGCGCGTTCAGAATGCGGAACATCTCAAACGCGACATCGGCCTTCAGCTTGGCGTTTTGCATGCTGTCGCCGAACCATGGCCGCAGGAATGTCTGGCCCCCGAACGGGTCGCCCCCCTGCCATGCGAAACTGTGCCAGTAACAGACAGCAAAGCGCAGGTGATCTTCCATCCTGCGGCCCAGAACAATTTCATCCGGGTTATAGTGGCGGAACGCGAAATCATTGTCGCTGTCCGGTCCCTCATAGGTGATTTGCGGGATACCTTTGAAAAAATCGGTCATGTCAGATCCTTTATTGCAGTTTGGGCCTTGCGGTAGCGGGCATACCCGTCCTGAAAGGCCTGTGTTGTATCGGTGACGGGGTCAAAGCTGCGGGCAATGGGTGGCAGCGGCATGGCGTCCGCCCCTGCCCCGGTTGCCGCCATCAACCCCAGCCGCGCAGCCCCAAGGGCTGCGCCATAATCGCCCGCCTGCGGCACCTGAACCGGCAGGTCCAGCGCGGTGGCCAAGGCCGAAAGCCAGTATTCCGACCGCGCGCCCCCGCCTGCGGCCAGTAGCGTATCAAGCTGTGTGCCCGTGGCCGACAGCGCCTGCTGGCAATCGACCAGGGCGTAGACCACGCCTTCCATCACCGCGCGGGTGGCGGCGGCGCGGTCGGTCGCATGTTCCAGCCCTATGAACGCGCCGCGAATGCCCGCATCATTCAGCGGCGTTCGTTCGCCGCCCAGATAGGGCAGAAACAGCGCCTGACCGGGTGGCTGCAATGCGCCCAGATTGGCCGTCAGTTCTGCTGGACTTGCCCCCGCGATACCTGCAAACCAGTTCAGCGCATCGGTGGCCGCCAGAATTACGCCCATCTGGTGCCATGTGTCCGGCAGCGCGTGGCAAAATGTATGCACCGCGGTTTCGGGTGCTGGCGCGTAGCCGTCGGTTGCCGCAAACAACACACCCGATGTGCCAAGGCTGACGAACCCCTGCCCGCCCCGCGCGATCCCCAGCCCGATGGCGGTTGCGGCATTGTCGCCCGCCCCGCCAGCGACGGGAATACCAGCGCGCAGCCCGAATTCCTGCGCAAGTTCAGAACGCAGCCCACCTGATTGCGCGGACCCTTCGACAAGTGCTGGCATGTGGTCGCGTGTCAATCCGGTGGCATTCAGCAACCCGTCGGACCAGTCGCGCGCGCCCACATCCAGCCAGCTTGTGCCCGCCGCATCTGACATTTCGGCCACATGTGCCCCCGTCAGCCACAGGCGCAGATAGTCCTTCGGCAACAAAACCTTGGCCACTTGCGCAAACAGGTTGGGTTCTTCATCGGCCATCCAGACCAGCTTGGGTGCGGTAAAGCCCGGAAAGACGATATTGCCACTTATGGCCCGAAATTGCGGGTCTGCGTCCAGCCGCGCGGCCTGCACACTGGCGCGGGTGTCATTCCACAATATGCACGGGCGCAGCACCTTGTCAGACGCATCCAGCACGGTTGCGCCATGCATATGCCCCGACAGGCCAATGCCTGCAACCGCGCCCAGATCCACTTTGCCTGACAAGGCGCGCAACACCGCTCCCGCCGCCGCGATCCAGTCCGCGGGGTTTTGCTCGGACCAGCCGGGGGCCGGGCGTGCAACGCTTAAGGGCGCCGTCGCTTCGGCCAGAACCGCGCCGGTGTCATCAATAACCAACCCCTTCAGGCCGGATGTGCCAAGATCCAATCCCATATACATCATGCTGCCTGCTCTGCCTTCTTGCCCATGATGATCATCGACAAGATGTCATCTTCGGTTACATCCTCGACCCGTTCGGTGCCGATAAGCTGGCCGTTTTTCATGACGCTGACACGGTCGCACAGGTCCATCATTTCGCGGGTGTCATGGCTGATCAGGAAAATGCCAAGCCCCTGGGCCTTCAGTTCCATGATCAGGTCGGCCACCATTTTGGTTTCATGCACGCCAAGCGCCGCTGTCGGTTCGTCCATGATAAGAATGCGCGCGTTGAAATAGACCGCGCGCGCAATCGCCACCGACTGGCGCTGGCCACCCGACAGGGCGCTGACAGGGTCCGCGATTTTCTTGAAGTTCGGGTTCAGCCGCGCCATGATCTTGGTGGTTTCAGCCTCCATGCGGCTATCATCCAGAAACCCGAACATGGTGCGCAATTCGCGCCCCAGAAACAGGTTTGCAGGCGCGGGCAGATTGTCGGCCAGCGCCAGCGTCTGGTGAATGGTTTCGATGTTGTGCGCGCGCGCATCGCGGGGGCTGTTGATCGTGGCCTTTTCGCCCTCGATCCAGATTTCGCCGCTATCGGCCTTATAGGCCCCCGAAAGTATCTTGATCAGCGTGGATTTGCCCGCGCCGTTATGGCCCAGCAGGCCCACAACTTCGCCGGGATACAGGTCGATTGACACATCATCAACCGCCTGCACGCCGCCAAAAGCAATCGAGATATTGCGCATTTCGACAAGTGGTGTGCGGGTCATGTTCAGCCCTTTCCTGTGCGGCGGCGATAGATGATGTCGATCAGCACCGCCAGAACCAGCACGCTGCCCACAACGATGTTTTGCAAGGGCGCGTCGACACCCACCATGGCCATGCCTGATTGCAGCGATTGCATGATCAGCGCGCCCAGAATTGCCCCGTAAATCGTGCCAATCCCGCCCGCCAGTGCAGTGCCACCAATCACGGCGGCGGCGATGACGCGCAATTCGTCCAGTGTGCCGATATCGTTGGAATGGTTGGTCAGACGCGCCGACGCCACGACCGCCGAAATCGCACAAAGCGCGCCCATGATCGCAAACACCTTGACCGTCAGCAGTCGCGTATTGATGCCCGACAGTTCTGCCGCTTGCGGGTTGCCGCCGGTCGCAAAAATATAGCGCCCCAATGCCGTGCGCCGCGCAATAACCGTCATGACAATGGCCACCACAATCAGCAACAGCACCGAAAGCGGCAGGCCATAGGCTGCGGTATACCCCTCGGGCATGGTTTCACCGCGCGCGGTGAATTCGCGTTGCAGCCGCGCGGCGGGCACCTGATAGGAATTCAGCACCGCGATCAGGCCCAGAATTGCACTGGCAATGATAGCCCCCAGCGCCATTTCAGCCCAAAGCGGCTTTACCGGAAATTCATGACGCAACTTGTCGCGCCGCTTGGACCAAAGTGCGGCCAGCGCGGCCAGTGTGGCGACGATGCCCACAACCCATGACCAGAATTCCCCCATGGTCCCGTTAATGCCGCCGAACATCTGGAATGTTGAATCCAGCGGACCAATGGTCTGCCCGTTGGTCAGATACCAGGCCGCATTGCGCCACACCAGCAAGCCCCCAAGCGTGACAATGAAGGCAGGTATCAATAGATAGCCCGCCAGATAGCCCTGAAACGCGCCAATCAGCCCGCCTGTCATAATGCCCGCCGCAATCGCCAGCCACGGAATAAGCGCGTGTCCCAGCGGCA
Source organism: Roseinatronobacter sp. S2 (assembly GCF_029581395.1). Taxonomy (GTDB): domain Bacteria; phylum Pseudomonadota; class Alphaproteobacteria; order Rhodobacterales; family Rhodobacteraceae; genus Roseinatronobacter. Next base: position 160,786 of record NZ_CP121115.1, on the reverse strand, counting down.
GGCCCAGAAACTGCGGCAACCACGCGGTCTGCATCATCGCCATGACGGCAGAACAGGTGGCCAGCAGCGCGCCCACCGACAAATCAATGTGACGTGTGACAATCACAAACACCATGCCCGTGGCCATGATGGCCACGCTGACGGTCTGGATGGTCAGGTTGAATATGTTGCGCGGCGTCAGAAAACGCCCATCCGTCAGGACATTGAACACGATCGCCACCAGAATAAAGGCGCCAATCATGCCCAGCAGGCGGGTATCCAGTTCCAGTGCATCCATCAGGCTTTTCTTATTGGCCTTCTGGCCGCCGGATGATGTGCGGTTGGCAGTGTCGGGGGTGCTCATGGGGAAATGTCCTGAATGTCGTGGCTGTGCGGTTGCTGCACAGGCAAGGACCAATTTGCGCGCAAACGCAGCTTTCGACGATGGGGCGGCACGCATGCCGCCCCGTGTGTGATTGGGCTAGTCGTGATCAATCACAGGGCGCGGGGCCGCTGCTGACACCCTGACACAGCGCTTCAAGGCTGATCCAGCCAGCATCGACAACCAGCGACAGGTTGTCTGCGGTCACCGGAACAGGTTCCAGGAACATCGACACCATTTCGGTGCCTGCGGGCGATGTCCACATGCCTGCACCTTCGATATCGGCCATTTCGGTGCCTGCGGCCAGTTGCACCGCGATTTCAGCCGCGGCACGGCCCAGATCACGCGCATCTTTCCACACGGAAACCGTTTGCGTGCCTTGTGCGATACGGTTCAGCGCCGCGTGGTCGCCATCCTGGCCGGACACGGGAATCCCGTCCATGCCCTGCGCGGTCAGTGCCGCAACAACGCCACCGGCAGTTCCGTCATTCGACGCCACGACCGCATCGACATTGTTGTCCTGCGCTGTCAGAATCTGCTCCATGTTGCGCTGCGCATTGGCGGGCAGCCACGCATCGGTATAGGCTTCGCCGACAATGGTGATGTCGCCTGCATCAATCGCAGCTTGCAGGATTTCCTGCTGGCCACCGCGCAGGAAGTCTGCGTTGGGGTCAGTGGGCGAGCCTTTGATCATGACATAATTGCCGCTTGGTGCCTGCTCCAGCACGGCGCGCGCTTGCATCCGCCCGACTTCGACATTGTCGAAAGTCAGGTAGAAGGCGCGGTTGTCTTCGATCAGACGGTCGTAGGCAACAACGGGAATCCCCTCATCGGCTGCGGCCTGAACGGCCGGGCCAATGGCTGCTGCGTCTTGCGCCAGAACAATCAGGGCATTCGCGCCCTGCGACACCAGACTTTCGATATCGGACAGCTGTTTGGATGATGACGATTGTGCATCCGTCGAAATATAAGTTGCGCCAGCGGCGTCCAAAGCCGCGCGAATAGCGGCCTCATCTGTCTGCCAGCGCTCTTCCTGAAAGTTCGACCAGCTTACACCGACAGTCAGCGACTGGGCCAATGCGGATGTGCTGAAGCCAAGTGTTGCGACAATCGCCGCAGTCATTATTCTTTGCATGCGTTCCTCCCTGAACAAATCACGGCACGCGCGTCGAGGCACGTCCGGACAGGCGAAATAATGCCATATATTTTTCGACTGTCAAACAAAATAAAGCAAACTGCGTCAGGAATCCTGACTTTATTCTGCATATTTCTAACGATCTGTCGTTTTTTCTTGATGTTTTCCCCGACATCCAGTGTTATTAATTTATCCTGTGAAGTTATTACTGCGCTGGGGAGGGCAGGGGAATGACGCCGCATCTTGTCGGGGCTATTACATCTGATGCGGAAGAACAGGCCGGTTGCGGCCCGGTTCTGGCAAACATTGCGCCCACTCCCCGCCCGCTGCGACAGACATTGTTTGACTATGCCCGCGCCCATGGCAAGACCACGCGCGCCGATATGGTGCGCGCGCTTGGGCTAAGTGCTGCATCCATCAGTGCCGTCACCGCCGAATTGATTGCCGAAGGGTTCTTGCGCGAAACCACCACCCCGCCCCCGTTGGACACCGACCAGCCCCGCACAGGGCGTGGCCGCCCGCCGGTGGAACTGGAGGTGGTGGCCGAAGCGTATCATGTTGTCGGCATGAAGCTGGGTGACCAGCGCCACACGGCCGTTCTAAGCGATTTTGCGGGCCGCAGGATTGCCGAAGCCGATGTGCCCACCCGCCCCAACCGCAAAAGCCCCGCCATACTGGTGGCCGAAGCCCGCGCGCTTATGGATAAATTGCTGTCATCGCAAGGCATGCAGGTGCGCGATATCGATTCCATCGGCGTGGGCATGGCGGGTATGGTGGAACATGCAACCGGCAATGTGCCTTGGTCCCCCATGCTCGATTCGCCCGGAACCGCCCTGAGCACGCAGTTTCAGGATGCGTTCGGGGTGCCCACCTATCTGGACAATGACGCCAATCTGTTGACACTGGCGGAACTATGGTTTGGCGGCGGGCGGCGCAAATCGGATTTTGCGGTTGTCACCATTGAACACGGGGTCGGCATGGGGTTGGTGTTGTTCAACCAGCTCTATCGCGGGGCGCGCGGTGTCGGGCTGGAACTGGGCCATACCAAGGTGCAACTTGACGGGGCCTTGTGCCGCTGTGGCAAGCGCGGCTGTCTGGAAGCCTATGTCGCCGATTACGCGCTGGCGCGTGAAGCGGCCACCGCACTAGACCAGCATGCCAGTCTGTCCGAAAGCCCGCTTGCCCTGCTGGAAGACCTGTTTGCCGAAGCCCGTCGCGGCAATGAAGCGGCATTGTCCATTTTCCGGCGCGCGGGTCGGTATCTGGCGCTTGGGTTGTCGAATGTCGTGCAAATGTTTGATCCCGAAGTGGTCATTCTGTCGGGCGGGCGCATGCAGTATGATTACCTGTATGCCCGCGAGGTGATGGCAGAAATGCAGGCCATGACGCTGATTGGTGCGCGCGCACCTGCGCGCGTGGAAATTCACGCATGGGGCGATCTGGTCTGGGCGCAGGGCGCGGTCGCGCTGGCATTGGGGGCCTTGACCGAAAACCTGCTGGGCGGCACGGCCACGCGCGGCAGCGCCGCATGAAGGGCGCGTTTTTCGCGGTCCTTATGATGGCCACCCCTGCCCTGCCCCAAACCCCGCAATTTGCGGACCTCGGCGCCGCTATTTCCGAACATCACTATAGCGGCGGCTGGGAATATTTTGTGGGCGGGGGTGTGGCCGCGTTTGATTGCAGCGACAATGGCCTGCCCGATCTGTTTCTGGCGGGCGGCGAAGGGCCTGCGCTGCTGCTGCGCAACATGGGCGGGATGGAGTTTGCGCCGCAAGACACCGGCCTGACGGGTGTAACAGGGGCCTATCCGCTGGATATTGACGGCGACGGGGTGCTGGATGTGTTTGTGTTGCGCGTCGGGCCGAATGTGGTGCTGCGCGGCCTTGGGGATTGCCAGTTTGAAGACGCGACCGAAGCACTTGGGATAGATGCGGGCGCGGGCTGGTCCACCGCGTTCAGCGCATGGTGGGATGCGGGCGCAGACCGGCCCAGTATGTTTGTCGGAAATTATGTGGACCGCGACGACCCCGCAGGCCCGTTCTTTGCCTGCGATGACAACCAGATGCTGCGCGCCCATCGCAAGGGCTGGACATCCGCCCCCTTCGGTCCGGGATTTTGTCCGCTATCCGCACTGGCCGCCCCCGATGCCCGCGACCGCATGACGCTGCGCCTGTCCAATGACAGGCATTACTATGTGCGTGGCGGCCATGAACAGATGTGGGATATTGAAGACGGGCGCTTTCTGGGGGCCGATGATGGCTGGCCGGAGTTGATGCTGTGGGGCATGGGCATTGCCAGCCGCGATATAACCGGCAACGGGCTGGCGGATGTGTATCTGACATCCATGGCCGACCAGATGCTGCAACTGGCACAACCGGATGGCACCTACCGCGCAGCGCCCTTCAGCATGGGCCACACGGCACACCGCCCGTTTACCGGCGATGACGGGCGCCCGTCGACGGGCTGGCATGCGCAATGGGGGGATGTGACGAATAACGGGCGGGTTGATCTGTTCGTGGCCAAGGGCAATGTGGACCAGATGCCCGATCTGGCTATGGCCGACCCCAATAACCTGCTGCTGCAAGGGCCTGATGGCACATTTACCGAATCCGCGCATCTGGCGGGACTGGCCGATCCGGCACGGTCGCGCGGTGCGGCGCTGGTGGATCTGGATGGTGACGGGCGGCTTGATCTGGTGGTCATCAACCGGCGCGCGCCCGCAAGGCTGTATCGCAATGTCACTGAAGGGGTTGGAAACTGGCTGGCGGTTGATCTGCGTCAGGACGGGACCAACCGCTTTGCCATTGGCGCGCGTGTGACGGTGGACACCGAAACGGCCAGTCAATGGCAGGACATCACCATCGGGGGCGGGCATGCGGGCGGGCAGTTGGTGCCGCTGCATTTCGGGCTGGGGGATGCAACGGGCGCGGATGTGCATGTGCGCTGGCCCGACGGGGAGGAGACCCGCCACAGGATTGGCGCGGTCAATCAGCGTGTTACGCTGCGGCGTGATTAGTGGATGGTCTTGTCAGACGAAACCGCGAACGAGGGTGAAACTGGCCCGAAGGGGGCATTGGGGAGCTTCCCAAGGCGCGGAGCAAAGGCCAAAGGCCGCCGCGCTATCGGCGGGCCGTCCCGCGGCCCGCCGATAGCGCGGGCTTAGTCCATGGCATCAACGTCACCTTCAGGCCACTCGCCCCCTTCCCGTCACGGGTTCGGCACAACCAGCCCGCTGGGCACATCAGGGGGCACGCCCAACCGCCCTGCCAGTGCCTGCGCATCGCTTAAACTGTCCAGAAAGGCCACGATATCTTCAATGTCACGCTCACTCAGGGCAATGGGCGGGGTTTGCACGGCATCTGCGATGGCGGCAAGCTCGGCAGGGTCGTCCATGATCTGCCAGTCATCCACGGCCAGATCCGGCAAGATGACCTGCGCGCGGTCATAGCGCATAAGGCCCGCCACAGGGTCGGCGTGATCGCGGATGAAGCCTTCAAGCGTGGCATGCGACCCCGCATGACCGTAGGGCGCTGTATGCGCCACATTGCGCAAGGACGGCGTGCGAAAGGCAAACGCATCTTCATCGCGCCCTGTTACGCGCATGCGCCCTGTGTCGCGGCGGTGCGATTCAAACCGCGCGGCCTTGCCCGGTCCCAGTTGCGGCACGCCGCGCGCATGAAACCCGTGATCGGTCTGGAACGGGCCGGAATGGCAACTGGAACAGGTGGCGCGCCCGTAAAACAGGCCCATACCGCGCGCGGCCCCCTCCGCCAGATCGCCCTGACCGCGCAGATAAGCATCAAACGGGCTGGTATCGGACCGGAATTCAACCGCGACAAAGGCCGCAATGGCATCTGATATATGCGTGAATGCAATGTCATCGGGCGATGTGATGGTGTCATCTGTGGCAATAAAACGCGCGGCATAGTCAGGAATGTCGCGCACCCGCTGCGCAATCAGATCCCATGCGCCCCCTGCGCCGGTAATGCGGCCCTGGCGCACGGCTTGTGCAATTTCATTCTCGCTGTAATGGCCCGCCATTTCATCGGGGCTAAGGACAGGAAACATGTTCTGCGCCGACAGAAGCGAGGCAAACCCTGCCATCATGTCCCCTTCCAGCGGTGTGCGCAGTCCGGTTTCGCGGCTGGGGTCCACCTCGATGCGGCCATCATGGAACATGCGGGTGAATTCATAGGCGCCCAAATTCCACAGCGCGGGCGAATTTCGGGGAATGCGTTGTTCCGGCATATTGTCCGCATCGGCCACGCGCGCAGGGCCAAGGCCCTTGCCCCCGTCGCCCAGACCCAGCGACACCCCGTCAGATGTGCCAAAGGCGGGGTGGTGGCATGTCGCGCACGCCACTTCGCGGTTCCCAGACAGGATGGGGTCGTAAAACAAATGCCAGCCAAGCCGCACCAGATCGGGCGGGTGGCTGGCAAAATCGGCATCACTTACCGCAGCGGGCAAGGGCAATTCGGCCAGCGCGCTGCCGCACCCCAAACCGGCAACTGCCACCAGCCCCATAGCAATACCGCGCATCCTGCCCCCCTGCCCCGTCAATACGGCACAGAATGGCGCATCAACGGGGGCGGCGGCAAGGGGCAACGCGATCAAGCTTGCGGGACAACCGGCGTCCACGCCCCGTCCGCCTTTGACGAGCGCAGGCAGGCATCAATGAAGCGCATGCCTGACAACCCGTCCGCCAAGCCCGGCAAAACCCCGCCCTCAAGCGCGCTGCCTGCATCATGGGCGCGGATGGCATCGGCTGCTTCGCGGTAGAGCGTGGCAAACCCTTCAAGATACCCTTCGGGATGGCCTGCGGGAATGCGTGTGGTGGCTAAACCTGCATCATTGGCCCCAGCCCCCCCGCGCGTCAGAATTTGTGTAGGCTGGCCAAAGCGGGTGAATGCCATCTGGTTGGGGTTTTCCTGCGCCCAGTCCAGACCCCCCTTGTCGCCGTGAATGCGCAGCCGCAAGCCGTTTTCATTGCCGACGGCCACTTGCGATGCCCATAGCATGCCCTTGGCCCCGCTGGCATAGCGCAGCATCACATGGGCGTTGTCATCCACCGCGCGCCCGTCCACGAAACTGGACAGATCAGCGGCCAGTGCATCGGGGGACTGGCCAGTGACAAATTCGGCCAGTTGCCAAGCATGGGTGCCTATATCGCCAATCGCCCCGCCTGCACCGGACCGTGCAGGGTCCGTGCGCCATTCAGCCTGTTTGCCGGTTGCCGCTTCGGTCAGCCAGTCCTGCACATATTCGACATGCACCAGCCGCAAACGGCCCAGTTCACCCCGCGCCACCATGTCGCGCGCCTGCCGGATCAGCGGATAGCCGGAATAATTATGCGTCAGCACAAACAGCTTGCCCGATTGCGCAAGCGCCTGTTCCAGTTCCAGCGCGTCGTTCAGTCTGGACGCAAGCGGCTTGTCGCAAATCACATGGATACCGGCGCGCAAAAAGGCAAGCGCGGCAGGGACATGCATGTGGTTGGGCGTGACAATCGCGACCGCGTCAATGCCATCATCGCGCGCGGATTCGGCTGCGGCCATCTGCGCAAAACTGTCATAGCTGCGGTCCGGCGCGATCCCAAGTGCCGCGGCTGATGCATGCGCGCGTGCGGGGTCTGATGACAGCGCCCCCGCGACCAGATCCCATTGCCCGTCAATGCGTGCCGCAATGCGGTGAACACCCCCGATGAACGCGCCTTCGCCGCCGCCCACCATGCCCAGTTTCAAACGTACACTCATTGGTCAATCCCCAGCATTGCGCGAATTTGCGCGATATCGGTTTTTGCGCCTGCGAAATCATCAAACGCCTTGTCGGTCACATCAATGATATGTTGCGCGATGAAAGGTGCCCCTTCGGCCGCGCCCTGTTCGGGGGACTTCAGGCAGCATTCCCATTCCAGCACGGCCCAGCTGTCGTAATCATACTGCGACAGTTTGGAAAATATCGCGGCAAAATCAACCTGACCGTCGCCAAGGCTGCGGAAGCGCCCCGCGCGGTTCAGCCATGGCTGATAGCCGGAATAAACGCCTTGCCGCCCGTCGGGGTTGAATTCTGCATCCTTGACGTGAAAAGCGCAGATACGGTCATGATAGATGTCGATAAAGGCCAGATAATCCATCTGTTGCAGCAGGAAATGCGACGGGTCGTAATTGATGCGCGCGCGGGTGTGGCCGTCCAGCGCATCCAGAAACATTTCCCATGTCGCCCCGTCAAAGACATCTTCGCCGGGATGAATTTCATAGCCGATATCAACGCCGTGTTCGTCATAGACATCAAGGATCGGACGCCAGCGGCGGGCAAGTTCGGAGAACGCCTCTTCAATCAGGCCCGCGGGGCGCTGCGGCCATGGATACAGGAACGGAAACGCCAGTGATCCGGTAAAACTGACCGATGTGTCCAGCCCCAGATGACGGCTGGCGCGCGCGGCTTTCTTGACTTGATCCACGGCCCATTCCTGCCGTGCCGCTGGTTTGCCATGCAGCGCAGCGGGGGCAAACCCGTCAAACGCCGTGTCAAAGACGGGGTTTACCGCAACAAGCTGGCCCTGCAAATGCGTGGACAATTCGGTGATTTCCACGCCCGATGCGGCGCAGATACCGGCGATTTCATCGCAGTAATCCTTGCTGTCTGCGGCGCGGTCCAGATCGAACAGGCGCGGGTCGAATGTCGGAATCTGCACGCCTTTGTAACCCAGCGATGCCGCCCATTTGGTGATGTTTTCCAACGAGTTGAAAGGGGCTTCGTCGCCTGCGAATTGCGCCAGAAACAGGGCTGGTCCTTTAATCTTTGCGGGCATTGGTCTTCCTCGTGGTTTGGTGTTTTTCCGGGCAGGTCACTTAGACCTGCCCGGGTTCGGGAGTATAGTCGAAGCTGCGGAAATGCGCAGGCCGCGCACGTCCGGTAATGTCAAAGGCGGCCATGCCGACGAAAGCACCGGTGAAAGAGCCATGCTCGCCCCGACCGCCTTCGTCGGAGATGACGGATGCATCCAGCGCAGGCCCAAGGGCCACCCAGTCGCCGCCCTGATGCCAGTAGAATTGCTGCACCGCACGGCTGACCTTGACCGCCAGCCAGACCGGGCCGGCGTCCAGCGCCACCGGATCGCACGGCCAGTGCAGCGCGCCATCGGGCCAGTCACCGGCGCAGGACATGATTGTCAGACACCGGCCCAGTTTTTCGTCCCATGTGACGGCAGCGAAATGGAATTTGCTGCGGTTGTAATATGTCACCAGCCCCGCCGCTTGTTGGTAGGTGTCGGGCGCAAATTCGGCCAGTTCGGATTCCGCGCGGTATTGCAGATGTTCCTGCCTGCGCGCGACCAGTGCCTGCTCAAACCAGCTGCCTATGCTTTCGCGCGCATGCAGACACAGCGCGTCGCCGGTCAGGGTAAACAGACGCTCAGGTTGCGGGCTGCGCAACCACTGGAATTCCGGCGGCAGGTCCGGCCCGTCGAATGTGCGGCGTATCGCGGTTGCGGGCCTTGGGGCCACATCGACAGGGGCGGGCACGTCCAGCGCGGGCACCGGCCCACCCTGCGCCAGATACAGCCAGCCATCATCGGCCCAGACACATTTCTGAATCGCGGTTTCGCGCCCCAATGGTGAAAACCGTCCCGGCAGCGGACGCGAACATAAATGCGTGTGATACACGTCGCCTTGCGGGGTTTCCACGATCTGGCCGTGGCCCGCGCGTTGCAGGGGCGCGTCGGGGTGGTCCTTGGAGGTGATCAGATGCGTGTCGGGGTGCAACTCATAAGGCCCATCAATCTGGCGCGCCCGCGCCATGGTGACCGCATGGCCATAGCCGGTGCCCCCTTCGGCGGTGGTCAGGTAATAATAGCCCCCCCGCTTGAACAGATGCGGCCCTTCGACCAGCCCCAGCGGACTGCCCGGAAATATATTGCGCACCGGACCTGTCAGCCCGTGTTCGGGGTGCCATTCCTGCAACAAAATCCCGTCAAAGGCGGGGCTTTTGGGCTGCCCGCCCACGGACCGGCCGCAATGGTTCCATTGCATATTCATAAACCATTTGCGCCCGTCATCATCATGGAACAGCGACGGGTCAAACCCTGAGGAATTCACATAAATCGGGTCGGACCACGGCCCTTCAATCGCGGGCGCGGTGACGATGTAGTTATGCGCGTCCTTGAAATTGCCATCCAGCCGTTTGACATCCGTGTAGACCAGCCAGAACAGCCCGTCCGCATAGGACAGGCACGGCGCCCAGACACCGCAACTGTCGGGGTTGCCGCGCATGTCCAGCTGGCTGGCGCGCGTCAATGGCCTGCATGCCAGATCCCAGTTCACCAGATCGCGGGAGTGGTGGATTTGCACGCCGGGAAACCATTCAAAGGTCGATGTGGCGATGAAATAGTCGTCACCCACGCGACAAATCGACGGGTCGGGGTTGAAACCGGGCAGAATGGGGTTGCGGATCATGGGGTTGCTTCCTTGTCCAATTCCGATGATTGCGCCCAAAGATTGATGTTCTCTTCGTCGGCCCAGCGGTCAATCTGCGCCAGTTCCGCATCGGTAAAATCCAGATTGTCGACCGCGCCTGCACAATCCACAACCTGCGACGGTTTTGACGCCCCGATCAGCGCTGTGGTAATCCCACCCCCGCGCAGGACCCATGCAATGGCCATTTGTGCCAATGTCTGCCCGCGCGCGGATGCAATGTCATTCAGCTTGCGGATATTTTCAATCGCGCGCTCGCTGATCATGCCGGTGGCCAGCGATTTGCCCTGGCTGGCGCGGCTACCTTCGGGAATGCCCTTCAGGTATTTCGTGGTCAGCATCCCTTGCGCCAATGGCGTGAACGCGATGGAGCCCACGCCCAGTTCGTGCAAGGTTTCCTTCAGCCCGTCGCGTTCAACCCAGCGATTGATCATATTGTAGCTTGGCTGGTGGATCACGCAAGGCGTGCCCAGATCCTTCAGAATGGCCACCGCCTGACGGGTGCGTTCGGAATTATAGCTGGATATGCCCGCATAAAGCGCGCGGCCCGACCGCACGATGTAATCCAGCGCACCCATGGTTTCTTCCAGCGGCGTGTCGGGGTCGAACCGGTGCGAATAGAAGATATCCACATACTCCAGCCCCATCCGTTTCAGGGACGCATCGCAAGATGACACCAAATATTTGCGGCTGCCCCATTCGCCATATGGTCCCGGCCACATACGGTAGCCGGCCTTGGTGGAAATCACCATCTCGTCCCGGTATGGCGCGAAATCGGTGCGCAGGATTTCCCCGAATGCAGATTCCGCAGCACCCGGACGCGGGCCATAATTATTGGCCAGATCAAAATGCGTGATGCCATGGTCAAACGCAGTCTGGCAAATGCTGCGCTTCACCTCGTGCGGGGTGTCATCGCCGAAATTGTGCCACAGGCCCAGCGAGATTGCAGGCAGCATCAACCCCGACGCGCCGCAGCGGCGGTATTGCATCCGCGCGTAGCGGTCGGCAGCGGCGCAATACACACTCATGCTAGCAACGCCTGCGCGACTTCGGGCGACAGGGCCTCGGGGCGGTCACAGGTGGTGGTGATGTCAAGAACCTGCCCAGCCGTGGCGGCGTTCAGGATTGCGGTCATCACATCCACCACATGTAGCGAGAATTCCAGCGAACACCGATGCGCGCGACCGTCCGTAATGGCCAGCGCCATATCGGCCAGCCCTGCGGCACGGTAATTGGCATTTGTGCCATCATTGGCCCGCCCGAACGGATGGTCCCATGCCACCCCTGCCGATGTGAACGCGGCCTTGGATGTCATGCGCACTTCCCCCCCGAAGAAATTGGGGTCAGGCACATGCAGCGTGCCATCCGCGCCATAAAGTTCCATCGGCGCATGACAATGTTGCCACACGTCCCAACTGGCGCAATAGGTCACCTGCGCGCCCGACTGGAACTGCAAGATTGCGTGGATGGTGGTGGGCGTTTCCACGGTAATCTTTTCGCCATGGCGGGGCTGGGATGTGATGGTGCGTTCGGCTTGCGCACTCATGCTCATGGCGGTCACACGTTTGACCGGCCCCAGAAGCTGCACAAGGTTAGAAATGTAATATGGCCCCAGATCAAGAATTGGCCCGCCACCGGGCTTGAAAAAGAAATCCGGGTTGGGGTGCCACATTTCCATGCCCGGGCTTTGTACGAAACAGGTGCCGGAACTGACCTTGCCCACGCGCCCGGAATCCACCAAATGACGCGCCAGCTGATGCGCACCGCCCATGAACGTGTCGGGCGCAGACCCTACGCGCAGGTCCTTCTCGGCGGCTTTTGCCGCCAGTTTCTGCCCTTCTTCCAGCGACAGGACAAACGGCTTTTCGGAATAGACGTGTTTTCCGGCGTCCAGAATTTGCATGGACACGTCGAAATGCGCGGCAGGCACGGTCAGGTTGACGATGATATCAATATCATCTGCGCCTAAAAGCCCGTCAACGGTTTCGGCACGCAGGCCGAATTCTTCTGCGCGCGCCTTGGCCGCATCTGCATTCAGATCGGCGCAGGCCCGCATTTCAATGCCGCGAAACAGCGGTGCAAGGCGCATATAGGCGGCCGAGATATTGCCGCAGCCAAGAACGCCGATACCCAGTGTTTTAGTCATGCTGTGCCCCTTAGAATTGGCGGTAATTGGTGATTGAACGGCGCGCGAAACGGGCCAAGTCATTGGGGTTGTCATGTTCTATCACGAACAGGCTGACACCGTTGCTGCGCAATTCGGCCATGATGGCTGGCCAGTCCATGGTGCCGTGGCCCACATCGGCCCAGCCGTCTTCGTCCGCGCATTGCCCTTCAGGGGCGATGTCCTTGACATGGGCTGCGGTGATGCGCGACCCGTGCTGCGCAATCCACGCCAGTGGGTCACCCCCACCGCGCACGATCCATGCAATATCGGCTTCCCATTCCATGGATGGCGCCCCTTCCAGCAGCAGTGCCATCGGGATTTCACCACTGGTCAGCGGCATGAATTCCCAATGGTGGTTGTGCCAGCCAAAGCGCAGGCCCGCATCCTGCACACGCTTGGCAGCGACTTCCAGCCGTGCGGCCAGATCGCGCCATGCCTGCGCATCAGCCCCGTCGCGGTAAACATCATCAGGGGCGGGACAGTAAAGCTGGCCAATGCCAAGCGCTTTGGCATTGGCGATGGTTTGGTCGAAATCCGATTCAAAATTGGCAAGCGGAAAGAAATGCCCCGATGGCATGGACAGCCCGCGCGCATCCAGCGCTGCGCGGAATGCGGCCGCGTCCTCATAGACGCCGCCAAACCCTTCGACCTGCGTGTAGCCAAGTGCGGCCAGCTGGTCCAGAACCTTGTCCCATGGGGTAAAATTGCGCGCAGAATAAAGCTGGAATGAAACATCCATAGTGTATTTTCCTTCTTGGTGTTCGTGTTGGAACGCTACAGGCGCGCTTCGCTTTTCTTGTCAAACAGCGACAGGCGCGCTGGGTCAAACCCGATTGGCACCGTGTCCCCAATGGCGACTTCTGCCTGCCCGTCCATGCGGAACCGCAATTCCTGTTTGCCGATCTTGGCCCAGACCTGCGTGTCCGACCCCATGGGTTCGACCATGTCGACATAAGCATCCAGTTGCACCGGCTGCGTTTGCGCCATCTGGCCGGAAAGCACATGTTCAGGGCGCAGCCCCAGCCAGACAGGGCCGGTAATGGGGGCGGATGTAAATTCATACCCCTGAACCGAAATCGCCATTCCAAGCCCTGTGTCAAACTGCTGGTCCGCAGCATCCAGCTGGCCGGGAATAAGGTTCATTGCGGGTGAACCAATAAAACCTGCCACATATTTGTTCACGGGACGGTTGTAGATTTCCGCAGGCGGGGCAAGCTGCATGATCTGCCCGTCGCGCATGATGGCAATGCGGTCGGCCAGTGTCATGGCCTCGACCTGATCATGGGTCACATAGATCATGGTGTTTTTCAGCGTGTGGTGCAGACGCTTGATCTCGACCCGCAGATTGGCACGCAGCTTGGCGTCCAGATTCGACAGCGGTTCGTCAAACAGGAACACATCCACATCGCGCACCAAAGCGCGCCCGATGGCCACGCGCTGGCGCTGACCGCCAGACAATGCGGCAGGTTTGCGTTTCAGCAGCGGTTCGATCTGCAACACGTCCGCCGCGCGGGCAATACGGGTTGCAATCTCGGCCTTGGGAACACGGGCGTTTTTCAACCCGAAGGCCAAATTCCCCTCGACCGTCATTTGCGGATATAGTGCATAGCTTTGGAACACCATGCCGATGCCGCGTTTGGACGGTTCTTCCCATGTGACATTCTTGCCCTGAATGTGAATTTCACCATCTGTGACGTCCAGCAACCCCGCGATGCAGTTCAGCAACGTGGATTTCCCGCACCCGGACGACCCCAGCAGCACCAGAAACTCCCCCTGCCCCACATCTAGGTTCAGGTCTTCCAGAACCGTGACTGCCCCGAAGGAAAGTGTCAGATCCTTGATTGAAATTGAATGTGTCATGGTTTCGCCCTAGCCTTTGACCGCGCCCGCAGCGATGCCGCGAATGAATAGTTTCCCAGAGAAGAAATACACAACCAGCGGCACCAGCCCTGTCAGCAGCGTCGCTGCCATGTTGACATTATATTCCTTTACCCCCTGAACCGAATTGACGATGTTGTTCAGCTGCACTGTCATCGGGTAATTTTCAGGCCGCGTGTAAACCACCCCGAACAAGAAGTCGTTCCAGATGCCAGTGACCTGAATAATCCCCGACACCACGAAAATCGGCAACGACATGGGGATTACGATGCGAAAGAAAATGCCCCAGAACCCTGCGCCATCAACGCGGGCGGCCTTGAACAACTCTTCCGGCAAGGCGACAAAGTAGTTGCGGAACAACAGCACATTGATGGGCATGGCAAAGACCGTATGCACCAGCACCAGCCCCCACAGCGACCCGAACAGACCCAGTTCACGCAAGATGATGACCAGCGGATACAGCAGCACCTGATAGGGAATGAACGCGCCCAGCAGCAGGATGCCAAAGAACACTTCCGACCCTTTGAACCGCCAGCAGGCCAGCACATAGCCCGTCAGCGCCGCCACCGACACCGAGATGATCAGCGACGGGATCAGAATACGGACCGAATTCCAGAACCCGCGCGACAACCCGTCACAATTGATGCCGGTGCAGGCCTCTGACCACGCCTTGACCCATGGTTGAAACGTAATTTCCACCGGCGCGGAAAATATGTTGCCCACACGGATTTCGGCCATGTCCTTCAGCGATGTGACGATCATCACATATAGTGGCAGCAGGTAATACAAGCTGAAGATGACCAGCGCGCCATACAGCATGATATTGCGCGGCGACAAGGCCTTTTGCGGCTTTGCGCCGCGGGGGGTAACAGCGGTCATTGGCGCTTCTCCCGATATTGCATATAGGCCCATGGGATAAGAATGATGGCGACGGTTACCAGCATCATTGTCGATGCGGCAAAGCCCTGCCCCAGATTCTGGCGAGTAAACAACGTGTCATAGACAAACTTCGCCGGCACTTCGGACGAGATGCCGGGACCGCCCGATGTCATCGCCACGACCAGATCGTAAAGTTTCACAATACCGCTGGTCACCAGCACCAGCGCGGTCACGAAAACCGGCTTCATCATGGGAATGATCACCACGATATAGGTTTTCCATATCGGAATTCCGTCCACGCGGGTCGCTTTCCATATGTCTTCGTCAATACCGCGCAGACCCGCCAGCATGATGACCATGATCAGGCCCGTTCCCTGCCATAACCCCGCAATCAACAGGCCGATGATCACCAGATCAGGATTATACAGCGGGTCAAAGTTGAACCCTGAAAACCCAAGCCCGCGAATGACCGACTGAATGCCGAAATCAGGGTTCAGAATCCATTGCCACACAAGGCCGGTCACAATGAAGGACAGGGCAAAAGGATACAGGAAGATCGTGCGGAATGTATCTTCAAACCGGATTTTCCGGTCAAGAAGGGCCGCCAGAAAAAACCCCAGACACATCGTCAACACAAGTGACACGATGCCGTAAACAGCAAGGTTTTCAATGGATACCAGCCACCGGCGCGTACTCCACAAACGTTCATACTGATCAAAACCGACCCAGTTCAGCCGTGGCAACAGGCGCGAGTCGGTGAAGGAATGAACAATCGTCCAGATCGTGCCCCCCACGAATACGCCAAGCCCCACCAGCACCATCGGAATGGCCGCCAGTTTGGACGACAGATTGCGCAGCAGGCGGATTGGCGGGCGTGCGCCATCACGAGCGCGTCTTGCGCTTGACATCTTGATCCTCCGGTATCTGGAAAATTCTGTTGAACATCCGGGGTTCCCTGCATAGGGAACCCCGGCCACCTGATTAATCCGCGCGCGCGACAATCTCGGCGTACAGACGTTGGGCTTCTTCTGCGGTGTAGTTTGGATCGTTCCAGAATTCGACCATCAGATCTTCAATCTGGCCTTGCGTATCCGGCGAAAATGTCTGGTTTGCATCCGGCAGAATGTTGCCTGTCGCCAGAATTTCCAGCCCCTTCTGCATGCAGTCATTCGCGGCTTCCAGATCGACATCACCGCGGACCGGCAGCGACCCTTTCTTAAGGTTGAAGGCCACCTGCGCTTCAGGCGAAATCATCAACGAGGCCAGTTCAAGCTGGGCAGCCTCTACTTCGGGGTCATTGATTTTGGGGAAATAGAACGCATCCCCGCCCGTCGAGATGATTTCAGTTACACCAAGACCGGGCAGGCAGGAATAATCCTCGCCTGCGACAAGACCGGCGACCTGAAATTCGCCCTGCGCCCAGTCACCCATGATCTGCCCGCCAGCCTGACCGGAAATGACCATATTGGTGGCCTGATTCCAGTCCTGCACGTTGGACCGCGCAGAAAAGGCGCGCGCCTGTGCTGCGGCTTCGAACACGCGGGCAAATTCCGGCCCGGCGGCCACTTCGGCATCATGGTCGATATGCACCGCCGACCATGCCTCGTTTCCGGCCAGCGCAATGGCCATCACCCCGAAAGCACCCACTGCCTGCCAGGGTTGTCCACCCATCGCCAGCGGGACTTTTCCTGCTTCTTGCAGCGCGGGGGCCGCTTCGATGAATTCGTCCCAGTTGGTGGGAACGGGAAGGCCTACATCCTCATAGGCCTGATGGCTTAGCCACAGCCATTGCCAGGAATGAATATTGATAGGCACACAGTAAAGCCGCCCGTCAATCGTGCAGCTGTCCAGCAGCGATGTCGGGTTCACGAAATCATGCCAGCCCTCGGCCTCGGCCAGGTCGGTCAAATCCAGCATCAGGCCCGCTTCGGCCAGTTCTTCGGCCTGACGGCCATGGTTGAACTGGGTGGCGCCCATCGGATCACCGCCAGTGATACGGCCAATCATGATCGGGCGCGCTGTGCCGCCGGCACCTGCGATGGCACCATCGACCCAGGTGTGTTCGGTGTTTTCATTGAACAGGCGTGCGAATTCGGCGACTGCCGCCGCTTCCCCGCCCGATGTCCACCAATGCGTGACTTCCAGATCAACGGCCAGCGCCGATGTGCCAACGGAAATCAGACTGGTTGATGCCAGCAGTGCGAATGTTTTTTTCATGCGTTCCTCCCTGAACGGCATAAGCCGCTTATGTCACGGTGCTGCGCGGGTTTTTCAAGAATGTCTTGCCCGCGCTATGTAATCGATTACACTATTGTCACAAAGTAACCCCCTCCAAGGATGAATCACCATGTAATCGATTACACTACCTTCAATCAGTCGAAACTATCTGTCAAGAAATTTGTAACCACTCTGACAACAAGGTTCCGGTATCACGGATGCAAAAGGCCCCGCCAAAGATCAAGGATGTCGCGCAAGTCGCCGGTGTATCAACCGCGACCGTCAGCCGCGCCCTGACCCAGCCCGACCGCCTGAGCGAAGCTACGCGCGCAAAGGTTTTTGATGCTATTGAGGCCACGGGCTACCGTGTCAATCAGGCGGCGCGCAACCTGCGCACACGTCGCGCGGGGGCTGTGCTGGTGCTGGTCCCCAATCTGGGCAACCCGTTCTTTTCGACGATCCTGTCCAGCATGAACGACGTGTTGTCCGCGAACGGGTATTCCGTGCTGGTGTTTGACAGCCAGCAACCCGGCGCATCCGAACAGGCGGTCGCAGATTGTTTTCTGAACGGCAGCGTGGATGGCATGATCACGCTTGATGGCAATATGTCGACCATCACCGCGAAAGCCCTGCGCAGCGCCAATATGATGCGAAATGTCGTGTTTTGCTGCGAATGGTCCGACCATTGGGCATTGCCTTCGATCCGCAGCAATAACGGATTGGGGACAAGGCTGGCCGTGGATCACCTTGTGGCGCTGGGGCATCGACGCATTGCGCATGTGACCGGACCGGACTCCAACATTCTGGCCCAGATGCGCAAGTCTGCGTATATTGACCGCTGTGCCGCGCACGGGCTGGACATTGCGCCGGAATGGATTGTTCAGGGGGATTTCTCGTTGGGGGCTGGCGCGATGGCGGCCGACCGCATTCTGGCAGTGAACCCGCGCCCTACGGGCGTATTCTGCGCATCTGATGCGATGGCATTAAGCTTTGTTGCACGGTGCAGACAACGCGGTGTTCGCGTGCCCGAAGACATGTCCGTAGTCGGTTTTGATGATATTGAAATGGCTGCTTTTTTGGAACCGGGCCTGACAACCATCCGGCAGGACCGGGCTGGCCTTGGCAGACTGGCCGCGCAGGAATTGCTGGCGCGGCTGCGCGGTGAACAAAAAACCGAAGGCGCGCATGTCATTTATTCCCCTGTCGCGCTGATTGAACGGGGAACCACCGCCCCGCCACTGGACAGCCGCACAGACAGCCCCGCAAATGGCCGCACGCCCCCGTCCAAGTCTACAGAATTTCAAGAACCCGTTGATAAACCCGCATAACCGCCGCGGTGCTGGCATGGTGCCGGTGGCGGATAATAAAATAGGGCTCCACGCTGATGGTCTGGGTTATGTCCAGCACGGCCAGACGTGCGCCAATGCCGTTTGCGCCCAGCAGCTCCGCGACTTCTTGCGCCTGCGGGGTGATGGCATTTCCGGCTGCAAGCATGGTCAATGCCACCAGCAGGGATGAACTGTTTGACACCTGATCGGGCAATGGCAGGTCTGATGTCCGGAACACATTTTCAACCGCCTGCCGGATGGGTGCCCCCCGTTCCTGCATGACCCATTCATACTGCCGCAAATCCGACAGGGCGCAGGCCGGTTTGCCCGCCAGCGGATGCTGGTTATTCACCAGCAGCACCACACGTTCCGTGCGCGCGGGGTTCATTTCCAGATCGGTGGTGTCATACCCCGGCGGCGGGCGCGCGATGATGAAATCAAAATGGCGTTCTTCCAGCCCGCGGATCAGCTCAGCCGACGGCGCGACATGGATTGTCACGTCAATATCGCGGGATTGTTCGCGGATATGGGCGATTGCGGGCACAACATACCCCACCGCAGGCCCGGTGACGGCCCCGATGCGCACACGCCCCGATTGCCCGGACCGAAGCATGCCCAGTTCCTGTTCCAGCCCGTCAAATTCCGCAAGGATCATTCCCACACGCCGCAGGATGGAACGCCCAATTTCTGTTGGCAGCATTCCGCGCGGCAACCGTTCAAATATCGGCGCGCCAATATCGGCCTCGATATCGGCCAAAATCCGCGATGCGGCAGGTTGCGAAATGGCCAACTGATCCGCCGCAAATTGCAGCTTGCCGGTTTCGGCAATCCGCAAAAGCAGCTTCAGATGGCTGGGTTTCAGGCGGGACAAGGACAGCATGACAATAGACATACAATAAATGGTATGGATACTTCAATTAATATCATTTGATGGCAATGCCGCGCATACCTATTATGGCATCTTCGGTGTCAATAGTCGGGCATGAACCCGACCGCGCCGCAGCATTTCTCTGGGAGGAGCAAATCATGACTTTTAAACTAGTGACCGCATCCGCGGTCGGACTTACACTTGCCACCGGCGCCATGGCCGAAGGGCTGATCGGCATTGCCATGCCAACGCAATCATCCGCCCGCTGGATATCAGATGGCGAATCCATGGTTGGCCTGTTCGAGGACGCCGGCTATTCCACAATTCTGCAATATGCCGAAGATGACATTCCCAATCAGCTGGCCCAGATTGAAAACATGGTCACCAACGGGGTTGATGTTCTGGTCATCGCGGCGATTGACGGCACCACATTGTCCAACGCGCTGGAAAATGCACATTTCGCGGGAATTGACATCATCGCCTATGACCGGCTGATCCGCGACAGTGAACATGTCAGCTATTACGCGACCTTCGACAATTTCCAGGTTGGCGTGCAACAGGCGGACTCGCTGATTTCGGGGTTGGAATCGCGCTTCGGGTCCGGGCCCTGGAATGTGGAACTGTTCGGCGGCTCGCCCGATGATAACAACGCGTTCTTCTTCTATGATGGCGCAATGTCGGTGATCCAGCCGCTGATTGATGATGGATCGATCAACATTGTGTCCGGTCAGATGGGCATGGACCGTGTGGGCACGCTCCGCTGGGATGGTGCCGTTGCACAGGCGCGCATGGATAACCTGCTGTCCGCGCATTACACCGATGCAGATATTCATGGCGTGCTGTCCCCCTATGACGGGCTGTCGATTGGTATTCTGTCCTCGCTCAAGGGGGTAGGTTACGGGTCGGATGATCAGGAAATGCCCATTGTGACCGGGCAGGATGCTGAAGTCCCGTCCATCAAGTCCATTCTGGCGGGCGAGCAGTATTCGACCGTGTTCAAGGACACGCGCGAACTGGCGCGGGTGACAGTTGGCATGGTCAACGCGCTTCTTGGCGGGGACGAGCCGGAAATCAACGACACCGAAACCTATGATAACGGTGTCAAGGTTGTGCCCAGCTTCTTGCTGGAGCCGGTGTCGGTTGATGCCTCGAACTGGGAAGAAATCCTGATCGGGTCGGGCTACTACACCGAAGAGCAACTGCGCTAAGTCTGTTCATTCACCCTGCAACCGCATGCCTTGGGGCAGTCCTCAAGGCATGCGCATAATTGGAACGAAGGGCGGGACACCATGCAGCCGCTGCTAGAAATGCGCGCAATTTCCAAGTCATTTCCCGGTGTCAAGGCGCTGGACGACGTAAGCCTGTCGGTGGCCGAAGGGGAAATTCATGCAATTGTCGGTGAAAACGGTGCGGGCAAATCAACCCTGATGAAGGTGCTGTCAGGCGTCTATCCGGCGGGCAGTTATGAAGGCGAAATCCATTATGATGGCGCTTTGGCGGAATTCCGGTCCATTCAGGACAGCGAAGCGCGCGGGATCATCATCATCCATCAGGAACTTGCCCTTGTGCCGTTGCTGTCGATAGCCGAAAACCTGTTTCTGGGCAATGAAATCAGCCGCAACGGATATATCCAGTGGCACGAAACAACACGCCGCACACGCGAATTGCTGGCGCGCGTGGGGCTAAATGACCCACCGAATATTCTGGTGGAAAAGCTGGGCGTGGGCAAACAGCAACTGGTCGAGATTGCGAAAGCACTGGCCAAGGATGTGCGCCTGCTGATCCTTGACGAACCCACCGCCGCATTATCGGAATCCGACAGCGATGCGCTGCTGGAACTGATGCTGGAACTGAAATCGCGCGGGATGACGCAGATCATCATCAGCCATAAACTGAATGAAATCCGCAAGGTGGCCGACAGCATCACGGTTATCCGCGATGGCGGCACCGTGTCCAGCCTGCATGCGGGCCGCGATGAAATTACCGAAGACCGCATTGTGCGCGACATGGTTGGCCGTGACATGGCGCAGCGCTATCCCCCGCGCGCGCGCCGCGCAGGGCCTGTGTTGCTGGATGTGGCGAACTGGTCGGTGCGCCACCCCGATTTCCCCGAACGCATGGCCATCAAGGACGTGTCCTTCAATGTCCGCGAAGGCGAGGTGGTGGGCATCGCGGGCCTTATGGGCGCGGGGCGCACGGAACTGGCCATGAGCGTGTTCGGGCGGTCCTATGGCCGCGACATTCAGGGCGAGGTGCGCATGCGCGGCACCCCCGTCAAGCTGAACACCGTCAGCGATGCAATTGCCGCAGGGCTGGCCTATGCCACCGAGGACCGCAAGTCGCTGGGCCTGATTCTGGAAGACAGCATCCAGCGCAATATCACACTGGCCAATCTGCATGCTGTGTCCAGCCGCGGTCTGCTGAATGAAGCACGCGAAGCGCAAGTGGCCGAAGGCTACCGCAAAAGCATGAATATCCGCACGCCGGGCGTGTATCAGCGTGTCATGAACCTGTCGGGCGGCAATCAGCAAAAGGTGGTTTTGTCGAAATGGCTGTTTTCGGGTCCAGAGGTTCTGATCCTTGATGAACCGACACGCGGCATCGATGTGGGTGCAAAATTCGAAATCTACGGCCTGATCAACGAATTGTCCGCACAAGGCAAGGGGGTTGTCATGATCTCCTCTGAAATGCCGGAGCTGCTGGGCATGTGCGACAGAATTTATGTCATGAATGAAGGGGCCTTCATGGGCGAATTGACGGCAGAAGATGCCAGTCAGGAACGCATCATGTCCATGATTGTCACCAGATCGGAGAAAGTCTGAAATGCAACAGGCAAATGCACAAGCAGGAACAGCGCAATCGATGCGCGAGTATCTGGTGAACCACCTGCGCGAATATGGTCTTTTGTTCGCGCTGATCGCGGTGATGGTGTTTTTCCAGATCACCACCAACGGCACGCTTATGCGGCCCGTAAACATTACCAACCTGCTGTTGCAAAACAGCTATATCGTCATCATGGCGCTTGGCATGCTGATTGTCATCGTGTCTGGCAATATCGATTTGTCGGTAGGGTCGGTTATGGGCTTCATCGGGGCGCTGGCGGCAGTGCTGATCGTGTCCATGGGTCTGCCGTTGATGGTGGCAGTTGTTATCTGCCTGATTACGGGCGGTTTGATCGGGGCGGCGCAGGGCTATTGGATTGCCTATTGGAAAATCCCGTCCTTTATTGTGACGCTTGCGGGTATGCTGGTGTTTCGCGGGCTGTCGCTGTGGCTGCTGCAAGGCCAGTCTGTCGGCCCCTTCCCGCGTGAATTTCAGGTCATCGCCACAGGCTTTGTCGCAGATCCGTTTCCTGCCGCATGGGGGCAGTCGCTGGCGGTGTTGTTTGGCGAACGCAATGTCAATATTCTGGCCCTGCTGACCGGCGTGGTCGCGGCCGCCGTCATCGTCTGGATGGGGATCAACAAACGCGCGCGCAACAAAACTTTCGGCGTTGTGGGTGAACCATTTGCGTTCTTTGTGGTCCGCAACATCATCGTCGCGGCGGCGCTGGTGTTCATCACCTATAAGCTGTCCAGTTTTCGCGGATTGCCCAATGTGCTGCTGACCATGGGCATACTGACCATCATCTATGCGTTTCTGACCGAAAACACCGTCATAGGCCGCCAGATTTATGCAGTCGGCGGCAATGAAAAGGCCGCGAAACTGTCCGGTATCAAGACCGAACGCCTGACCTTTCTGGCCTTTGTCAACATGGGTGTTCTGGCCGCAGCGGCGGGGCTGGTTTTCGCCGCACGGCTGAACACGGCCACCCCCAAGGCGGGCTTCGCGCTGGAACTTGACGTAATTGCCGCAGCCTTCATCGGGGGGGCATCCATGTCGGGCGGGGTCGGCAAGATCGTGGGTGCGGTCGTCGGCGCATTCCTGATGGGTGTTTTGAACAACGGCATGTCCATCATGGGGATCGGCATTGATTATCAACAGATGATCAAGGGCCTGGTGCTGCTGGCTGCCGTGATTTTCGACGTCTACAACAAAAGCAAACGCGTCTAATGCGGGCAAAGGGTAAAATATGACTTTCACACCGGCAAAATGGCCCCGAAAACTACGGTCACAGGAATGGTTCGGGGGCACTGGGCGCGATGCGATCTATCATCGCGGATGGATGAAAAATCAGGGCATCCCGCATGACATGTTCGATGGCCGCCCCGTCATTGCCATTCTGAACACATGGTCGGAACTGACACCCTGCAACGCCCATCTGGCCGATCTGGCGCAAAAGGTGCGCGCAGGCATCTATGAAGCGGGTGGGCTGCCTGTCGAAGTGCCTGCCTTTTCGGCGTCGGAATCGGGGTTCCGGCCCACGGCGATGATGTTTCGCAATCTGGCGGCCATGTCCATCGAGGAACAGATGCGCGGCTTGCCCATGGATGGCTGCGTGTTGCTGGCGGGCTGCGACAAGACCACGCCCAGCCTGCTGATGGCGGCGGCGTCAAGTGACCTGCCTTCGATCCTTGTCAGTGGCGGGCCAATGCTGAACGGTCATTTCCGCGGGGAACGCGTGGGGTCTGGGACGCATTTGTGGAAATTTTCCGAAGCGGTCAAAGCAGGCGAGATGACACCGGAGGAGTTTCTGGAAGCGGAAGCGTCCATGTCACGTTCCCCCGGGTCGTGCAACACGATGGGCACGGCGTCCACCATGGCGTCGATGGCCGAGGCGTTGGGCATGGCCTTGTCGGGCAATGCGGCAATCCCCGCCGTGGATGCGCGCCGCCGTGTCATGGCGCAGCTGTCGGGGCGGCGCATTGTCCAGATGGTCAAGGATGATCTGAAACCGTCCGATATTCTGACCAAGCAGGCGTTTGAAAATGCCATCCGCACCAATGCCGCAATCGGCGGGTCCACCAATGCCGTGATCCATATGATGGCGGTTGCGGGGCGTGTGGGCATTGACCTTGGCCTTGACGACTGGGACCGCTGCGGGCGCGGGGTGCCCACCATCGTCAACCTGATGCCATCGGGCAAATACCTGATGGAGGAATTCTTCTACGCCGGTGGCCTGCCGGTCGTGCTGCGCCGCTTGGGCGAGGCGGGAATGCTGCACAAGGACGCGCTGACCGTGTCCGGCGGGCCGATCTGGGATGAATTGCAAGATGTCACGAACCACAACCCCGATGTCATCCTGCCCGTTGAACGCGCCCTGACACAAGAAGGCGGGATTGTCGTGCTGCGCGGCAATCTTGCCCCGAAAGGCGCGGTGCTGAAACCATCAGCCGCGTCAGCGCATTTGTTGCACCATCGTGGCCGCGCGGTGGTTTTTGAAGATATCGACGATTACAAGGCCCGCATCAACGACCCCGATCTGGACATTGACGAGCATTGCATCATGGTGCTGAAAAATTGCGGCCCCAAAGGTTACCCCGGCATGGCCGAAGTGGGCAATATGGGCCTGCCCCCCAAGATTTTGAAAAAGGGTATCACCGATATGGTGCGCATATCAGATGCGCGCATGTCGGGCACGGCCTATGGCACAGTTGTCCTGCACACATCGCCCGAAGCGGCGGCAGGCGGCCCGCTGGCCGTGGTGCAAAGCGGCGATATGATCGAATTGGACGTGACCGCGCGCCGTCTGCATCTGGACATAACGGACGCCAAACTGGCCGCACGGCTGGACGGCTGGACCCCGCCTGCCCCCCTGCCCGCATCCGGTTACGCATGGCTGCATGCCCACCATGTCGAAGGGGCGGATACAGGCGCGGACCTTGATTTTCTGAAAGGGTGCCGTGGCGCCCCGGTCGGAAGGGACAGTCACTGATGAAAATAGCCCTTGTCGGAATTGGAAAAATCGCCCTCGACCAGCATGTGCCGGCCTTGCGCGTATCGCCGGATTGGGAACTGGCCGCGACAGTGTCGCGCAATGGCAGCGTTGACGGGGTCGAGGCTTGGCGTGATCTGGATGCCATGCTGGCCGCGCGCAGTGATATTCGTGTCATCTCGTTATGCGTGCCGCCTGTGCCGCGGTTCGATCTGGCCGCGAAAGCGTTGCAGGCGGGGCGCTATGTCATGCTGGAAAAACCCCCCGGTGCCACGCTGTCCGAATGCGCCACATTGCAGGCTATGGCCCAAAGCGCGCGCCTTGGGGTTTTCGCCACATGGCACAGCCGAGAGGCCGCGATGGTCGCCCCCGCGAAAGCATGGCTGGCGGGCAAAACCGTGACATCAGGGCGCATCACATGGCGCGAGGATGTGCGCAAATGGCACCCCGGTCAGGATTGGGTGTTCGATGCAGGCGGCATGGGCGTGTTTGACCCCGGCATAAATGCATTGTCCATCCTGACTGAAATCCTGCCCTGCACGGTGCATTTGCGCGCAGCCACGCTGGAAGTGCCGCAAAACCGCCAGATGCCGATTGCCGCACAGCTGGACTTTACCAACAACATCAGCGCCGAATTCGACTGGCGCCAGACCGGACCGCAAACATGGTCGATCACGCTTGAAACCGATCAGGGCACGCTGGAATTGCATGATGGCGGCGCGCGTATGCTGCTGAACGGCGCGCCCTGCAATGAACCCCACAATGCGCTGTCGGGTGAATACCCGCGCCTGTATCAGCGTATGGCGCAGCTTGTGCGCGCGGGCGAGTCTGACATGGACATCCGCCCCCTGACACTGGTTGCCGATGCCTTCATGACTGGCACGCGTGTCAGTGTTGACCCTTTCCATTTCTAAGGACCCCACATGCAAACCCCACTCAAGGGCATTCTGCCCGTAGCCCCTACCCCGTTTCTTGATGATGGCAGTCTGGATCATGATGGCATGCGCCGCGTGCTGGATTGCATGATTGATCAAGGTGTTGATGCGATCTGCATTCTGGCGAATTATTCCGAACAGTTTGTGCTGTCCGATGATGAACGCACCGCGATGATGCGCGTGTCGCTGGAACATGTCGCGGGGCGCGTGCCGGTGATTGTGACCATCAGCCATTTTTCCACCGATCTGGTGGTCGCCCGCGCGCGCGCTGCGCAATCCATGGGCGCGGCCATGGTCATGATGATGCCCCCCTATCACGGTGTCGGGCTGGTCCCCGCCGAGGGGATGATATTTGAGCATTTCAAGGCCGTGTCCGACGCCATCACCATCCCCATCATGGTGCAGGACGCGCCCTTGTCGGGCTGTCAGTTGTCGGTGCCGTTTCTGGCCCGAATGGCGCATGAATTGGAACAGGTCAGCTATTTCAAGCTGGAAATGCCGTTTGCGGCCGACAAGCTGGCGGCATTAATTGAAACGGGCGGCAAGGACATTATAGGGCCGTTTGATGGCGAAGAAGCGGTCACATTGCTGGCCGATCTGGATGCGGGCTGCACGGGCACCATGACATCCGCACTGTTGCCCGAACATATCCGGCCCATTGTCACGCAGTATCTGGATGGCGCGACAGATGCGGCGCTGGACCAGTGGAAACTGTGCCTGCCGCTGATCAATCATGAAAACCGCCAATGCGGGTTGCGCGCGGCCAAGACTGTCATGAAACACGGCGGCGTCATCCGGTCCGACCATGTGCGCCACCCGCTAAAGCCCCTAAGCGCACGCACCGAACAGCGCCTGTTGCAACTGTCGCGCGAACTGGACCTGATTGCCCTGCGCTGGGGCAAATAACGCCGGCCATCAAGGCCTAACACCCGCCCCTTGGCCCGCGCGCGGTCAGGGGGCTTTTTCTTTGCGCCAGCGTTGCGCAAATCCGGCCTTTATGCGTTGTTCGGGCAGCACCAGAACCAGACCGGACAGGATAATCACAACCGCCCCCGCCAGCATGGCCAAACGCGGAATATCACCAAAGAATATCCAGCCAAGGATCACGGCCCACAGCAGCAATGTATATTGCAACGGCGCAATCAGGGCGGCATCGGCCAGTTTCAGCGCGCGGTTGACACACAGATGCGCGCCCATCGCCACCACACCGACCAGCGCCAGCAAGCCCCAGTCAAACGACCCCGGCATGGACCAGCCCACAGGGGCTGCAATAACACCTGCGACACCTGCCCCGATTAATTGCCAGAACACCAGCGTCATGTCGGGTGTGCCGCGCAGATAGCGCCCTGTAATCATCATCAGCGCGAAACACAGCGACCCGATGATGGCTACAAGGCTGGCCAGCGCGGCCCCTTCGCCACTTGGTTTCAGCGCAATCAACACCCCCACAAACCCGAATATAACTGCACCCCAACGCAAGGGGCTGACAGTTTCGCGCAACAATAAGGGCGACAGCACGGCCACATAAATGGGCGCGGCCAGCCAGAAGGTCATGGTGTCGGCAAGCGGCATGTGACGCACAGCGAAGTAAAAGCAGAACACCTCGGCGGTGGACAGCACAACGCGGGCAAACTGGATGCCCGGGCGTTCGACATGAAACAGCCTGCGAAACCCGAACGCATACAGAAATGGCAGCAACACCGCCAAAGCCGCTAGGCTGCGGATGGTCAGAACCTGACCTACCGAATAACTGCTGACCAGCCATTTGCCCAATGCGTCATTGGACGCAAACAGGAACATGCCAAGCAGCATCAGGGCCAGACCTGCAACGGTCGGGGTCATGCGCGTCATTGCATCACATCATTTTCGAAGAATATACTGGCACATATGGGGGGGATTACGCCCCCCCATATGCAGATCAAAGCGCCTTATTCGCCGCGCAGTGTGGCAAGTTCCGCCTGCATCAGGTCAATGACCTCGACACCGATCGACTCGGCGTGTTTTTCATACACACCTTCGACAGCGGCGCGGATGCGGTTCAACTCGGCCCCGTCCAGTTCGTTGAACGCCATGCCCGCTTCCTGCACATTACCCAGCGAGATGTCGGACAATTCGCGGCTGACGCTGCGCTGCACATCACGGCCCACAACAGCACAATCACGCAGGATTTCCTGTTCGGTTTCCGAATAAGTGTTGAAGATGGGAGCAGAGAACAGGATCATGAACGGCGTATAGGCATGCTGCGTGGCCGACAGATAATCCTGCACTTCGTAGAATTGCGACGTGTCGATTGTCACATAGGGGTTTTCCTGCGCATCAATGGCACGGGTTTCCAGCGCGGTGAACACCTCACCAAAGGCCATGGGCGTGGCATTGGTGCCAAGCGCCTGGAACGTGTCCAGGAAGATGTTGTTTTGCATCACGCGCACGCGCATTCCGTCAAAATCTTCCAGCCGGGTGATGGGCCGCACCGAATTGGTCAGGTTGCGGAACCCGTTTTCCCAATAGGCCAGATTGACCAACCCGGAATCCTGCATCTTTTCGGAAATGAAATCACCGAAAGCACCGTCAAGGATGGCATCGGCCTCATCCGCGTCGGAAAACAGGAACGGCAGGTCGAACACCCCCAGCGCCGGTTCAATCCCCACCAATGGCGAAGATGACGTCACCACCATTTCCTGCGTGCCCGAACGCAGCGCCTGCGTGGCGGTCAGGTCATCACCAAGCGCCGAGGACCAGAACGCGTTCAGTGTCCACGCACCGTCTGTGCGCTCGGTTATGCATTCGCGCATGGCTTCAACGCCGTTGCCCACAGGGTGGGATTCAGCAACACCATTGGACACGGTTATGGTGCGTGTGCTGATCTCGGCCACCGCAGGCAATGCGATGCCTGCAACAAGTGCGGTTGTCATTGTTAGTTTGGTCAGCGTTTTCATGGTCTTTCCTCCCAGATTGAAAACAGATTTCTTCTTCTCAGCGCAACCATTGCAGCGGCACCAGAACAAGTTCGGGGAACGCAATCAGCAACATCAGCACACCCACCTGGGCCGCAAGAAAGGGCAGAACGCCCCAAATTACCTTGCCCAATGGCACGCGTGCCACCCCGCTGACAACGTTCAGAACAACACCCACCGGCGGGGTCAGAAGGCCCACACAGGTGGTCATCACAAAAATGATCCCGAAATATACCGGATCAATCCCCGCCGCGCGGATGACAGGCATCAGAACCGGCACCAGAATCAGGATCGTCGGTGCAAGGTCCAGAACCGTGCCCACCAACAGCACCAGAAGCACAATCACCAGCATCAGCAATTTCGGGTTATCCAGAACCGGCGCCAGAAAGCGCGTCACTTCTGCCGGAATATTGGCCCGCGTGATCAACCACGAAGTGACCAGCGCGCCCGCAACCAGAAACAGCACAACAGATGTGGTTTTGGCCGCATTCAACAGCACCTGATACAGATCCGTGATCTTCAGTTCGCGGTAGATAAACATACCCACGAAGAACGCATAGACAGCCGCAATCACAGCCGCTTCTGTGGGTGTGAAAATGCCAAAACGAATGCCACCCAGAATAATCAGCGGCATCACCAGCGCCCAGCCAGCCGCTGCCGTTGCGCGCAGCCGCTCGCGCCCTGTGGCGCGCGGCAGGGGTTTGACATTCTCGCGCCGCGCGACAATCAGCCATGCAATGATCAGCGACGCCGCCATCAGGATACCGGGCACAATGCCGCCCATGAACAGCGCCGTGATCGACACATTGGCCGCGACACCAAAGATGATAAACGCAATGGATGGCGGAATCACCGGCGCAATCACGCCACCCGCAGCCATCAAGCCCGCCGCACGCGGCACGTTATAGCCCGCCTCGCGCATCATCGGGATAAGGATTGCCGCCAAGGCCGCCGAATCCGCCGCAGCCGACCCGGAAAGCGATGCCATCACCACCGCCGCAATCACCGCGACAATGCCAAGGCCCCCGCGAATATGGCCCACACAGGACACGGCAAACGCCACAATCCGTTTCGACAACCCGCCTGCGTTCATCAACTCGCCCGCCAGCAAAAAGAACGGGATCGCCAGCAGTGTAAAGGAATTGGCCCCTGTTACCATTTGCTGGCTGATGATCTGCGGGTTGAAAATCCCCATCCATGTCATCAGCACGACCGCGCAGAACATCAGCGCGAAGGCCACCGGAACGCCTATTGCCAAAGCGGAAAACAGCGTTCCCAGAAAAACCAGAAGTACCATTAATGCCGGTCCTTCTGATCAAGCAGGTCAAAATCACCCGTGAAGCGCGCCATTTCATTCACCGGCGTGCGGCCCAGAAGCGCGCGGATGATCCGCAAAAATGCCATCAGCGCGATGCATCCGCCGGTCACATATGTGATCCCATACACCCAGATCATCGACAGTCCGACCACCGGTGCCGTCATCGACGCATTAATCGGGTGCTGCACCCATGTTCCCCAGAACAGCACGCTGGCGCAGACCAGAATCACAAGATTGGTCAGCACCAGACACACCCGGCGCCCGATTGGCCCGAACAGCCGCACCACGGTTTCGACACCGATATGGTTATACTCGCGGAATGCCAGAATGGCCCCGATAAAGGTCAGCCAGACGAAGAAATAGCGCGACATCTCCTCGGAGAAGTTCCAACCGCTATTGAACGCATAGCGCAGCACGACATTGCCGAACACCATGACGGTCATGCCCGCAAGCAAGGCGACCAATGCAAATTCACCCAACCTGACAGCAATCAGTTCGAGTCGCGCCAAATTCCTCACAAGCCCCTCCCGGATTGATTCACCAATGGCCATTTGGGCCAATAAGCGGTTGTGATTTCCTAAATGAAAGCGTATATCATTGTCAAATACCAATTATGATTTTCTGGATGCAGGCCGCCTAGAATGAAGGAAAAATCTCTACAAAGAAAGGCGATGAAGCTTTCTGATGTTGCGCAGCATGCCAATGTAAGCGTTGTCACTGTTTCACGCGCCTTGCGCCAGCCTGAACTGGTTTCACAGGACACGCTTGATAAGGTGTCAGAGGCTGTGAAGGCATTGGGATATGTCCCCAATCCGGCGGCGCAGGCGCTTGCTTCGGCGCGTTCGCGGCTTATCGGGGTGGTCATCCCGTCCCTGACCAACCAGATCTTCGCGGAACTGCTGCGCGGCGTCATGGACGGCGTTGAAGGCACAACCTACACCCCCCAATTCGTGAACACCCGCTACAAGCTGTCGCGCGAAGAAGATTTATTGCGCGTCTTTGCCACCCAGCGCCCCGCAGGCATGATTGTGGCGGGGATCGACCAGTCCGCCGCCGCCCGCCGCTTGTTGGAGCAGATGGGCTGTCCTGTCGTTCAGGTCATGGAAACCGATTCGGACCCTGTGGATATGGCAATCGGCTGTGACCAGCGCGATGCAGGGCGCGCCGCGGTGCGCCACCTGATCGAACAGGGCTACCGGCGCATCGGGTTTCTGGGCGCGCGCATGGACCCGCGCGCGCAGCGCCGTCTTGCAGGCTACAATGATGTGATGTCTGCACATGGCCTGTCCGATGATGCGCTGGTTGTCACCACGTCCCATCCGTCCGCCTATTCCGTAGGCGGGCAGTTGATGGCCGACCTGCTGGCCAGTGCGCCCGACGCAGATGCCGTGTTTTGCAACAATGACGACGTTGCATTGGGGGCGCTGTTTGAATGCCAGCGGCGGGGCTTGCGCGTTCCCGAACAGATGGGGATTGTTGGGTTCAACGATCTGGATGTGGTGTCGTGTTCGGTGCCAACCATCACGTCCGTGCGCACGCACCGTTATGAAACCGGCCTGAAGGCTGTTAACATGATAATAGATCAGATAAACGGGTCCCCACCCGAGCACCGCATCATCGACGCAGGCTATGACCTGCGCATCCGAAGCAGCACATCGCGCCAGCAAAAGGGGGCCTGATGTAAATCCCTATGCCCCTTCCGTTATAACCGCGCGGATCACGCCTGTTCCGCGCCATCCTGAATGCCCGAGCACCCAAATTTGAAAAGGCAGCCGAATATCATGACCGACACGCGCGCCCACAAGAAATTCCGTTCACAGGAATGGTTCGACAACCCCAACAATCCCGGCATGACCGCGCTGTATCTGGAACGGTATCTGAATCAGGAATACACCCGCGGCGAATTGCAGGGCGGGCGTCCCGTGATCGGCATTGCCCAGACCGGCAGCGATCTGGCACCGTGCAACAAGATCCATGTGTTCCTGATGGACCGCATCAAGGCAGGCATCCGCGATGTAGGCGGGATTCCGATGGAATTTCCGGTGCATCCCATTCAGGAAACCGGCAAACGCCCGACCGCCGCGCTGGACCGCAACCTTGCCTATCTGTCACTGGTCGAAGTGCTGCACGGCTACCCCATCGACGGGGTCGTGCTGACCACGGGCTGCGACAAGACCACGCCTGCCATGCTGATGGGGGCGGCAACTGTCGATCTGCCCGCGATTGCGTTGAATGGCGGGCCAATGCTGGACGGCTGGTGGCAGGGCAAGCGCGCAGGGTCGGGCACGATTGTCTGGGAAAGCCGCCGCCTGCTAAGCGAAGGCAAGATCGAATATGATGAATTCATCTCGCGCGTGTGCGCCTCCGCGCCCAGCCTTGGGCATTGCAACACCATGGGCACTGCCAGCACAATGAACGCCATGGCCGAAGCGCTTGGCATGACCCTGACCGGCAGTTCCGCCATTCCCGCGCCGTTTCGGGAACGTATGGCCATGGCCTATGAAACCGGACGGCGCATCGTGGCCATGGTGCATGAAGACCTGAAACCATCCGACATTCTGACGCGCGAAGCGTTTGAAAATGCCATTATCGTGAATTCCGCGATTGGCGGGTCCACCAATGCTCCGCCCCATTTGCAGGCCATTGCCCGCCATGCGGGGGTCGATCTGCATGTCACCGACTGGCAGAAAATCGGCTTCAACGTGCCGCTGCTGGTCAATATGCAGCCCGCAGGCAAGTATCTTGGCGAAAGTTTCTTCCGCGCGGGCGGTGTGCCCGCCGTCATGGGCGAATTGCGCAAGGCAGGGTTGCTGCATGACGGCGCCATGACCGCCAGCGGGGCCACAATGGGCGCGGCCTTGGGCGATTGGGCCAGCCTTGATGCGGATGTCATCCTGCCTGTCAGCGCCCCCTTGCGCGAAAACGCGGGCTTTCTGGTGCTGTCGGGCAATCTGTTCGACTCGGCCCTGATGAAAACATCTGTTATATCGCCCGATTTCCGCGCGCGCTTCCTGTCCAAACCGGGGCAGGAAGGCATTTTTGAAGCGCATGCCGTCGTGTTTGAAGGGCCCGAAGATTACCACGACCGCATCAACGACCCCGACCTTGGCATTGACGAAGAAACTATCCTGTTCATTCGCGGCGTAGGCTGCGTAGGCTATCCCGGTTCGGCCGAGGTGGTGAACATGCAGCCGCCAGACGCGCTGCTGCGCGCGGGCGTGAACCATTTGCCCACAGTGGGCGACGGGCGGCAATCGGGCACATCGGAATCCCCGTCCATCCTGAATGCCAGCCCTGAATCGGTTGTGGGCGGCGGTCTTGCGCTTTTGCAAACCGGCGACCGCGTGCGGCTGGACCTGAATGCCAGCCGTCTGGATGCGCTTGTCGATGCGGATGAATGGCAGGCCCGCCGCGCCGCGTGGACTGCGCCCGAAATTCACCATCAGACACCATGGCAGGAAATCTACCGCACCCATGTCGGCCAACTGTCTGACGGCGGCTGTCTGGAACTGGCGACAGCCTACCAGCGTATCCGCCATGACCTGCCACGCGACAATCACTGAACCAGAAAGACCGGAATATGACACTGCACCAGAATCTGGACGACAACGGCATATATATTGGCCGTATCTGGCGTCCTGATATCGGCCCCAGCGTGGTTACCCTGCGCGACGGCCAGATTATCGACATCACAACCAAAACCGCACCCACCATGCGCGATGTGCTGGAATTGCCCGACCCGCTGGCACATGTGCAAAACACCACGGGCGTGCCGGTTTGCGCGTTGGACGCGCTTGACAGCGCGTGCAACCCCGATGCGGGCGCGAATGATCTGCGCCTTCTTGCCCCCGCAGATCTGCAAGCCATCAAGGCCTGCGGCGTGACCTTCGCACGCTCCATGCTGGAACGGGTGATCGAGGAACGCGCAGGCGGCGACGCCGCGCGCGCCGACGCAATCCGCACCAAGGTATCCGGCGTCATCGGCGACAGCCTGCGCGACCTTGTGCCCGGATCGCCGGAAGCGGCGCGTGTGAAATCCGTCTTGCAGGCCGAAAACCTGTGGTCGCAATATCTGGAAGTGGGCATTGGCCCCGATGCCGAGGTATTCACCAAGGCGCAACCCATGTCGGCGGTCGGGCACGGCGCGGCTGTGGGTTTGCATCCGTCCAGCAGCTGGAACAATCCCGAACCCGAAATCGTGCTGGCCTGCGCATCTGACGGGCGCATACTGGGCGCTTGTCTGGGCAATGACGTCAATCTGCGCGATATCGAGGGGCGCTCGGCATTGCTGCTCGGCAAGGCCAAGGACAACAACGCATCCGCCGCACTTGGCCCCTTTATCCGCCTGTTTAACGACCGTTTCGGGCTGGATGACATCCGCAAAGCCGAACTTGACATGACCATTGACGGCACGGACGGATTCCATTTGTCCGGCCATTCTTCAATGCGTGAAATCAGCCGCGATCCTGCCGATCTGGCCGCGCAAACCTGTGGCGCACATCATCAATACCCCGACGGGTTCATGCTGTATCTGGGCACGATGTTCGCCCCCGTGGCCGACCGCGACGCCAAAGGCGCGGGCTTCACCCATCATATGGGCGACCGCGTGACAATTTCCGCAGCGGGGTTGGGAAATCTCGTCAACACTGTTATGTGTTCCACAAAAGCACCACACTGGGCTTTCGGCACAGCCGCGTTGATGCGCAATCTTGCGGGGCGCGACCTGCTATAGCTGGAATTGTCCCCCCCTTCGCGCGGCTGGCCGCGCAACTGATATATGAAACTGAAAGGCACTGATATGACGCATATTCCGCATGGGATGCATTTGATTGCAGGTGAACGGGTTGATGATGGGGCGCGGTTTGCGTCTGCTCCGGCGTCCGGTCCGGCGCATGAATTTGCGGTGGGCACGCCGGATCTGGTGGACCGCGCCTGCAAAGCCGCCGAAGACGCGTTTGAAACCTATGGCTACTCCGCCCGCGCGGACCGCGCGGCGTTTCTGGACGCCATCGCGGATAAGATTGACGCGCGCGGCGATGCCATCACCGCGATGGGCTGCGCCGAATCCGGCCTGCCGGAAGCGCGGCTGGTGGGCGAGCGGGGGCGCACCACAGGCCAGTTGCGCCTGTTTGCAGAGCATATCCGCAAGGGCGATTATCTGGACCGCCGCCATGACGCGGCCCTGCCCGACCGCCAGCCCGCCCCGCGCCCCGAATTGCACATGATCCAGCGCCCCATCGGCCCTGTGGCGGTGTTTGGCGCGTCGAACTTTCCATTGGCCTTTTCGGTGGGCGGCGGCGACACGGCCGCCGCACTCGCCGCAGGCTGTCCCGTTGTCGTCAAGGGCCATTCCGCCCATCCGGGCACCGGCGAATTGGTGGGCGATGCGATCACGGCAGCGGCCAAATCCTGCGGCCTGCATCCGGGCGTGTTTTCGCTGATACAAGGCGGCAACCGCGAGGTTGGCGCGGCACTGGTCACCCACCCGCTGATCCGCGCTGTGGGCTTCACCGGATCGCTGGGCGGCGGGCGCGCGCTGTTTGATCTGTGCGCGCAACGCGCTGATCCCATTCCCTTCTTTGGCGAATTGGGCAGCGTGAACCCCATGTTCATCCTGCCCAAAGCACTGGGCGCACGCGGGGCCGACATCGCCAAAGGCTGGGCCGCCAGCCTGACCATGGGCGCGGGCCAGTTCTGCACCAATCCCGGCATCGCCGTGGTGCTGGAGGGGCCGCAGGCCGATGAATTTGCCGCGACCGCCAAGGGTGCGCTGGCGGGCGTGGGCGCGCAGACCATGCTGACGGATGGCATGGCCGAGGCCTACCGCGCGGGCCGCGACCGTGTGGCTGCCAGCGCGGGCGTGCGCGAAGTGCTGGCCACCAGCTGCGACGGGCGCGCAGCCACGCCGTATCTGTATGAAACCACCGCCGATGCATGGCTGGGCAACCATGCCTTGGGCGAGGAGGTGTTCGGTCCCCTTGGCCTGATCATCCGCGCCCGCGATGAGGGGCAGATGCTGGATCTGGCACGCGCGTTGCAAGGCCAGCTGACCTGCACCCTGCATCTGGATGATGGCGACACGGGCCTGGGCCAGCGCCTGATGCCGGTTCTGGAACGCAAGGCCGGGCGCATTCTGGCCAATGGGTTCCCCACAGGGGTCGAGGTGGCCGACAGCATGGTCCATGGCGGCCCCTACCCCGCCTCGACCAATTTCGGCGCCACATCCGTGGGCACCCTGTCCATCCGCCGCTTTCTGCGACCGGTGTGCTACCAAAACCTGCCAGCCGCCCTGCGCCCAGACGATCTGCAATAATACCAACACAGGGGGGCGGGCGCACGCCCCCCTGCCGTCGCATAATTCCTGATAAGGCAGGAAAATGCAGGTTTATGTCACCTAACTGGACGGCGAGAGACTATGGACCGGCTGCGATGGCATTTGCGCCAGTTGCAGCGCACGCGCATGGGCCATCATCAGCGGGCCGGTGCCTTTGGCGTCATCGCTGACCTGTTCCTCGCTCAGGTAATATTCGGGGCTGCCATCACGGTAGACACCTGAAAACCCGCCCAGCCCCGCAACATGACAAATGCCGCCAAACTGCACTGCGCCACTGTCATCGCGCACCAGACGCGCCCGCGTGAATGCGGTCACACGCGCGATGGCGTCGTCCTGACCGGGCACATCCACCCCGAGGGTCGCTGCACTGGCCATCGCATAGGCAAACATCGCGCTGGCAGAGCTTTCGGTATAGTTTTCCGCCAGTTCAGGCATGGTCATCAACTGTAACCAGCCGCCGTCTGATTGTTGCCAACCAATCACCTGCCCCAGCAAGCCGCGCAGGGGGGCCAGCAGCCCCGCATTTTCAAATTCCGCCAGCCCGACCAGTTCGGCGCAATCGACCAGCGCCATCGCTTGCCAGCCAAGGGCGCGTGCCCAGATACTGGGCGACTGGCCGGTGCGGGGATCGGCCCATTCCTGCACGCGCGCGGCGTCATAGCCATGCGCATAAAGCCCGTCATCGCGCAGGGTTACGGCCAGCGCGCTTGCCATCTGCGCCAGCGCATCGCGGCGGCGCGCATCATCGCCGGTGGTCTGCGCATATTCAATCTGGAACGGCAGGGCCATATACAGCCCGTCCAGCCAGACCTGATGGGGATAGCGCAGCTTATGCCAGTAATTGCCGCTTTCGGTGCGCGGGTGGGTGTCCAGCTGGCGTGCCAGCACCCCTGCCGCAGCCATCCAGCGCGGATCATCTGTCCAGCGGTCCAGCGCAAACAGAATGCGCCCCGACAGGATGTTGTCGATATTGTATTCATCAATCCGGTAGCCGCGCAAACGGCCATCGGGGGCCACTTGCGGCAGAACCAGCCGCAGCAGGTGGTCGCGCCAGCGCGCCTGACCGGTGGCCTGATGCAACATCAGCAACCCGCGATAGATGCAGCCAT
Source organism: Roseinatronobacter sp. S2 (assembly GCF_029581395.1). GTDB lineage: Bacteria > Pseudomonadota > Alphaproteobacteria > Rhodobacterales > Rhodobacteraceae > Roseinatronobacter. The sequence continues at coordinate 123,017 of NZ_CP121115.1, read as the reverse complement.
CCTCATAGCACCAATCCCCGCCCTTATAGGGCTGATACCGTGCCGCATACGCGTCAAAATACTCTAGCATGGCTGATAATCCTTCACGGTCAGGGGGCCTTGGCGCAACTGAGGGGGCGCGGTGATGTCGCAATGCTCGGCCAGCACGCCCGCCCCTGCCACGTCGCGCAGCCCGCAGGCCATAAGCGGCACTTGCGGTGTGGCGTCAGGGGCAAAGGCCACATCGGCATGAGTTATGACAACGCCCGTTACGGGGGCTTCATGCAGACCCAGACAGGCCGCAAACGCCAGCCGCACATCGCGCGCCACAATCCGGTCCAGTGTGATGTCGCGGATTTGCGGCGTCAGCACATCCACGCGCTGCGGCTGGCGCGACTGCACAAAGGGCGCGTGTCCGTAATGGTCACAGAAATAATGCATGTTTATGGCCAGAACCGTGTCCACACCGACAAAGCTGACATTGCGCAAATGGATGCCGGACACGACACCGCCGCGCCCCCGCCGTGTTTTGATGCGCAGGCCGCGATCAGTCTGGACCATCTCGCAATCAGAAATACGCACATTGCTGACACCGCCCGACATTTCGGACCCGATGACAACACCGCCATGACCGCGCTCCATCAGGCAGTTACGCACGGTGATATCGCGCGTGGGCATCAGATGAGCGTCACCGCCAGTGTCGCTGCGTTTGCCCGCCTTGATGGCGATACAGTCATCGCCGGTGGAAAAATGCACGCCTTCAATCCTGACGCCTGTGCAACTTTCGGGGTTCAGTCCGTCGGTGTTGGGACTGTCGGCAGGGTTCCGGATGGTCAGCCCGACAAAGGCCAGATTGCGGCACTTATAGGGGTGCACTGTCCAGCTGGGTGAATTTGTCAGCGTCGGGCCAAGGATGGTCACTTCCTGACAATTGATCAGGTGCAGCAGGCGGGCGCGGCGCGCATTGTTGCGTGTCTCCTTTGGCCAGTCCCACCAATCGCCGCGCGCACCGCCGCCGTCCACCAGCCCAGGGCCTGAAATGGTGATGCTATGTGCATCAATCGCGGTCAGAATGGCGCGGTAGCATGTATCTGGCAGCCCTTCCCAACTGCCGCCCTGTTCGGCGGACAGAATTGGAAAATCCGCTCGGTCGGGCGGGGCCATCAGGCGGGCACCATCCGCAAGCCATATATGGCGGTGCGACGGGATCAGCAGCGGTGCCACCACCCAGTCCCCCGCAGGCACAATCAAGGTGCCGCCGTCTGGCAAGCCATCCAGCAGGGCCTGCGCGCGCGCGGGATCATCCAGAACCACGGCCCCGGCGCACGTCGGCAGTGTGAACTGGAACGGGGCAAACCCGTCAGCGTCAAAACACAGCGTTGTTGCAGGTGGCAGGTCATGCAGCACTGTCACAACGCGGTCGGTCATGCCGTGGCGGGCAATCCCGACACCGTGCAGCCGCCAACCAACCGCATCCGGCAGGTGATAGCGGGCATCAGACGTAAGCAGTCGCAAGGCAACCGCACGGGGCGTGATTGCCACAAGTTCAATCAAGGGGGGCATGGTGCGCGTCCGGATAAAGGCAAAAGGCGCGCGCGCAAAAGGCGCGCACGCTTTCAGGTCAGGGTTAGCGGTGCTGGCGCAGCGCACGGTTGATGCTGCTGATGATATCTGCCGCAGCATCTTCGGCACTGAGAATGCCATAGGCCACACCTTCCAGATTGTCGCGGAAGGCATCACGCACGCGCGGGTGTTCGTTAAACGACGACACCACCGGCCCGCTGCCATCCAGCACAATCGCATTGGCCGCCGCTACGTTGGGGTTGATCAGGTTGCTTTCGTTCAGCAATTCGAACGCTGATTTGCTGGCAGGCACCCCGCGCGAATCTGCCAGAATTTCAACCGCTGCGGGATCATTCAGCAAACAGTTGATGATTTCCGCCGCCGCTTCGGGATGGCCGGAATTGCGCGAGATCGAAAACAGCATGGATGGCTTGGAATAGGTGGCTTCGGTCACCGCCCCTTCGGTCATCAGCATGGGCACCGGCACCAGCACCTGATCGTCGCTTAGCGGGTCGGCATATTTTGCATAGGCCGAATCCCATTCATACGTCCCCGCAATCCGTCCGTCGGCCCATGGGCGCATCTCGAACAATTCGATATTGCCCTCGCCCGCGACCTGCCGCCATTCGCGAATGGCACCGGCTTCGACCAGACTTTGGTAAAAACGGATACCTTCAAGCAGTTCTTCCTCGGTCCAGGCAGCCATTGTCGTTTCAGGATCGATCAGGTCTTTGCCGGTCGCCTGTGTCACAGCCATGGATACAAGGAAAATCGCGTTCAGGCCCGCTGCTTCGAACGGGTAGTAATCCGGTCCCAGTTCCGCACGCAGCACGGGCGCTGCGTCGATCACCTCTTGCCATGTGCTGGGCACGTCCAGACCGGCGCGTTCAAACGTGGTTTTATTGAAGAAATAAACCCGCCCTGTCGTGGACACGGGAATCCCGTTCAGCTTGCCCGCAACTTCGCCACCGGCAAGCTGCGCTTCGGTAAACTGCGACAGATCGATGATATGGCCATAGTCATACAGATCCACAAACCCCGTCCCGTCGGGCGAAAAAAGCGGCAGCCATGGCCAGTTGATCTGCATAATGTCGGCCTCTGTGCGGCCGGCGATCTGGGTGGTGATACGTTCCTGATGGCCCGACCAGCCGGTGAATTCGGCCTGTATGTCATGGCCGTATTTCGGGCCGCAATAATTCAGCGCCTCTTGTGTCTGGGCATGGCGGGCATCGCCGCCCCACCATGACATGCGCAACGTATCGGCCTGCGCGGCTGTCGCCAGCAAACCCGTCAGAATGGTTGTTGTCAGAAGTCTCATGTGTAAATCCTCCCTTTACCAAGACTATGAGAGCGAGATATTCCCGCCGGTTTGATCGAAAACATGCGCCTTGCCCGGATCGGGGGTCAGCGTAACTGACGTGCCGCGGTCCAGATCGGCGTAATCGGCGGCGGGCAACACCGCGACCACACGCTCGCCTTCCACATCCAGATGCAGCACCACTTCATGGCCCATGAATTCCGCCCCTGCGACCACGGCGCGCAGCCCGTGCGCGGTATTGACGCGCAGATGCTGGGGGCGAATGCCCAAGGTTACCGCGCCGCTATTGGCGTGCAGCCGGGCCATCAGTTCATCCGGCAGAACCAGCGACTGGTCCCCCAGATGGAACCTGCTGCCATCCAGCCGCCCGGCAAGCAGGTTCATTTCGGGGCTGCCGATAAAACCGGCAACAAACGCATTGGCGGGGCGGTCATACAATGTCTTGGGGTCGGCCACCTGCATGATATGGCCGTCCTTCATCACGCAAATCCTGTCGCCCATGGTCATGGCTTCGGTCTGGTCATGGGTGACATAGATCACCGTTGACGACATGCCCTGATCTTTCAGCCGCTTGTGCAGATCGGTGATCCGCACACGCATGGACGCGCGCAGTTTTGCATCCAGATTGGACAGCGGTTCGTCAAACAGGAACACTTCGGGCTGCTTGATCAACGCGCGCCCCAGCGCCACGCGCTGTGCCTGCCCGCCCGACAACTCCTTGGGCAGCCGGTCCAGCAACGGTTCAATTTCCAGAATGCGCGCAACTTCTGCGGTTTTGCGTTCGATCTCGGCCTTGGGGGCGCGTTGCAGGCGCAACCCGAAGGACAGGTTCTTGCGCACTTTCATATGCGGATAAAGCGCGTAGTTCTGAAACACCATCGCAATACCGCGTTGGCCCGGTTGCAGGCGGTTGACCACCTTTTCGCCGATCACAACCTCGCCGCCGGATATGCTTTCAAGGCCCGCAATCATGCGCAATGTGGTTGATTTCGCGCAACCCGACGGGCCAACCAGCACCATGAACTCGCCATCCTCGACATCCAGATTGATGCCGTGCACCGCCTTGAACGTATTGGCATAGGTCTTTTCCAGATTCTTGATTTGCAAACGTGCCATAGCTTTACCCTTTCACCCCGCCAGTCGAGATGCCCTCGATGAAGTATCGTTGTGCCATGAAAAAGACGATCAGCGCGGGCAGAAGCGCCAGCACGGACATCGCCAGAATCCGGTTCCAGTCAAAGGCCTCGGTGGTGTCGATGGACAGCTTCAACGCCAGCGATACCGGAAAGCTCTGGACCGAAGACAGATAGATCAGCGGACCCAGAAAATCGTTCATTGTCCACATGAACTGGAACAATGCCACCGAAATCAGCGCGGGCATCAGCATGGGCACCACAATATATATCAGGGTTTGCAGGCTGTTGGCCCCGTCCACGCGCGCCGCCTCTTCCATGTCGCGGGGAATGGCGCGCAGGAACTGCACCAGCATGAACACAAAGAATGCGTCCCCTGCAAAGGCCGATGGCACCCAAAGCGGCAGATAGGTGTCCAGCCAGCCCAAATCGCGGAACAGAATATATTGCGGAATGCGTGTCACCACATTGGGCAGCAGCAATGTTGCAATCAGGCTGGCAAACAGCAGTTTCTTGTAGGGAAATTCAAACCGTGCGAACCCATATGCCACCAGCGCGCAGGAAATCGCCGTGAAGATGGTTTTGGGCAGGATGATCAGAAACGTATTCCAGAAAAACCGCCCGAATGTATAGGGAGTCGAGGTTTCCCACCCTTTGCGATAGCCTTCCAGTGTCGGTTCTTGCGGAATGAACCCGATGGAGCCGTAGATTTCCGAATTGGTCTTGAACGATGCGCCCACCAGCCACAGCAGCGGATACAGCATCAGAAAGCCCACCGTGATCAGCAAGGAATAGCGCACGAAAGCGGACAGGCGTTCTGCCCTGATCTGCGCGCGGGACGTGTCGTCCAGAACAGGGGCCACCAGGGCCTTGACCGGCGTAAGCGTTGTGTCAGGATTACTCATCGATCAGCTCCTCTTGTCGCCGGCGTAATAGACCCATTTTTTGGATGACCAGAACGCCGCGACGGTCAGCACCATGATGATGACAAACAGCACCCAGGCGATGGCCGACGCATAGCCCATGTTGAAATTCTTGAATGCCTCGTCATAGATATACAGCGGCAGCAGGTAGGTGGACCGCAGCGGCCCGCCGCCAGTAATCACATAAGGGCCGTTGAATTCCTGAAACGCCTGCACCATCTGCATGATAAGATTAAAGAAAATGACAGGCGTGATCAGCGGAAGTGTGATGAAGACGAAACTGTGCCACTTGCCTGCACCATCAATCGCGGCCGCTTCATACAGCGATTTGTCCACCGATTGCAGCGCTGCCAGAAAGATGACCATTGCCGACCCGAATTGCCATGTGCGCAGCAGCGTGATGGTGAACAGCGCATTGACCGGATCGCCGAACCAGTTGACAGGGTCCAGACCGATGGCGACCAGCACCATATTGACCAGCCCCGTATCGGCAAAGATATAGCGCCACAGCACCGCCACCGCGATTGATCCGCCCAGAATGGACGGCACATAATATGCGGTGCGGAAGAACCCTATCGCTTTCAGCCGATAGTTCAGGATCACGGCGATGAACAGCGCAAAGACCAGTTTCAGCGGCACTGTCAGAAACACATAAAGCAGTGTCACATTCAGCGACCGCTTGAAGGTGCGGTCCGACATCAGATCACGGAAGTTTTCCAGCCCCGTCCAGATCGGGCGCGACATCAGATTGTAATCTGTGAAACTCAGGTAAAGCGAGGCCAGAAACGGGATCATCGTGAAGACCAGCAGCCCGATGATATAAGGCGCCAGATAGGCCAGCCCCAGAAAACGGCTTTCCATGGTTTATTCCCCTGTCATTTGATACATGTTCCCCATGTGGCCCGGACAGGGGCCAAAGCATGGGGGGATGTCCGCAATTCGTGACAGGATGCGGTGTCTTTGGCAAAGATTCTGCCTTTGGCACGTCATCAAATCGCTCCTCCTTCGATTCGATCCGTTCTGACAAGCATTTCCCTGCCAGAAGTATTCGCCTAATATGCCAGTTAAGCAGACAGATGGAATTGACGTTTATGCAGAAAAAGATGGACGAAACAGAACATCTTGCAACTGCGGCAACAGCAGGGGCCGGCATTCTGGCGGGGCTTCCGGTTCGGGCGCTGGATCTGACGCTGACACGCTCTGCGATCCGGATGCGGCACTCGAACAGCTGGTCCATCGACAAGGTGAACAGCTATCATGACCTTGTGATCTGCCTGTCCGGACAGGGCGCGTATCTTCTGGGGGACCAGCACATCACCCTGACGCCCGGCATGGCAATGCTTATACCGGCCGGAACACGGTTTCAGGGCCGCAACCCCGACCCGGACTGTCTGTATACCGGACTGGCGCAGCATTTCCGGCTGGACCTGTTTGGGCGGCATGATTTTCTGGCGCGACTGCATTTGCGGCAGGTCGTTACCCTGTCACGCTGGCCCATGCTGGAGCCGCTGGTGCGCCATTACCGCGCAACAGCGCCCGCCGGATCGGTCACCATGTCAATGCATCATGCGTTTATGGTGATTGTGAACGAATTTATCGAAGATGCATTTCTGGGCTGGCAAAACACCCAGGACCCCGCCCTTGACCAGTCCGAAGGGCTGCCTATGGCGGTGATGATGGCCGCGACCCAAATCGCCGCCAACCCGCTGCAACCGGGGCTGGCCGAACGTGTGGTGCGCGATGCGCCCTACAGTGATGTGTATTTCCGCCGCGAATTCAGCCGCCGGCTGGGAGCCACGCCTGCGAAATATCAGGAATTCAAACGCATGGAAATCGGTATGCAATTGCTGGAAGCAGGCACAGGGGTTACCGAAACAGCCGCACGGCTGGGGTTTAACGATGTCTACTACTTCTCACGGCTGTTCAAACGCCATATTGGCACCAGTCCGCGCGGTTGGCAAAATCAGGTGCGGCTGCGGCGGGACGGGCATTGGCCACGCGGGCAGGAAGATGGCGAAACGCTGTATCCCCTGCGCCCGCCACCTGCCCCATCTGCCATAACGCCGGACTGACACTGCGTATTATTGCGCGTTGTGGCAGGCGGCGGCAAAAATTAGATATCCGCCACCACCGCACGCGCGCCCTGCGCCACCAGCCCTGACAGGGCTTGTGTCAATTCGGCGGCAAAACCGGAATCTTGACGCAAGGATTTTGGAAACACCTCTGACAAGGTCAGAAACCCTTTGACCGTGTCGCGCGGATCATCACACCAAAGCGCTGCCAGACGGTCGGCAAGCGGGTCTTTCACCTCGACCGCGGTGCCGGTTTCATCGCGGCCTGATGTGTAGCGCATCCATGCGGCAACGGCCAGCACCAGTCCTGCACTGCTGCGCCCCGCCGCGCGGTTTTCGGCCAGCGTGGCAAGAATGCGTTGCGGCAGCTTCTGGCTGCCATCCATTGCGATCTGCCATGTGCGGTGCCGGATTGCGGGGTTGGCATATCGCGCGGCCAGCGCTTCGGCATAAGCACCCAGATCGGTGTTTTCCGGCGGGGTCAGCGTCGGAATAATCTCTGACTGCCACAGGTGGCGCGCATAGCTGACAAAGGCGGGGTCGGTCATGACTTCGGCAATCGTCTGGTACCCCGCCAGATACCCCAGATAGGCAAGCGAGCTATGCGTGCCGTTCAGCATGCGCAGCTTCATATGCTCAAACGGGGTGACATCCGCAACCATCTGCGCGCCTGCGACTTCCCACTGCGGGCGGGCGCCACAAAAGCGGTCCTCGACCACCCATTGGCGGAACGGTTCGTGCATCACCGGCGCTTCATCGCGCTGGCCTGTCAGGGCGGCAACGCGGTCCAGATCGTCAGGTGTGGTGGCGGGCACAATGCGGTCGACCATCGTGGAGGGAAACGCACCGTTGCTGGCAATCCACGCGGCCAGCGCAGGGTCGATCAGGCGTGCAAGGTCCAGCATCACACCGCGCACCACATGGCCGTTTTCCGGGAGGTTGTCGCAGCACAGCACCGTAAACGGCGGCAGGCCGCGCGCATGGCGCAGTTGCAGCGCACGCACCAGATAGCCGGGCGCGGAATTCGGCAAATCATGGTTCAGATCATGCACAATATCAGGATGCGCAGGGTCCAGCCGCCCCGTGGCCGGTTCGTGGCAATACCCCTTTTCGGTGACTGTCAGGCTGACAATCGACACAGTGGGCGCGGCCATCGCATCCAGCACGGCTTGGGGGTTTTCAGGCGCCACCAGCACATCGCGCAGCAATGTCATGACCTGCGGTTTTTCACCGTCAGGTGCCAGCTCAACCGCGGTATAGGCCCAGCCCTGCGGGCGCAGCCTGTCGCGCACGCCGGGGGATTTCAGCGAAACACCGATCACGCCCCAGTCCCCGCCATGGTGCTGCATGGCTTCTGAAATGTAGCTTGCGACATGCGCGCGGAAAAACGCCCCAAGCCCCAGATGCACAATCCCCGCAAGGGTGGGTTCGGGCCCCGCAGGGGTGGTTTCGTGTGGGTGGAAAAGTCTATCGTGCAAGCCAGCCTCCATCGACATTCAGGATTGCGCCATTGATGTAATCAGATGCGGGGGCCGCCAGAAACACTGCCGTTTGTGCAATGTCTTCGGGCTGGCCCCAACGCCCTGCGGGAATGCGCTCCAGAATGGCGCGCGAACGATCCGGATCAGCGCGCAGCGCTTCGGTGTTGTTGGTTTCAATATAGCCGGGTGCAATGGCGTTCACATTCAACCCCTGCGCCGCCCATTCATTGGCCAGCAATTTCGTCAGCCCTGCCACCCCATGTTTGCTGGCAGTGTAGGAGGGCACGCGAATACCGCCCTGAAACGACAGCAGCGACGCGATATTGATGATCTTGCCGCGCCCGCGCGGCAGTGCTGCCCGCGCAAAAGCCTGACAGGTGAAAAACAGCGCCTTCATGTTCACATCCATCACGTCATCCCAATCGGATTCCGTGAAATCAACCGCATCGGCGCGGCGGATGATGCCCGCGTTATTGACCAGAATATCAATATGGTTCTGCGCAAACACATCGCGCGCGGCCATAGGGTCGGCGAAATCCAGTTGCAGCGCGCGCCCGCTGCCCATGCGCACAAGCGTTTCGTCGCAATCGCGCCGACCGGCGGCAATGACATCGGCCCCCGCCTGCGCCAGCGCAACGGCAATCGCCTGTCCGATACCGGTATTCGCACCTGTAACCAGCGCGGTCTGGCCGTGTAGCGAAAAGGCGGTCATCGCAAATCCTCGGGGGCGATAAAGTCCATGTCTGTGTAATCGACATTGTCACCCGCCATCGCCCAGATGAAGGTGTATTCGCCAATGCCCGCGCCCGAATGAATGGACCATGGCGGTGACAGAACCGCCTGTTCGTTGGCGACAAACAGATGGCGGGTTTCATGCGGTTCACCCATCAGGTGCAGCACGCGTGCTTCCGGCGCCATGCCGTGATACAGATACGCCTCCATCCGGCGATCATGAATATGGCTTGGAATGGTGTTCCAGACCGACCCATCCTCTAGCGAGGTGTAGCCAAGAATCAACTGGCAGCTTTCCATGACCAGCGGGTGAATAAACTGTCGGATTGTGCGCTTGTTTGATGTTTCCGCAGCGCCCAGCTTCACTTCCTTGGCGTCGGCCACTTTGACCAGCCGGTGCGGAAATGCACGGTGCGCAGGCGCAGATGTGATGTAGAACCGCCCCGCGCCCGAAAACGTCACCGGACCGGCCCCCATGCCCAGATACAGCACATCGCCGTAAGCCATGTCCCAGCCCTGCCCGTCTGCGTCCACGCGGCCGGTATCACCAATATTGACGATCCCCATTTCGCGCCGGTCCATGAAATTGGGCGTGCGCGTTTCTGCAACCTGATCCAGCACCAGCGCCGCCCCGTCCGGCACAGCCCCCCCCAGAACAAAGCGGTCATAATGGGTATAGGCCAGACGGATTTCACCGTTTGCAAACAACCCCCCGGCCAGAAAATTGCGGCGCAGATCAGTTGTATCCATGCCCTTGGCATGTTCAGGATGAACGGCGTGGCGGGTTTCAACATTCAACATTTGGTTTTTCCTGTCAAAGTTTATAGGCGCGCTTGGCCAGCCCGTAAGCCAGATCATGCGCCAGTTCGGGGGCATCACCTTCGGACAGGCGGCCGGTCGCCACCAGCGTGGCCAGATAGGCGCAATCCACACGCCGCGCGACATCATGGCGCGCGGGGATCGAACAGAACGCGCGGGTATCATCGTTGAAGCCGACAGTGTTATAGAAACCGGCGGTTTCCGTGGTCATTTCGCGGAACCGGCGCATGCCTTCTGGGCTGTCATGAAACCACCATGCCGGACCCAGCTTCAGGCAGGGGTAAACGCCTGCCAGCGGGGCCAGTTCGCGCGCATAGGATGTTTCATCCAGCGTGAATATGATCACCGTCAAATCTGCCCGCATACCGACCGCATTCAAAAGCGGGCGCAGCGCTGCAACATAATCGGTGCGGCCCGGAATATCGAACCCCTTGTCGCGGCCATACATGGTCATGACGGGGCCGGAATGGTTGCGGCGTGATCCGGGGTGCATTTGCATGACCAACCCGTCATCCAAGCTCATCCGGGCCATTTCCGTCAGCATATGGGCGCGGAAGGCATCGGCTTCCTCTGCCGTGCATTCCCCCCGCAAGGCCTTGGTGAACAGCGCCGCCGCATCTGCCTGCGGCAAATCTTCGGTGCGCGCGCTGGGGTGGCCATGATCGGTCGATGTCGCGCCAAATTCCTTGAAATACGCCCGCCGCGCACGATGGGCAGACAGGTAGCCCGCCCAAGTGGTGGTATCTTCGCCGGTCTGTTCACCCATCAGGGCAACATTTTCGGCAAACCCTTCCACTTCGGGATCAATCACGCCATCGGGGCGATAGGCGGTGACAACGCGGCCCGTCCAGCCACTGTCGCGGATCATCCGGTGCCAGCGCAGATCATCGGTGGCCGCTTCGGTGGTGGCAATCGCTTCGATATTGAACCGCTCGAACAGGGCGCGGGGGCGAAACTCGGGCTTGGCCAGACAATCTGCAATATGGTCAAAATACCAGTCCGCATTGTCCGCGTTCAGCGGGCGGTCAATGCCAAACACATGCTGGAACGAATAATCCAGCCACATCCGCGACGGCGTGCCGCGAAACAGGTGGTAATTCTGCGCAAACAACCGCCATATCTTGCGCGCATCTGTTTCAGTTGGCCCGCCATCCGCGCGCGGCACACCCAGATCCGTCAGCGCCACCCCCTGCGAGCACAGCATGCGAAAGACATAGTGATCAGGCGTGACAAACAACTGCGCAGGATCGGGAAACGCCGCATTTTCGGCATACCAGCGCGGGTCCGTATGGCCATGCGGGCTGATGATCGGCAGATCACAGATCTCGGCGTAAAGGGCACGCGCAAGGTCGCGGGCGCGCCCTTCGATCGGGAAAAGGCGGTCTTCTTGCAGCAGTGGCATTTGCACCTCTGGTTCAGGGAAATTATCTATTCGACTAATATTCTAGTTTACAGGTTGCGTCAAGGGATGTAGATACACTTGCTATGTCAATGTCACAGCTTCTTCCGCCACTGGATGCCCACCACCCGCGCAGCATGGCTGATCAGGTGTATGATCTGCTGTATGAACGCATCATCAACCTGATGCTGCCACCGGGAACAAAGCTGTCAGAAGCCGAAGTCGCCGCACAACTGGGCGTGTCGCGCCAGCCGGTGCGGGATGCATTTTACCGGTTGTCGCAACTGGGCCTGATCCATATCAGGCCACAGCGCGCAACCACCGTCGCGCCCATTTCCAAGGATGCGATTGTGCAGGCTTATTTCATTCGCAGCGCATTGGAAGAAGCGACCATGCGCGTGGCGGCAGAAAAGTTGGAACCTGTGCATATTACTGCATTGCAGGACATCCTGAACCGGCAGGAAGATGCCCTGCGCGCGAATGACAAAACCGGTTTTCATGCGCTGGATGATCAGTTTCATCATGACATCTGCACCTATGCGGGGCTTGGATTCGGCTGGGCACTGATCAAGGACAACAAGGGCCATATGGACCGCGCCCGATATTTAAGCCTGTCTTTTGAAGCGCCGCGCGCGCTGGCCGAACACCACGACATTCTGAACGCCCTGCGCGCAGGCGACGGGGACGGTGCAGCCGCCGCCGTAAAGACCCATCTTAGCCATATCGGCGATATTATTGACTGGATACAAGCCAACCAGCCGGAAGTGTTCTGACCCGACCGCAGGCCAACCCCCGACCCGGAACCCGCGCATGACCACTGCATCCCGCAAGGATGCACTGCCCCGACAATACACAAGTGAAGTTTCCTTCTGGTATCCATTTTCACTTTGGGCTACACAAACAGCAAGGTCATCCGCGGGGTTTCCCGATGCAGCATTCCGTTCCGGGAAAATATGCTAAAATCATCTTGATTTATCTGGGTGCTGTCGGCACCGGCTGGGTTGCAGCGCAATTGCATGTGCCCCTGCCATGGATGATCGGCGCATTGGTCTTTGCCACCGGCATCAGCCTTTATGGCGTTCAGATCAAGGCCCCTGCAATGTCGCGACCGGCGGGGCAGATCGTGGTTGCAGGCTCTGTCGGGCTAGCGTTCACGCCAGCGGCGCTGGAAACACTGGGGGCGATGTTCCTGCCCATGGTCATCGCCGCGCTGCTGACAATCGCTGCGGGTTTTCTGGTGGCGTGGGTGTTGATGCGCCTGTCGGATGTTGATGCAATGACCGCCACGCTGGCATCTGTTCCGATGGGACCGGTGGAATCTGCCAATCTGGCGCAGCGCTACGGGGTCAACCCCGGCCCTGTTGTCTTTGCGCAGACCTTGCGGATCATGGCGCTGGTGCTGGTTATCCCGCCTGCGATCCTGCTGCTTGACGGCAGCGTCGCTGACCCGTCCGAAACCCTGCGCAACATGCACTGGACACCTCAAGGGGCGGCGCTGTTGATTGTGCTGGCCGTTCTTGGTGCCTTCACACTTAAATTGTTGCGGGTGTCGAACCCGTTTTTCCTTGGCCCGCTTGCCGCATCGGCAGCGGCTGCCGCGCTGGGGCTGCCCGTTACGGCCACGCCCTATATGGTGCTTGCGGGCGCGCAGGTGTTGCTGGGGGTCTGGCTTGGCGCCGTGATCAACCGCGATCTGTTCCGTCGTGCGGGGCGTTTTGTTCCGGCTGCAATGTTATCGACATTGCTGATGATGGCGCTGTGTCTGGCACTGGCGCTGATCCTTGCCCCGATTACGGGAACGAACTGGGCCACCATGGTTCTGGCAACCGCACCGGGCAGCGTGACCGAAATGGCCCTGACCGCCAAGGTGTTGCAAGAAAGCGTGGCACTGGTCACGGCCTATCACATCACACGGATATTCATCATCATCCCGTCTGCCCCCTTGCTGACACGGATCACCGCGCGCCTGACCCACTGGACACCACCAAAGCGGGATTAGAGCATATCCCGTTCATTCGTATTCACGAGACATGCTCTAACTTATTGATTGCGCATGTTCGAGAAGCTCAAAACCGGTTCCCACTTTTGAGCAACATGCTCTAGCGGGGGGGGAGGAATGGATATAGCCCGCGCCTTGGGAAACCCGGGGCACTTACCCCCGAGCACCTCAGTTCAGCAATTCCACCGCCTTGCGCACATTCTCATCAAGGGCGGCGCTGTCGTGTTTGGCCAGTTCGCACAAATGCGCGCGCATGGACGGGTCCCAGAAATCACGCAGATGGCTGGCAATGCGTTCCGCCCCGTCATCACCCGGTTGCGACTTGAAAAAGGTCGCAATCTGGTTGGCCATGTAAATCAGTTTCTCAGGCTGCATCGGACACCTTTGTGATAATGCGCGCGGGATGCGCGTAAATGTCGAAACCACCCCCACGGGCAAAAGCCGCAATGGTAATTCCGGCCCCTTCGGCCAGCCGCAAGGCCGCCGCGGTCGGCGCAGAGACGGACACCAGCACGGGACAGCCAGCGATAGCACATTTCTGCACCAGTTCCACCGACAGACGGCTGGTCATGATAAACGCCCCCTGCCCCGCATCCAGTCCCGCGCGCGCCATCGCGCCGATCAGCTTGTCGAGCGCATTGTGGCGGCCCACATCCTCGCGCGCCAGAACAATGCGTCCGTCACGCGCCATGAACCCCGCCGCATGGGTGGCCCCTGTCTGGTCACGCAGCGGCTGGCGCGCGGCCAGCCCATCGCCCGCACACGCAACAGCCTTGCGCGTCAGGCGCAGGCCGGTATCGGGCACATGTGGCAACGGGCGGCTGGCCTGCTCCAGACTGTCGATCCCGCACAACCCGCACCCCACAGGCCCCGCCATGAAACGGCGGCGCGCCTGAAGGGCCTCTGAGCGGTCGGCGCGCAACCAAAGCCGCGCTTCCAGCCCAGTGGGGTGTTCTGCCACCTCGAAATCCTGCACATCACCGGCGGTGGCAATAATCCCCTCGCTTAGGGCAAAGCCTATGGCCAGATCATGAATATCGGCGGGGCTGGCCATCATCACCGCAAGGGTCGTGCCATCAAAGACCAGCGCCACCGGAACCTCGTCCGGCAGGGTGCGCCACATGTCGCGCTGACTGTCCTTGTGAACGGACAGGCCCGACATGCTGGCGGCAGGGGTGCGGTGTGGCGTGGTCATCTGCCTACTCCGCCGCGGGCAGGATACGGCGCGCCAGTGCGGCCTGCGCCTGATAGTCTTCCTGCCATTGGGTCGGGCCATTCGACGGGCTGATCTGCACCGCCGTCACCTTGTATTCGGGGCAATTGGTGGCCCAGTCTGAATAATCGGTGGTGATGACATTCGCCTGCGTTTCAGGGTGGTGGAAGGTGGTGTAAACCACACCCGGGCTGACACGGTCGGTCAATGTGGCGCGCAGCGTGGTTTCGCCCGACCGGCTGGCCAGTTTCACCCAATCGCCCTGCTTGATGCCGCGCTGTTCCGCATCATGGGGGTGGATTTCCAGCAGATCCTCATCATGCCAGACCACGTTATCGGTGCGCCGCGTCTGGGCGCCCACGTTATATTGCGACAGAATGCGCCCAGTGGTCAGCAGCAGCGGGAAGCGCGGCCCGGTCTTTTCGTCCGTGGCCACATATTCGGTGACAATGAACCGACCCTTGCCGCGCACAAACCCGTCGACATGCATCAGCGGCGTGCCCTCGGGGTTTGCTTCATTGCAGGGCCATTGCACCGACCCTTTTTCTTCCAGCGTGGCATAATCCACACCGGCGAAACTGGGGGTGGTCATGGCAATTTCATCCATGATCTGGGCGGGATGGGTATAGCGCCAGTTCGCGCCCATCGCATTGGCCAGAAGCTGCGTCACTTCCCAATCGGCATAGCCGTTGCGCGGGGCCATCACCTGACGCACACGGTTTATGCGCCGTTCGGCATTGGTGAATGTTCCGTCCTTTTCCAGAAATGTGGACCCCGGCAGGAACACATGCGCGTAATTGGCGGTTTCATTCAGGAACAGGTCATGCACGATCACACATTCCATCGCCGCCAGTCCCGCCGCCACATGTTTGGTGTCGGGGTCCGATTGCAGAATATCCTCGCCCTGACAATACAGGCCCTTGAACGTGCCCGACACGGCCGCATCCAGCATGTTGGGAATGCGCAACCCCGGTTCGGGGTCGATTTTCACACCCCATGCGGATTCGAAAATCGCGCGGACTTCGGGCAGTTTGACATGGCGGTAGCCCGGCAGTTCATGCGGGAACGACCCCATGTCGCAGGATCCCTGCACATTGTTCTGGCCGCGCAGGGGGTTCACGCCCACACCGCGCCGCCCGACATTGCCGGTCAGCATGGCCAGATTGGCAATCGCCATGACAGTGGTGGACCCTTGGGAATGTTCTGTCACGCCCAGCCCGTAGTAAACGGCCCCGTTGCCGCCCGTGGCAAACAGCCGTGCAGCGGCGCGCAATTCATCCGCAGGCACACCGGTCAGCAATGCGGTGGCTTCGGGGCTGTGGCGCGGGTCGGACGCGAATTCGGCGTAATGCTGGAATTCATCCCAATCGCAGCGGGTGCGAATGAAATTCTCGTCCATCAGCCCTTCGGTGACAATGACATGCGCCATGGCGGTGATGACGGCCACATTCGTTCCGGGCCGCAACGCCAGATGATGCGCGGCCTTGTAATGCGGGCCTTGCACGGTTTCGGTGCGGCGCGGGTCCACGACAATCAGCTTCGCGCCCGCGCGCAGGCGTTTTTTCATACGGCTGGCAAACACCGGATGGCCCGCATGCGGGTTGGCGCCGATCACCATGATGACATCGGCCTGCTCGACACTGTCGAAATCCTGCGTGCCCGCAGAGGTGCCGAATGTCTGGCCCAGCCCATAGCCGGTGGGCGAATGGCACACGCGCGCGCAAGTGTCGGTGTTGTTGTTGCCAAACACCGCGCGGGTCAGTTTCTGCACCAGGTAGGTTTCTTCATTGGTGCAGCGGCTGGATGTGATCACCCCCACCGATTTGCGCCCGTATTGCGCCTGAATGCCGCGCATTTTTGTGGCGGCGAAGGACAGCGCGTCGTCCCAGCTGACCTCTCGCCAGGGCTGGTCGATGCTGTCGCGGATCATCGGGTTCAGGATGCGGTCTTTATGGTTGGAATAGCCATAGGCAAACCGCCCCTTCACGCAGCTATGGCCGCGATTGGCCTTGCCGTGCTTATAGGGCACCATGCGCACCAACTGGTCGCCGTTCAGTTCGGCCTTGAACGAACAGCCCACCCCGCAATATGCGCAGGTCGTGATAACAGACCGCGTGGGCGTGCCCAACTCGATCACGGATTTTTCCTGCAATGTGGCCGTCGGGCAGGCTTGGACGCAAGCCCCGCAGGACACGCAATCCGACGCCAGTGCCGTGTCGGATTTCGCACCAAAAGACACACGGCTGTCAAACCCGCGCCCCTCGATCGTCAGCGCGAAGGTGCCCTGCACTTCTTCGCAGGCGCGCACGCAGCGCGAACACACAATGCATTTCGCAGGGTCATAGGTGAAATACGGGTTGCTGTCATCTTTCGGCAGGTATTCGCGATTGGCCTCGCCACTTGTATCACGCGGCGCAAAATGATTGGCCAGCGCGCCCCCCTCGGGCGCCTGATAGCGCACATCGCGCAGGCCCACAGCGCCCGCCATATCCTGCAATTCGCAATCGCCATTGGCCGCACAAGTCAGGCAATCCAGCGGGTGGTCGCTGATATACAGCTCCATCACGCCGCGGCGCAGTTTGCGCAGCTTTTCATTCTGGGTGCGCACAACCATGCCCGGCGCAACGGGTGTCGTGCACGATGCAGGCGTGCCACGCCGCCCTTCGATCTCGACCACGCACAGGCGGCAAGACCCGAACGCCTCGACGCTGTCGGTCGCGCATAGTTTCGGGATGGACAACCCCGCCAGCGCGGCGGCCCGCATCACGGATGTGCCTTCAGGCACAGTCACATCAAACCCGTCAATCGACAGTGTTACCGGCGGGCCAGCCCGCGCAGGTGTGCCCAGATCGCGGTCATCAGATGGAATGACAAAATCCTTCATGTGACAGCCCTTTGCTTCATCTTGCCGAAAATACTCCGGGGGGTGCGGGGGGCTGTGCCCCCCGCCGGGGCGGTGCGCGCAGCGCGGCGCAATATATGGATCAGCATCATTCTGCGGCCTCCTTCACGCGGGCGAAATCATCGGGGAAATGGGTCAGCGCCGACATCACCGGAAAGGGTGTGAATCCCCCCAGCGCGCATAATGATCCGTCCTTCATTGTTTCACACAGGTCGGTCAGCAGCGGGATTGCCGCGCCGTCCCCTGCCGCAATCCTGTCGATGGTTTCGACACCGCGCACGGCACCAATGCGGCACGGCGTGCATTTGCCGCATGATTCCACGGCGCAGAATTCCATCGCAAACCGCGCCATGCGCAGCATGTCGGCGCTGTCGTCAAACACCACCAACCCTGCATGCCCGATCAACCCGCCTGCGGCATCAAATTCTTCATACCCCAGCGCTGTGTCGAATTTTGACACTGGCATATAGGCCCCCAACGGCCCGCCCACCTGCACGGCCTTCACGGGCCTGCCGCTGGCCGTGCCGCCCGCAATGTCATTGACCACTGCCCCCAGCGACATGCCGAAGGCCGTTTCAAACAAGCCGCCACGCGCGACATTGCCCGCAATTTGCAGCGTCACGGTGCCGCGCGACCGGCCAAGGCCGAAATCTGCATAGAACTGCGCGCCTTTTTCAAAAATCACCGGCACTGTGGCCAGTGAAATCACGTTATTCACAACCGTGGGCTGACCCAGAAACCCTTCCAGCGCCGGAAGCGGCGGTTTGGCACGCACCACACCGCGCTTGCCTTCCAGCGAATTCAGCAGGCTGGTTTCTTCTCCGCAGACATAGGCACCGGCCCCTTTGCGGATTTCCAGATCAAACGCGCGGCCCGATCCCAGCACATCCGGCCCCAGCACGCCTGCTGCACGCGCGATTTCCACTGCGCGCGTCATCACCGAAATCGCATCAGGGTATTCCGACCGCAGATAGACATAGCCGCGCGTTGCGTCCACGCCCAAACCCGCAATCACCATTCCTTCGATCAGGGTGAACGGGTCGCCTTCCATGATCATCCGGTCGGCAAATGTGCCGCTGTCACCTTCATCAGCATTGCAGACAATATATTTCTGCGCAGCTTTTGCCTGCAACACCGTGTTCCACTTGATGCCCGTGGGAAAGCCCGCACCGCCGCGTCCGCGCAGGCCGGATTTTGTGACTTCGTCGACAATATCCGCGCTGCCCATGGCGATGGCGCGCTTTAACCCTGCAAGCCCGCCATGCGCCTGATAATCCGACAGCGACAGCGGGTCGATGATGCCGCAACGCGCAAATGTCAGGCGCGTCTGGCGCTGCATCCAGTCCAGTTTGTCCACAGGGCCAAGCGCCTTCGCGCAGGTGCAATCAAGGATTGCGCCTGCATCATCGGGCGTGGCGGGGCCGAACCCGTGGCGCACACCGTCAATCTCAACCTCGACCAGCGGTTCCAGCCAGATCATGCCGCGTGTGCCGTTGCGCACTAACTCCACGCTCAGCCCGCGCGCGCTGGCCTGTTCCACAATCGCGGCGGCCACATCATCTGCGCCAAGGGCCAGTGCTGCACTGTCAGCGGGGACAAATATCTTCATGCGCCCACCTCTGCCAGCAGCTGATCGAGTTTTGCGCCGTCAACGCGGCCTATAACCTTGTCATCCATCATCGCGGCTGGCCCGCAAGCGCACAGACCCAGACAATAGACCGGCTCCACCGTCACCGCGCCATTGGCGGTTGTGCCGTGCCAGTCAATGCCCAGCTTGCGCAAGGTCGCGTCTGCCAGCGCATCGCCGCCCACCGCCTGACAGGCTTCGGCGCGGCAAATTTTCAGCACATGTCGCCCGGCTGGGTTTTCGCGAAAATCATGATAGAAGCTGATAACCCCGTGCAATTCCGCACGCGAGATGTTCAGCGCCTCGGCAATCAGGGGGGTGGCAGATTCGGGGACATGCCCGAATACATCCTGAAATGCATGCAGTATGGGCAAAAGCGGGCCTTCAAGATGGGTATGCTGCGCGATGATGGCGCGCATATCATCAAGATCAGGGGCTGGCGCGGAAACGGTCATGGCTGGCCTCGTTGGGTGTTTGCCAGATTAGACCACGCCTGATGATACGAAATCAATATTCGTTTTTGGTTGATTGATAGCAATAAGCTATCAAACGACAGCCGATAAACCCCGCGCCTCGCGCAGCAGCGCTTCCAGAACCGGGGTGTGGGGTTCGCGCCACGGGGCAACAAGACCAACGACATGGGGGGCCGCCGCGCCGTGCAGCGGGATTGTGCTGACCGCCTTGCCACTGGCCAAAAACCGCGCGCTGTCTTCGGGCATGACCGTCATCCAGCCCCCTTCGGCCACCATGGCCATCAGCACTACGGTTGAATTCGCCTCGACCCAGGTTTCGGGGGTGACATTCGCATCAGCGAAATTTCGGTTGATGATCCGGCGGTTTTGCATATCCGGCGTCAACAGGCACAGGCGTTCGCCCTGCAATTCGTCCCACCTCACCGCGTCGCGCCCGGCAAAAGGTGACGCAGCGCCGCATACCAGCAGATAGCGTTCCTCATACAGCGCTTCGGTGCTGACACGACCCATAGGTTCATTATCCAGATATGAAATGCCTGCATCCACATCCAGATTATCCAGCATCGACAAAATCTCGATCGAGGTGCGTGACAGTATTGTCAGGCGCACATTGGGGTGTTTCTCGCAAAACTTTGCAGCCAGCCGCGCGGCCCATGTCAGCGCTGTGGGAATGACCGCAATGCGCAAACGCCCCGCCAGACCGTGCCGCTTGAAGCGCATTTCTTCCTTCAACTGGCGGGTGTCGCCGACAATGCGCCGCGCCCAGACCAGTGCTGTCTGTCCTTCCGGTGTCAGCCCGCCATAGCGCGACCCGCGAAACACAAGCTGCACACCAAGCTGTTCCTCCAGATGCTTGATGCCGTTGGACAGGGAAGGCTGGGTAATGCCCAGACTGCTGGCCGCGCGGCCAAAATGCCCTTCGCGCGCAACAGCAATGAACATTTCCAACTTATCCAGCATAGGTGTGCCTGTGATTTACAAGGTTCCCGCGACAGGCTGTCAGGCAATCCGTTGTATCATATCTTGACCGGCCACATCATCCTGTGTGTCCGGCACCTGTGTCGCGGCGATATGCTCGGGGGATGGCACGGAAAAGCGCAATCTTGCAAGGGTTCCCCCGCCTGCGGCCAGCGTTAACGTCAATTCGCCATCAAGTGCCTTTGCGAACTGGCGCGCGACTGTCAGCCCAAGGCTGTCTGATGCGTCCAGATCAAACCCTTCTGGCAGGCCCGGCCCGTTGTCGCGTATTTCCAATGTCGCGGGGATCTGGCCCGCCTCATCAGCGGGGTCCACGCTTAGCCGGACATCCACAACCGCTTTGCCATCGCGTGCGGCGCCATGTTCCATGGAATTCATCATCAATTCACTTGCAATCAACCCCAACGGAACCGCCGCATCGTTCAAAATGCGCAGCGGGGCCGCGTTGAATGTCAGCGCAACAGGGGCCGTTTCTTTTGCGACTTCAACAGTGTCTTGCAACACTTCACGCAGATATTCGCCTGCATCGACGGATTGCACGTCGACCGAATGCAACCGGCGCTGCAACCGAGAGATTGACGTGATCCGCGCCTGCGACGCTGAAAGCGCGCGCCGCGCCCCGATGTCTTTGGTCTGTGATGTCTGAAGGCGCAACAACGCCGCAATCGTGGCCAGATTGTTCGACACCCTGTGCTGCAATTCCGAGAACATCAGACTGCGCGACTGCGCCACAGCATGCGCCTTTTCGCGGGCCAGCGACAATTCCTGCAACGCCCAGACCGCAGCGCTGATAAACAGAACATCTGTGGTGGTAATCAGCGCATAAAAGCCCAATGCCAGCCAGCCCCCGCTGTTCAGACCAAAGGTTCCAAAGGGCGCGATAAACCAATACCAGGCAATCGTGCCGCAGACCAACGCCACAACAATGCCGCACCGGATGGACGCGAAGACCAGCGACAACATGACGGCCGGAAAAAATGTCACAAACGGAAAACCGGCAGGCAACACATCATCAAGGACGAAACGCAAGCCCGTTGCCACGCCCACCGCAACCAGCCCGAATGCCAGTTCAAAAGGCACACTGCGGCGCGCCATCAATGCAGCGCTCAGCCCATTCATCAGCCGTCCAAAATACCTGCTGTTGTCGAAAATTGTCGATGTCGTGATAGGCTTCAAGCGTCGTCCGTTCGCGTTAGGGTGGTGTTTCACCAGATCTGAAACACCCCAAAAGTGTCCTGCCACACCAAAAATTGCCGATATCAGGCGCGTAAGCAAGCGCATTATGGCCGACATACCCGCAATGGGCGGAATACCCCGACCCGTCAGAATAAAATATATACCGCCAATAGATGTATTTGCGCCCGCGCCACCCAGATACGCCACACCACGCCATATAAGGCCCGTTGCACGCAATCTGAAGCTGACGCTACGTCAGCGGCATTTGTAGAGGGCCCGCTGCACCCGCGCGGCGGTGGCGGGTTTATTCCGGGTCTTTTGGCGCAAACGCAAAGAAGAACTGATACGCGCAATAAACCCCGATTGCCCCGAACAAGACCCCGAAAAACGGGCTGGCGGTTATGAATTCAAACGCCGCCCAGACAAGGCAAAGCGCGGTAATCGCCACCCTGCGCCACATCGGTCGGAAGAACGGGTGCTGCACATCCAGTAGTTTCATGGCAGTAGGTTCATATCTGATAACTATCCTGTCGTCTCTCGCCTGATGCACCCTATACAGGCCATTCACATCCTACAAGAACGTGTCACACCGAACGCGCCGCACCCAACAGCCAGTTATGGACCAGACGCGCGCGCGCCGGTGCATGCCGGTTCAATGTGATCTGAAAATCCTCCTGCGGTTCCACCTGATCGGGCAGCAGGGGCACAAGCTGGCCCGCGTCGATATAGGATCTGGTCAACCCCACCCACCCCAGAACCGCACCCATATCATCGCAGGCTGCCTGAAGGGCGATGATATAATTGTTCACACGGTGGCTGTTGTTCAGCGGCCCGTCATAGCCAAGCGCCCGAAACCAGTCGCGCCAGTCGGTCCAGCCCGCGACATTGGACTGAAAGTGAATCAACGGCAGGCGCGCCAGATCGTCCAGTCGCGCAACCGGATGTGCCGCCGCAAAGCGCGGGCTGGCAAGCGCCATGATCGTATCATGCAAAAGCACGCGGCGATCCCCTGCGCCTTTTGCTGCGATGCCGTATGAAATACTGATATCACACCCAAGCGGTGCATCGCCGGTGTCGTCAACAATCTGGGCCACTGAAATATCACCATGCGCTTTCCAGAACTGCGCAAGTTTTGGTGTCAGCCAAAGTGAACTGACAGCAGTGGTCACCCCGATTGTTACAGCCGTGGTGTTGGCGCGCCGCTTCAGCTGGGCCACTGCATCGCCGATTGCCTCAAACCCCGTCTGAAGTGCGATCCGCAGATAAGCGCCGGTTTCTGTCAGCGCCACGCCCCGATGATGGCGCTGGAACAGGGCGCATTGCAGCTCTGCCTCCAGCGCCTTGACCTGATGGCTGATGGCGGCGGGCGTCACGTTCAACTCGCGCGCGGCGGCCTTGAAACTGACATGGCGGGCCGCAGCGTCAAACGCCACAAGCGCATTCATGGGCGGCAGGTCATAGGGGCGCTTGGGCAAGGCAACCTCATGCAGGATACAGATATGATGGTGTTTACAGCATAAACTTTGGCATTTGAATTACTACAGCTAATGCAGGGTGAATCAATTCGGAATTGCGCCGCGCTGCGCAACGCGGGATCGTGGCGGGGCCATACCCGCCCCGAAAGGATACCGCCCCCATGCTGGAGATGTCATCCCCGCCTGCCCGCAGATCGCGCCGGAACCCGTCACGAACCCCGCGCAGCGCAACGCCGGGCCAGAACCTGCATCTGCGCACGCCCTATATTACCCGACGCATCCCGACCTATGATTTGCTGAATGATGAGGCCCTTTGCCGGATTGAAGGGACAGCAGACCGCATTCTGGCCGAAATCGGGATCGAATTGCGCGATGATCCGGTTGCGATGCAGCTATACCGCGCGGCGGGGGCGCAGGTCACACATATATCGGGCGACAGGTGGCGCATTCGTTTTGAATCCGGCCTGCTGCGCGAGGTGCTGAAAACCGCGCCCGCGCGGTTTACCCAACATGCCCGCAATCCCGCCAACAATGTCGAAATCGGCGGTGATGCCATGGTATTTGCGCCCGCTTACGGGTCGCCCTTCGTGATGGATATGGATCACGGGCGGCGCTATGGCACGATTGCGGATTTTGAAAACCTGATCAAACTGGCGCAATCCTCGCCATGGTTACACCATTCGGGCGGCACGATCTGCGAACCTACTGATGTGCCCGTGAACAAGCGTCATCTGGACATGGTTTATGCGCATATGCGCTATTCCGACCGTGCGTTCTTAGGCTCCATCACCGCGCCTGATCGCGCCGCCGACAGTATCGAGATGTGCCGCATTCTGTTCGGGTCGGAATTTGTGGACCGCAACTGCGTGATCATGGGCAATTTCAACACCACATCGCCGCTGGTTCTGGACGGGGTGACAACAGCGGGCATTCGCACTTATGCGCAAGCGGGTCAGGGGTCCATCCATCTGCCGTTTTTGCTGGGGGGTGCGGTGTCACCGCTGACCATGGCGGGGGCTTTGGCACAATGTCTGGCGGAATCCATGGTGTCCTGCGCGCTTGCACAACTGGTGCGGCCCGGTGCGCCGGTGGTGCTGGGGTCATTCCTGTCGTCCATGTCGCTGCGCACCGGATCGCCCACATTCGGCACGCCCGAACCCGCACTTGGGTCGCTGGTCATGGGACAACTGGCCCGGCGGCTGAACCTGCCCTTGCGCTGCGCGGGCAATTTCAGCACATCGAAAGCGCCCGACGGGCAGGCCATGCAACAGGGCATGATGTCGATGATGTCGGCGGTTCAGGGCGGGGCGAATTACATCTTGCACGCGGCGGGGTTTGTGGATGGGCTGTTATCCATGTCCTATGAAAAGATGATCATGGATATGGATATGTGCGGCGCGCTGCATGGCTATATGGCAGGGATCGCTGTGACAGATGACACGCTTGCGTTCGATGCGCTGGCACAATTCGGCCCGGGCGAGCATTTGTTCGGCACGGACCACACCCTGCGCCATTACCAGACCGCCTATTGGGACAGCGGGTTGAATGACGACCGCACCTTTGAAACATGGTCGGAAACGGGCAGTGTCGATGCCGCGAAACGCGCAAACCAACGCTGGAAGGATGTGTTAAACACCTACGAATCCCCACCGATGGACGCAGCCATTGACGCAGCATTGCAAGATTATGTGACGACCAGGAAAGCCACCATGCCCGATGCCTGGTATTGAAGGAGCGCCCATGTCCAAAGACCCGCTGTTGCAGCCCTACCAGCTGAAGCACCTGACGCTGCGCAACCGTATCATGACCACCGCGCATGAACCCGCATATCCCGAAGATGGCATGCCAAAAGCGCGCTATGTGGCCTATCATGCCGAACGGGCCAAGGCAGGTGTGGCGCTGGCCATGACAGCGGGGTCCGCTGCGGTGTCGCGCGACAGCCCGCCGGTGTTCAACAATATTCTGGCCTGGCGCGACGAGGTGGTGCCCCATATCCGTATGCTGACCGATGCCTGCCATGACCATGGCTGCGCGGTCATGATCCAGCTGACCCATCTGGGGCGGCGCACAGGCTGGAACAAGGGCGACTGGCTGCCGTCGGTCTCCTCATCTAAACACCGCGAGCCTGCGCATCGCGCCTTCCCCAAACTGGCCGAGGATTGGGATATTGAACGCATCATATCCGATTTCGCCGATGCCACCGAACGGATGCAGGCAGGCGGCATGGACGGGGTGGAATTGCAGGTTTACGGCCATCTGCTGGACCAGTTCTGGTCGCCCCTGACGAATGATCTGAATGGCCCTTACGGCGGCCAGAACCTTGAAACCCGCATGCAGCTTTTGATGGACGTTTTGCGCGGGATTCGCGCGCGCGTGGGCGCGCGGTTTATCGTGGGTGTGCGCTATACGGCCGATGAACGCGCCAAGGGCGGGATTGACACGGCCGAGGGGCTTGAGATTTCGCGCAGGCTGGCCGAATGCGGCATGGTGGATTTTCTGAATGTGGTCAGGGGGCGCATCCATACCGACCCCGCCATGACAGATGTGATCCCTGTTCAGGGTATGGCCTATGCGCCCCATCTGGATTTCGCAGGCGCGGTCAAACAGGCCACCGGCATGCCCACCTTTCACGCAGCGCGCATTCCCGATGTGGCGACCGCGCGCCATGCTGTGGCGGCGGGCTTGCTGGACATGGTGGGCATGACCCGCGCGCATATGGCCGACCCGCATATCGTGCAAAAGATCATGCAAGGGCGTGAAGATGACATTCGCCCCTGCGTGGGTGCCACCTATTGTCTGGATCGCATTTATCAGGCGGGCGAGGCGCTGTGCATCCACAACGCCGCCACGGGCCGCGAACTGACCATGCCGCATGTCATCGCGCCTGCACCCCTGCGCAAAAAGGTTGTGATCATCGGCGCTGGCCCCGCAGGGCTGGAAGCCGCGCGCGTGGCATCTGAACGCGGCCATGACGTGACAGTGTTTGAGGCCGCACCCGACCCCGGCGGGCAAATCCGGCTGACCGCGCAAAACCCAAGACGGCGCGAAATGATGGGCATCATCGACTGGCGCATGGCCCAATGCGCCGCGCGCGATGTGGTGTTTCATTTCAACAGTTTTGCCGAAGAACACGATGTGACCGCGCTGGCCCCTGATGTGGTGATCATTGCCACAGGCGGGCTGCCCAATACCGAACTGTTCGAGGGGGGCGCGGAAAACCCGCATGTGATCAGCGCATGGGACATGATCGCGGGTGATGTGAAACCCGCAGGCCGCGTGCTGATCTATGACGAATCCGGCGACCATCCGGGCCTGATGGCCGCCGAACTGGCCGCCAATGCTGGCGCCAGCGTTGAGGTGATGACACCTGACCGCACCTTTGCGCCCGATATCATGGGCATGAACCTTGTGCCCTATATGCGTGCCCTGCAAGATAAGGACGTGACCTTCACCGTGACCCGCCGCCTGTTGGATGTAGCGCGCGATGGCAACCACCTGCGCGCGACCATCGGCACGGATTACAGCGATTTCATCAAGCATCAGCATTACGATCAGGTGGTGGTGAATTACGGCACAATGCCGCTGGATGATCTGTATTTCGCGCTAAAGCCCCTGTCATCGAACAGGGGTGCGGTGGATCAGGGTGCATTGGTTGCGGGCCTGCCGCAGACCATCAAGCGGAACCCTGACGGCGCATTCCAGCTGTTTCGCATTGGCGATGCCGTCAGCGCGCGCAACACCCATGCCGCGATATACGACGCCCTGCGCCTGATGAAGGATATCTAGGCACGCGGCATTTCCCCCGCACTAACCCACAGCATGTACGGAATAGTCCGGCGTGCCGTTCCAGACCATGTCCCATGATGCGCCGGGCCGCACGTTCTGCACCGCATTGGGTTCAAAACACACCAGACATCTGGCCCCGTTGGCCGGTGCCCTGACCGACGGGTAGATCACCCCGCGCGAGCCGTCACGCTGCAACTGGCTGGCAAGCGCCTGTCCCGCCGGATAGCCGATAGCGGGATCAGGATGCAGGGCAATATGGTCTGGCTGGTCGGTCAGATCGTCGAAAACACCAATGAAATCAGCCAGCAATTCGACATAGCGGGCGGTGTCATGGAAACTGCCGGTGAAACGCAGCTCTCGCGTTCGGTGCCAGGCAACCTCTGCAATGCTGACCATGCTGTCCCATGCGCAATACCACGCGCCACGCGCATCTGTGTTGAAGCGGTTGCCGCCCGCGCGCGTGTAGGTAAAGGCCGCATTCACATGCGTATCGCCATAAATGCGCAGATCCTGCACGCGGCGGTGCCACGCCAGTTCGCGCGGGTCTATTGCGGGGTTTCTGCCCTGTTCTGCCAGCAGGCGTGCGCTGGTCATACCCTCGATCCGGGCCAGAACCTCCATCTCGTCATCGGAATCAACCAACCCGCGCAGGGATGGCGGCTTGTGATAGGTGGCAGGCAGCAGGCGCACCAGACCACGGTCGGACAATTCGGTGCGCGTCATGCCCCCCCCCGCAAGGCATCCAGATAGGTGCGTATCGCCAGAATTTGCGGCAACCCCCCCTCGATCGCGCTGTCGATGGGGCGTGCCCCGCCAAAAAGCGGGCCGGTATTGGGGCGCGTGAACCATGTCCGCGCCAAGGCTTCGGAAAAATACAAGTCCAGCGATTTATATATGCCAATAATGGCACTTAGCCGCAAAAGCTGGTCTTTGGTCAATTCGCCAGTAAATCCGGGCTTTCTGGCGCGTTTCCATGTGCTTTGCGACATATCGGCCAAGGCGGCTGCATCCCTTAAGGACAGCGACCAGCTGTCAGCAACCCGCGCATATGCTTTTAGCGCGATTGCGTTTATCTGGGCCGGTTCGCGGGTTTTCGCCGTAAGTTGCATATTATACCTCCTGACACAGCATATAGATCATATGGCCCAAGTGTAAAGGCCATATGAACCCAGCGTCAGGGTTAATCGCGCGTGTCATGCAACCCTGTCAGGCGCGCAACGGTCGCACGCGCCACAACCAGCCCAGCAGGTCGGGGCGATCATGGCGTGTTTCCCTGGGGCTGCGGGTTCATTGACATTCACAGCCCAGTGGGGGAAACAGCGCCCTTATTATACGAAATGCGCGACAAAAAGGGGTATATTGTTGTCAGATTCAACCAAACCGTCCCATATTATAGATCAGATGGACCGCGAAATCCTGCGTGTATTGCAATCAGACCCTAGCCTGTCGCAGCGGGCGCTGGCAGATCGCGTGGGCATGTCGCAAAATGCCTGCTGGCGCAGGCTGCAAGCCATGCGCAATGCGGGCATTGTCGACGGGCAAACGCTGCGGCTGGACCCAGTGAAACTGGGGCTGGGGCTGACCGTGTTTGTCATGATCCGCACGCGCCATCATTCCGGCGACTGGCTGAAACTGTTTCGCCGCACCGTCACGGCCATTCCCAATGTCATCGATTTTTACCGCATCGCAGGCGATTACGATTACATGCTGAAGGTCGTGGCCGAAGATATGAACGATTTTGACCGTGTCTATCAACGCCTGATCGACCGGCTGGATCTGGATGCCGTGACATCCTACATCACCATGGAAAAAATCGCCGACCAGCGCGACCTGCCGCTGTAGCGACCCCTTGCCTATGCGCTGGCGTTGCGTCTGAGTGGGGACACCCCAAGGCATTCAAGCGCCACCCCTTCGATATCGCGCGCGGACATGGCCGCGTCTTGATACATCGCAGCCGGGCTGGCCTGATGAATGAAACGGTCCGGCAAGGTAATCGTGCGTATATTGCAGCCCCGCGACAGCCCGCCGGAATTGGCCAGATAATGCAGCACCTGCGCGCCAAACCCGCCTTGCGCGCCCTGCTCGACAGTGATCAGCGCCTCATGGTGGCGCAACAACTGGTCAATCAGGCCCGTGTCCAGCGGCTTGGCAAAACGCGCATCCGCAACGGTGCAGCTGATGCCGCGCGCCGCCAATGCCTCAACCGCAAGCTGCACTTCGCCCAGATGCGCCCCGAAAGACAGGAATGCCAGCCGCGTGCCCTCGGTGACAATGCGGCCCTTGCCAATGTCCAGCACGGCCCCGCGTTCGGGCAGTTCCACCCCTGTGCCATTTCCCCGCGGGAACCGGAACGCAATGGGGCCGTCATCATATCGCGCGGATGTGGCGACCATATGCATCAGTTCAGCCTCATCCGCGGCGGCCATCACGACCATGCCGGGCAGGTTGGCCATGAACGCAATGTCAAAACTGCCCGCATGGGTCGCGCCATCGGCGCCCACCAGCCCCGCGCGGTCAATGGCAAAGCGCACCGGTAAACCCTGAAGCGCCACATCATGCACAATCTGGTCATAACCACGTTGCAGGAAGGTGGAATAGATCGCGCAAAACGGGCGCAACCCGCTGGCCGCCATGCCTGCGGCAAATGTCACGGCATGCTGTTCTGCAATACCCACATCAAACACGCGCCGCGCAAAACGCTGCGCCATGATATCGACGCCGGTGCCATTCGGCATGGCCGCCGTTACCGCCACGACAAGCGGGTCGCGCGCGGCCTCATCTGCAAGGGTGCGCCCGAACACAGCGGTGTAGCTGGGGGCGTTCGCGGTGGCCTTGGCCTGCTGGCCCGATGCGACGTCGAATTTCGCCACGCCATGATATTTGCACGCGGCCCCTTCGGCGGGGGCGTAGCCCTTGCCCTTGACCGTGCGCACATGGACCAGCACCGGCCCTTCGGCGCGGTCGCGTGCCATGCGCAGGGTTGCCAACAGGTCCGGCATGGAATGACCGTCAATGGGACCGATATAGGTAAAACCCAGATGTTCAAACATCGTGGCATCTGGCGGGCCACCTGCCGCCTGCGCGCGGGCACGTTGCGCCTGTTCGCGCAAGGGTTCGGGAAGCGCGGCCATAAACCCTTCGGCAATATCGCGAAGGGTTGCGCCCTGCCCTATTGACTGGCCGTTCAACTGGTTCAGATAGCTGTTCATCGCACCCACCGGGGGCGCAATCGACATGTCATTGTCATTCAGAATAACGAACAACCGCCGCCCTTCGGCACCTGCATTGTTCAGCGCCTCATAGGCCATGCCCGCCGTGATGGACCCATCGCCGATAACCGCAATCGCATCGCCCGTAGGCTGGCCCATATCGCGCCCGATGGTGAACCCAAGGGCTGCGGAAATGCTGGTTGAACTATGCGCCGCGCCAAAAGGGTCAAAGACGGATTCGCTGCGCTTGGTAAAGCCCGACAGCCCGTCCTGCTGGCGCAGCGTGCCCATATCGGCCCGCCTGCCCGTCAGGATTTTATGCGGATAGCATTGGTGGCTGACATCCCAGACCAGTTTGTCAAATGGCGCGCGAAACACCGCATGCAGCGCCACTGTCAGTTCCACCACCCCCAGCGATGACCCCAGATGTCCGCCTGTGCGGCTTACCACCTCGATGGTTTCGCGGCGCAATTCGTCGCATAGCATTGTCAGTTCCGGGTCCGTCAGATCACGCAGATCAGCCGGTCCCGCGATCCGGTCCAGTTGCGGGGTGTCGATACCGTAAAGTTCACTGCCGCGCATTGCATCCCTCCCTGCCCAGATCATGGCTTGGGCCAAACCGTAAAAAAGGTGCCGTGGGGCCAGGCCCGCACGGCACCAGTTCCCTGTTGCCAACAGGAAAGGGAACCGGGCGTCACTTGCCCGAATCCGGACCGGCTGTCTGGTCCGAACCTTGTGGGGGACAGGCCGCGACATGCGCGCCCTGCCCCTGTTTTTCCAGATCACACCCGGCTGATGGCCGTATCCGGTGGCGCAATCATCTGGCTGTAGGGCATGGGCGGAGGCGCGTTCTTGCTTTCATCAGGCAAGAACAGGCTTACAATATGGATCAGCGCGATGATCACACCGATCCCCACCAGCACCGAAGCCGCATATCCCGCGCCGCGCAACATCTCATACAAGATCCAGTTGCGAATACGCTCGGACGGGGTTTGCCGGATATAGTCGTGTTCAGCCATATCAATGCTCCTTAATAGGTGGGACGATAGCCGCGATCCTCGGCCCAGATGGCCCAGTTATCGACGACAGTTCCCGTCAACAGAATGCCGATACCGCCTGTCAGTGTGCACAGAACCGCAAACCACCATGCCCAACGGTGAATCCCCTCCATTGTGGCATTAAATCCCATGGTCCAGCGCCAGAACAGGGCGGCCCGTTCGGATGCGGTGCCGCGGTCGATAATCTGTTCCAACTCGCGGTCGCCGCCGAAACGACTGACTGCCAGAATGGTGGCCCCGTGCATGGCAAACAGCAATGCCGATCCATACAGGAACACAATCGACAGCGCATGGAACGGGTTATAGAACAGGTTGCCGTAACGCAGGCTGAACAGATTGGTCCAGTCCAGATGCGAGAAGATGCCATATGGCACAGCCTCGGACCAGGACCCCATCAGAATGGGGCGGAACAGACCCAGCACCAGAAACAGCCAGATGGCACTGGCAAAAGCCCATGCCACATGTTTGCCCATTCCCAGCGCTTCGGCGCGCAACCATGTGCGCACCCACCACGACATGACCGAGATCAGCAGGAAGAAGGATGCAATCAGGAAATAGCCGCCTTCCGCAATGGGTGGCATACGCAGGCCATATTCCGGCCCCGGCGGATCAAGCGAGAACCAGAACAGATCGCGCATGAACACTGCGGGGTTGAACCCTGCCTGATACCAGTACCACATGCCCACCATGACAAACCATGTCAGGCCGGACGCAAGGCTAAGCACGCCCATTGCCCCCAGATAGACAGGCCCGATCTGGGCGTTGCCGATCCAGCCTGCAAGGTTGGAGAAGCTGGCAGATTTGGTGCGGTTTTCCAGCTCTACGCCTTCGACCATGCCCATTTCGGGGGCGGCCCGCACTTGCACCTGTGTGAAGATATTCTGATACTCAGCCATTGACGCCTCCTGCGATATCGCGCCACCAGGGCAGATCAAGCCACCAGTCCCACCAGAACACCCACTGGTCAAACCAGATGGTTCCCGAAATCACGATACAGACCGCCGACCAGAACCCGGCATTCAGCGCCAGCAACAGACCAACACGGTGAATGCCCAAAGTGCCCACCGAATAGCCAATCAAGTCGCGGAAGAATGTGTCTTCATGGTCGGGCGTTTTCATGACTTCGCCCTTCTTGGGGTTGGCCGCCGACAGAACCAGCGCGCCATGTAGCGCCAGCGCCAGTGTCGTGGTGAAAAAGAATGTCACCGCGATCATATGCGCCGGATTATAGTGGAAGTTGCCATAAGTGTAGCCGACATTTGACACCCAATCCAGATGCGTCCAGATGCCATAGGGGAACGCGTGCCCCCAAGCGCCCATCAGGATCGGGCGAAAGACAACCAGTGTCAGATAGGCAAAGATCGCCACACCAAAGGCGAAGGGCACATGATAGCCCATGCCCAGTTTCTTGCAGATCTCAACCTCGCGCAGTGCCCAGGACACGAACGCCCCGATCGCGCAGATGGTCACAATCTGCCATAGCCCGCCTTCAAGCAGCGGGGCCGGACCCAACCCATAGGACAGGGGTGGGGGATTAATTGAAATCAGCCAGGGGTTCCATGTGCCTTGCAGCACCGCCCCCCAAAAAATCAAGAGCGTTCCGAGCACGGCGAAAAAAACCGTCGTTACCCCGAAAAAACCGACGTAGAACGGCCCGACCCAGAAGTCGAACAAATTCCCGCCGACCAGCGTGCCGCCTGGCACACGGTATTTGCGCTCGAAGCTTAGCAGCGCCATGCTTCCCTCCGCTAGGCTCGGCGGCCGTCAAGGCCGTCATTGTTGAATGGATGGCTGCGGGCGGCACGGTATGCCACGCCGCCCACAGTAGGGACGCGAACGCGTCTTAGCGGCCGTATTTGTCAGCCGCGATCTGGAACCAGTTGTAGCCATCGCTGGACAGCAACACCAAATGGATCATCGCGGCCAGAAGAAACAGGAACACGCCCTGTGCCACGAAAACGCGGCGCGGATCGAAGATCAGCCAGATTTTGTAAAACTTGCTCATGTTCTAATCCCTTCAGAACCACGGGCGCCAGATGAACACGGCCAAATGAGCCACGATGGCAACGGCTGAAAACAGCCAAAGCCCGCTCATATAGACCGAGTGCAGCTCCTGGGCCTGCTCGTCGGTAAGACCTGTAAACGACAGGTCAGTTCTTTCAGCCATAGTATCCTCCGGATCATAAGACTGTCACCGCACACCCTGCGGCTGGGATGGTACCCCCGAAACGGGGTGCCCCAATCCCGCAGGCCTGGCCCACGGGAATGATTGTCGCGCAGCGCCTTAGCTGCGGAAAACGATCGGCGCGATCACATGCGCATCGGCCAGCGCACGGCCCACAGGCCCAAGGCGCGGCAGTTTTCCAGTGGTCACGACACGCCAGCTCCAGGTCAGCAGACCGGTTGCCAGCGCCAATGCAAAGATCACGCTGAAGTAAAGCCTGTATTCCCAGTTCTGCGCACGCTCGGTGCGGGGTCTGGGGGCATTCACGGTGTAATCGGCCATGGTCTTTCCTCCTGGGGTCACGCGCGGGTCAGGTCAGGGCGAAGCGCCGCGACCAATTCGCTGTCGATTTCGTCTGCGCCGCGTTCCAGTGCTGCGGCCTCTATGGCGTCACGCAAACTGCGCGCAGCAGAAATGCGTGTCAGAATGGGGTGTTGGGCCACGATGCGGTCCAGTTCGGCCTTTGCCTCTGCTGACCAGGGCAGGTCGCGGCGCAATGTGGTAGGTGTGGCGGCGGCGGCGTCCATCTGGCTGCCCAGCGGCAGAATATGGAACAGCGCGTCGAACAGCCCGTTGCACACTTCTTGCAGCACATAGGTCGCACCCGCATAGCCCATCATCGGCGTGCCGGTATGCCGCCTTATCGCCGCGCCGGGAAAACTGGCGGGAATGAACGCAGGCGCTGGCCCGTGTCCGGCCTTCAACTCGGCCAGATATATTTTTTCGTTGATCGACCCGAACACCACCAGGGGGCGCTTTTCGCCCAGCAGCGCGCGCACGCGGTCATTGTCGGTTTTCGTCCCGCGAACGCGCGCCACCGCGAAGGCACAGGGCAGGCCAAGATCTTCTTCCAGATATTTGCGCAGGCCACGGGTATAGGTTTCACTGGCCACAACCGCAAAACTGGCCGTGGCAAAGAAATCCTGCGTGACCGAACGCCACAAATCCCAGACCGGTTTCAGCGTCGAATGCTTTTCGCGCGCGATGAAGGGTTCGACATCCAGTTCCAGCAATTCGCCCAGACGGCGCAAAAAGCGTGTCGTGCTGTCCATTCCAATGGGCGCTTGCAGATAAGGTTTGCCAAGGCATTCGGCCAGTCCGCGCCCGAATTCGCGATACATGACGATATTGACATCGGCATTCACCAGATTGCGCATTTCCGCCAGATGGGCACCAAGCGGCATGACCATGTTCACGTCTGCGCCGATCCCTTCGACCAGACGCCGGATTTCAGCCAGATCGCTTGGCATATTGAATGTGCCATACATCGGCCCAAGGATGTTGACGCGCGGGCGCGCGCCTTCTTCGCGTTTCTTCTCGGGCGGCATGCGGCCCTTGGTCTGGCCAAATTCGGTGAACAGCCATGTCATGGCACGGTCTGCCGCTTCCCATTGATCCTCATCAATGGTGCGGGGCAAAAAGCGCTGGATATTCGTGCCTTGCGGTGTCACGCCGCCGCCGATCATTTCCGCGATGGACCCTGTAACCACAACGGCGGGCAAGGCAGGGTCTAGCGTTTTCCACGCGCGCGCCATCGATTCCTCGGTGCCCGATGACATCTCATCCTCGCCCAGTCCGGTAACGACGATGGGCAATTCATGCGGCGGAAGGGCGTCAGTGTAATGCAAAACGGACGTCACAGGCAGGTTTTCGCAGCCCACGGGGCCATCAATAACAACCTGCAACCCCTTGACGGCACAAAAGGCATAGACCGCCCCCCAGTATCCGCCTGCGCGATCATGATCTTGAACAAGCATCAGATCATCTCCTGCGCTTTGGCGGCCCGCGCAAGCTTGTCCAGTTTTTTCTGGTGCTGCGCGCGGAAATCAGGGCGCAGATTTGGGTTGCCTTCCCAGATGCCGGCAGTGTCGCCCGTTCCCACGCCGTCAAAAAATTCGCGCATCGTGTCCATGCGGGCCTTGCCGTTGATGGCCGCATTGACCACTTCGCCCAAGCTACCCGCACCTGCCGGTCCCATCAGGGGACGTGCGGAAATCAGGTTGGTGAAATACAGCGACGGCGTGCCCTTTTGCTTGGCATGCTGCACCACAGGTGTGGTGCCAATGGCCAGATCAGGTTCCAGCCCGTCAACAGCAGCCAGATCATCGGCAAGCGACGCGCGGAATTTCACAACCACACCGCGCGCTTCCAGCCAGTCCCGGTCTGCCGCCGACCATTTCGATGCCGCACAGGCCGTGCCAACATAGGCCAGATCAGCGCCGCTCTCGATCAGCAGGCGCGCGACCAGAAGTTCCGATCCTTCATAGCCCGACAGCGTGATCCGGCCCTTGATGGGGGCACCTGCCAGTGCTGCGCGCACTGCGGGCACGAAGGCATTCTGCGCCGCCGCAATCCGGTCCGGTGCCACGTTGAATGCAGCGCCAATCGCGGCCAGCCAGTCATGTGTTCCATCAACCCCCACAGGCGCGGACCCGATGACGGGCCGCCCCGCCACCTGAAATTCGCGCACAGCCGCCGCATAGAACGGATGGATGGCCGCCACCGCACCACAATCCAGTGCGGCATATAACTCGCGCCATTCGCGGCACGGCACCACAGGCCCTGCCGCCAGCCCCATGGGTGCCAGCATGGCCCCGATCATCATGGGATCGGCGGGAAACATCTCGCCCAGAAGCGTCACAGTCGGGCGGTCGGAACGGCCCGCTTCGGGCGCAGGCACAGGCCCCGCTTCAACTTCCTGACGGGCATAATTCAGCATGGCCCCGGCCAGAACATCCTTGGCCTCGGCATGGGTGGGCACCCCGAAACCGGGCACATCAATGCCCACAATGCGCACACCGTTTATTTCCTTGGGCAGCAACCGCAGCGGCACACCTGACGCGGTGGGCACACACAGATTGGTCACCACAATCGCATCATATTGCGCAGGGTCTGCCATGTCGTGAACCGCATCGCGGATATCTTCAAACAGCTTGCCGGTGACCAGCGACTCCGAATTGAACGGCACATATCCCACAGACCGCCGCGCGCCGTAAAAATGGCTGACGAAACTTAGCCCGTAGACACAGCACGCGGACCCCGACAACACAGTTGCCACACGGCGCATGCGCAGGCCCACCCGCAATGACCCGAATGCCGGGCACATTGATTCCGGTTTGTCATGCGGGCCGCGCGGATAATCCTTGGCGAACTGGTCCAGAACGGCCCCGTTCCCGGCCGCGCGGGTCTTGGCTTCCATCTGCTGCATCGGTGCATGGCATCCCATGCCATCCACTTGTCCTGTCGCGTCCTCATCCTTCATCTTGCCCGAACTACTCCGGGGGGAATCGCCGCAGGCGATGGGGGGCTGGCCCCCCTGTTCGATATGTGTGAAATTATCAGGCATCGTCATACACCACTTCCAGCGACGCTTTCGCCACAGCGTTCTTGCCGCGCATATCGGTGTCGGTGGCCGGTTCCAGAACGATATCGCCGCCCGTATCCTTGCTGTCGAACAGCGCCAGCAGACCGTCCTGGTCCAAAGGGTCGGGTCGCAAGGGCGGCGCAATTTCCACAGCCTCGGCCAGGCCCACAAACAACGACCCCCACTGGCTCGCCGCACTGCCGACAATCTGGTAATTCGCGGATTTCTTGCGCAAATCGTCATCTTGCGGAATCGCCGCCAGCACCGGAATATTCACCGATCTGGCAAAGGCCGCGGCCTCTCCCGTGCCGTCATCTTTATTGATGACCAGCCCTGCAACGCCGACATTGCCGCCCATTTTGCGGAAATATTCCACGGCGGAACACACGTTATTGGCCACATACAATGATTGCAGGTCGTTCGATGCCACCAGAATAACCTTCTGGGCCATGTCGCGCGCAATCGGCAGGCCGAAACCGCCACAGACCACATCGCCCAGAAAATCCAGCAGGACATAATCAAAGTCCCAGTCGTGGAAGCCCAGCTTTTCCAGCAGTTCAAACCCGTGGATAATGCCGCGCCCCCCGCAGCCGCGCCCGACTTCCGGCCCGCCAAGTTCCATGGCAAACACGCCATTGCGCTTGAAGCAGACATCGCCAATGGCCACTTCCTCGCCCGCCAGTTTCTTGCGGGTGGATGTTTCAATGATTGTGGGGCACGCCTTACCGCCAAATAGCAGGCTGGTCGTGTCCGATTTCGGGTCGCAGCCGATCAGCAGCACGCGTTTGCCCTGCTCGGCCATCATGCAAGACAGGTTCGCCAGCGTGAAGGATTTGCCAATCCCGCCCTTGCCATAGATCGCAATGATCTGGGTGTGTTTGCTGGGCGGGTCTTGCGGGACTTCCAACGACGGCTCTTCATGGGCCTCGTCGCGCAACCGCTTGTCAAAATCCTTCAGGTTCGGAATATCAAGCGTCATATCTCAGGCCTCCCAGTCGAGTATCATTTTCAGGCAATCAGCATCGCTGAAGGCCTGTTCATAAGCGCGCGGAGCATCCACGGGCCGGGCAAAATGGGTGATCAGTCCAGACAGCGACAACGCGCCACTTTCGATCAGATCGCGCGTGGCAACCATGTCTTCGGGCTGCCATTCGGCGGCCACGCGCAGGCGCAGCTCGCGCAAAAATGCAGGGACAAATGTGAATTGCAGTGGTGTGGTGTAGAACCCGGCCAGAACAACCTCGCCGCCCTTGGCAACACGCCCGATCAGCTGGTCAAGCAGTCCTTCCGCGCCCGATGCATCCAGAACACAGGAATAATCGCGGCGCGCGTCGTCATCAGGGTGGCACACGCTGTAGCCCTGCGCGCCGGAATGGCGTGCGGAGTTTACATCCCACACCTGTGGCGCAGGGGCGCCCGATGCCACGACAATGCGCGCAACCAGCCGCCCCAGAACACCGTGCCCGACAACAAGATCGGGCATGCTGGCATTCGGCCCCGCGACGGCATGGCGCGCCGTGGCCGCAAGCGCCAGCAATGCCCCTTCGGCACCCAGATCGGGGCTGATGCGCGTGGCGCGGCGGAAATCGGTGACCAGATGGCGCGACGCTGCGCCAAACAGCCCGAACACCGCCCCATCGGCATTGCCCGCAAAACAGTTTGCACCCGGCACGAAAACCCGTTCCCCAACGGCAAACCCCGTATCATCGCCGGCGCGCTCTACCACACCAGTCGCCTCATAGCCCGGCACAAGCGGGTAGCCCATGCCCGGAAAGGGCGGCATCTGGCCGGACCAGAACAACCGTTCCGTCCCTGTCGAGATGCCCGAATGCGTGATGCGAACCACAAGGTCCTGCGACCCGGCTGCGTTCAGCGCGACACGTCCCAGCGACAGCTGGCGGGGGGCTTTCAGGATGATGGCATCAGTTTGCACAGAAATCCTCCGGGCTGTGACCCCGCGATGCAACCTGCTTCGCTGTCGACTCACTTTCCCTATGTGTAATCTTACTGATACATATCATAGTGTCAATTATTATTGACAGTTATTTTGAAGATGACAGGCCAGAGTTACAGTTTCTGTGCTGCAATTACGGCAGAAACATAACTTCTGCGCGTCCTGACTGACGTGATCTTTGCAAAACCGGCGTCTTTCAGCAGGGTCGCAATCTCTTGCGCGCTGCGCGTTCGCCCGGTTTGCATGGCCATTGTGTAAACTGAAAAATACACATCCGTATACGGATCGGGGCGCGCGCCGCCTGACATCGGTTCGATTACCAGCACCCGCCCGCCTGCGGGCAATGTGGCAAATACCTTGTGCAACAGCGCGCGCACAGTGTCATCACGGTGATCATACAGCACCCGCACAAGCGATATGACATCCGCCCCCTGCGGCAACGGATCATCGCGGAATGAACCGCCATGGCGGCCAACATTGGCGGGCAGATCGGCCATGGCAACAACATCAGGCAGATCAAACAACGAAAGTTCCAGCGCCGGATAGCGCGCATGCACCGCACGCAGGAATGCACCCGTGCCGCCCCCCACATCCAGCAAATGCGCGGCCCCCTTCAGGGGCAGCACACGCAGCGCTTCTTGTGCAACAAGGGTCTGGCTGTCGGCCATAAGCCGCGAATACCGCGCCGAGATTTCGGGGGCCATGGGGCCGGATGCGCCAAACACATAGGGCCAGAATTCTGCCAGCGCTGGCGTTGTTTCACCGCGGATAAATGCCACCGGGTCGGCCAGATCACCATACAAAACCGCATGATGGCGCACCATATCTTCCAGCCCTGCAACGCCCAGAAACGCCGCACCGCGCCGCGCAAGATAGAACCTGGCCCCTTTGCGCCGTAACAATCGCATAGCCGCACCTGCTTGCAACAGCACCGCCATACGGTCCGGTGGCACATTCAGGCGCGCGGCCAACGCGTCGGCTGTGGCCCCGCCGTCGGCCAGCAGATGCAGCACGCGCAATTCCACCAGCGCGGCTAGCATCTGGCTGTTGACAAAGCCTTGCATAAGATCGAACAGCGCCGCCCCTTCGCGCCGCGCAATGCCGCGCAGGATGGGTACGCGTTCTGCAATAGCCTGAAATCGGGGCGATGACGCCAGCCGGTTCAATATACCAGCGGGCCTTGGTGGCGCGGGCGGGGGTGCGCCGCCCGTCGCGCCCTCAGGCACGAACGGGCGCGACCGGCGTCATGCGTTCGGCATAGACACGCACAAGCTGCGCAAGCCGCGCTTCACCCGGACAGGACGGGATCGACGCGATTGCGCCGCCCAGAATGTCATGCAGCCGCTTGACCGCCCCCTGAACGCCCAGTTCTTCCACAGCGGAAGGGCGTGCATAGGCCACGTCCTGCCCAACGGGTTTGCCCAGCGTGTTTTCATCATAAAGCGCATCACGCAGGTCATCGGCCACCTGAAACGCCTCGCCAATGCGCGCGCCAAGTTCTTCCCACGGGTCGGGTTCATGACCGGCGGCCAAAGCCCCCATCTGCGTGGCGGCCACAAAAAGCGCAGCCGTTTTCGCACGGTGATAGGCCCGCAGATCAACGCGTGGTTCGCTTTCCCACGCCTGCCCTGCACAAATGCCATGCGGCATGCCAGTATGACGTGCCAGCAACTGCACCAGACGCAGGGCGCGCAAGGCATCGGCAGGGGCCGCACCGCCAAGCAGATCGAAGCCCGCAATGATCAGGCTATCGCCTGTCAGCACGGCCAGTGGTTCGGAAAATGCCAGATGAATTGTTGGCTTTCCACGCCGGAAACTGGCATTGTCGAATGCAGGCAAGTCGTCATGCACCAGACTGGCGCAGTGAATAAGCTCCAGCGCGACTGCGGCGCGTTCTGCAAGGTCTGGCCGGTCATCGCCACAGGCCAGCGCCACGGACAGGCATATCGTGGGCCGGATGCGCGCCCCGCCGGGGGTAACGGCATAATTCAGTGCGGCGGCCAGCCGTCCGGGTACGGCATCTGGATTGCCAGCAGCGCCCTGTGCCTGTGCAATGGCCGCTGTCATCGCCTTGTCTATCCGTGTGCTAAGTTCCATTCTGGCCCCCTTGCGCCGCTGTATGTCACATATTTTCGACATCATAGTGTAACTTAAACTGGACAGCTTCGATGAAAGAGTCAAGAATTCCCGCCATGAACTGCAAAAAAGACTCCATCCTCATTGTCGGCGCTGGCATTGGCGGGCTGGTTGCGGCCATTCATCTGGCCGCACAGGGGCGCAATGTCACCGTGTTCGAGGCCCATTCATGGGCCGGTGGGAAAATCCGCACCACGCCCAGCAGCGCCGGTCCGGTGGATGCGGGGCCAACAGTGCTGACACTGCGGCCCGTGCTGGAGCAGGTGTTTGAAGCGGCTGGCACGCGGCTGGAGGATCACTTGACGCTGATCCCGCTGCCGGTTCTGGCACGGCATTTCTGGACCGATGGCACCCGACTGGACCTGACAAGCTGCCAGAATACCAACGCACAGGCGATTGCGACCGCCTTCGGGTCGCGTGCCGAACGGGAGTTCCGGCACTTCTCGGCGCAAAGTGCGGCGTTATACGAATCGTTCAAATCCCCCATCATGTATGCCCCCCGCCCAAGGGTGTTTGCAGCGGCACGCGCCGCATTGCGCCGCCCCGCAACCCTGCCCTGGCTGGTGCCGGGACGGACCTTGCAACAGA
The DNA here is from genome assembly GCF_029581395.1 of Roseinatronobacter sp. S2. GTDB lineage: Bacteria > Pseudomonadota > Alphaproteobacteria > Rhodobacterales > Rhodobacteraceae > Roseinatronobacter. The sequence goes on along the minus strand of NZ_CP121115.1, from coordinate 81,436 downwards.
TGCTGGACCGACGGTTTGCCAGCCCCCATCTGCGCCAGTTGTTCGGGCGGTATGCTACATATGTGGGCGGCAACCCGTTGCTGGCACCGGCGGTTCTGGGGCTGATATGGCAGGCCGAAGCGGCAGGTGTCTGGGCCGTTCAGGGCGGTATGGTGCGGCTTGCGCAGGTGCTTGCTGACTTGCTGATCCGGCTGGGCGGCACGTTGCGGCTGGACTGTCCGGTGCGCGCGATTGTGACCACAGGCGACACGGTCAGCGGGCTGCGCCTAAGTGGCGGGGAAACAGTTCAGGCCAATCAAGTGGTGTTCAATGGCGACCCCGCCGCCCTGCCCGCGCTGCTTGGGCACCATAAGGGCGCGCCCAAACCACAGCAGATATTGCCGCGCAGCCTGTCTGCCGATGTCTGGACATTTGCGGCAACCATTCGCGGGCAGGGCCTTGGGCGCCATGCGCTGGCCTATCACAATGTGTTTTTCGGCGCTGACCCAGCGCAGGAGTTCGGCCCGCTTGCGCAGGGCGATTGGCCACAAAACCCCACGATTTACGTTTGCGCACAAGATCGCGCCGCTGGCCTGCCTGACGGGCCGGAACGGTTTCAACTTATCGTCAATGCCCCGCCCACCGGCGCGGGCGGACAGAAAGACCTGCCACCATGCCCGACCGACCCACTTGCCCGGCTGGCCCGTTTCGGCCTGCACCTGACGCCAGCCGCCACGCCGACGGTGCTGACGCGCCCGCTGGATTTCGCAGCGCTGTTCCCGCACAGTCAGGGCGCGCTGTATGGCCTAAGCCCGAAAGGGGCGATGGCGACATTCCAGCGCCCGCACACCCGCACCCGACTAGCGGGCCTGTATCTGGCGGGCGGCGGGGTGCATCCGGGGGCGGGGGTGCCGATGGCCGCGCTGTCGGGCCAGCATGCCGCGCGCGCGGCACTGGCCGACCGGATTTCAGCGCCAATGTCGCGCCCGACGGCTATCACTGGTGGTATGTCGACGGGTTAAGTGATGACGGCAAAAGTGCGGTTTCTGTCATTGGCTTTATAGGTTCGGTGTTTTCGCCTTGGTATCGGTGGTCAGGGCGGCGCGATCCGCAAAACCATTGCTGCATCAATGTGGCGACCTATGGGTCGAAATCGCGGTTTACCATGACGGACCGCGGGCGCACCGCGCTGCGCCAAAGCCCCGATATGTTGCAGGTTGGTCCCAGTTCCATGCGTTGGGACGGGGACAAACTGCTGATAGATGTCAACGAGGTGTCATCCCCGCCCCTTGTCAGCCGCGTGCGCGGCACAATCACCCTGCATCCCGAAGTGCTGTTTGGCCAGAATTATGACCTGACGCCCGATGGACGCCACCGCTGGCAACCCTTCGCGCCCATTGCCCGCATTGATGTCGCACTGGACCCCGGACACCATTGGTCGGGGCATGGCTATTTTGATTCCAATTACGGCACCCATGCTTTGGAAGATGATTTCAACTATTGGACATGGGGCCGTTTCCCCCACAAAGGCGGCACACGGTGCTTTTACGATGCCATCCTGCGCAACGGGCAGTCCGAGACTGTGGCGCTGCATTTCCACCCCGATGGCCGGAGTGAGCATGTCGTCCCCCCGCCCCGCGCGCGCATCGCACGCAGCCTGTGGGCCGTACGGCGTGAAACGCGCGCCGACGCCGGTTTTCAGCCGCGTCAGGAACTGGCCATGCTGGATGCGCCGTTTTACACGCGGTCTGCAATGCGCACCTGTATCGACGGGGAACAAGCGGTTGGCGTGCATGAAGCGCTGAATTTGCGCCGCTATGCGCAGCCGCTGTTAAAACCCATGCTGGCGCTGCGCGTCCCGCGCAGGGCGCGCTGGAATTTCACTGCCGGATAATGGTCTGAAGCGGTCATTGGGGAGCGTCCCAAGGCGCGGAGCAAAGGCCGCAGGTGGCCCGCGCCATCGGCGGGCCGTCCCGCGGCCCACCGCTGGCGCGGGCTATATCCAAGTGCGCATGACCGCTTTGGCCCAAAATCAGGCGCACCCAAGCCCCCGCGTCGAACCTTGCGTCACTGCGGTGGCTCTCTCCCGTCGGGCACCACGCTTAGATTACCCTGATGCTCTGCCAGCCAGGGCACAATCAGCGCCGCCACCGCATCGGGGAATTGCTCATGCACCAGATGCCCGCCCTGCGCCAGTTCCACATATTGCGCGCGCGCAAGTTGCTGGCTGGCCTGACGCGACACCTGCACCGGCACCGCCAGATCCCCGCGCGATGCAATCAGCAGCGTAGGCACGGTAATCTGCGGCAAGCGCTCCAGCAGGGGTTCCAGATCCCATTGCGCCATCATGCCCAATGTCCCCTCGATATGGGACGTGCGGCTGACAAGGCGCTGATACAGCGCTATGCCGTCTTCATCCAGCGGCGAGCCTGTGCCTTCCAGCAGTTTTTCAACCTGTTTGCGCTTCGACGAAAGCCTTGTCACAATCGCGGCAATAAAGGGGCTGCCCGCCATCGCGCGCGCCAGTTTCGGAAACAGCCAGCCCGCAAATCCGTCAAATGGGCCAAGGGCGGAATTTATGCCGACAACGGCACGCGGGGGGCGGCGCATCATTTCGGTCATGCGCAGGGCAACCGCAGCCCCTGCCGAATGGCCAATAATTGCAACCGGCCGCCACCCCTGATCTTCGCACAGCGCACAAAGGTCATCTGCCATAGCATCCAGCCCCAGCCGCATCAGACCACCCGCGCGCGTAAAGCCCTGCCCGGGCAGGTCGGGCACAATCAGGCGACAGCCGGGCATATGCCCCATAAGGCGATGAAAACTGTGGCCGGACGCGCCCGCCCCATGCAGCAGCAGCACATCCGGCCCCGTGCCCGCAATCTGGACATGCCATTCATGCGGACGGCAGCGGATAAGCTGGGAATATTCGCATAGCGGCCAATCTTGCGGGACAGCACGCATCCTCTAATCCCCGAATGCGGCGGAAAGTGTCGCCGATAATGCGCGCGCATCCGCGCGTGGCAACGCAATCTGTGTGGCCCCCATATGCGCGGACAAACTGGCCAGATGCGGGTTCGGGCGCAGGCCCGTATCAATAACCAGCGCGGGAATGCCCTGCCGCGCAATCAACTGCGCCAGCTGCACGGCATCTGTGCCCGCAGCCGCGCGGTCCGCGCTGCCGTCCAGCGCGATGTTCCCGCGCCCGTCCGTCAGCAGCGCCAAGGTGGGGGCCATGCCATGGCCGCGCGCATGCAGCGCCGTTTCCAGCGCAACCTGCAAGCCGCCCGCCAAGGGCGTGCCCCCGCCACCGGGCAGGCCTGCCAGTTGGCGTTTTGCCTGAACCAGTGACCGCGTGGGCGCAAGACTAAGGTCAGCATTCCTGCCGCGAAAGCTGACAAGCGCAACATGGTCACGCGTGGCATAGGCATCTGCCAGCATCAACTCAATCGCGCCCTTGGCTTCTGCAAGGCGCGCCAGGGCACTGGACCCCGACGCATCGACCACGAATATAAGCACGCGGTCGGTTTGCGCGCGAAAATGCCTGACGCGAATGTCTGACGGCATCAGCAACACCTGCCCTGCCCGCGCATCGGGGCGGGACTGGCGGCGCAGTTTCTGCCACGGGGCCGCCTGACGCAGGGTTGCGACCACATCGACACGGCCTGCCGAATCCAGCGCGCCCGCGCGCGATGGCAAGGGCCGCCCGCGGCGTTTGGACTTGCGCACAGCGCCCGAACTGGACTGGCCCTGCACCGCGCGCGCCACACGACCGGCCTGCAATTTCGCCAACACGCCCGCAGGCAGCGCCGCGCGTGCCGCGTCAATCAGCATATCGTCGGGGATGTCTTGCGCGCCGTCCGTGTCGGGCGGTGTTTGGGCAGCATCATCCGACGGCTGGGGGGGCGGGGGTGGCGGCGTATCATCAGGGGGCGCGTCAGGCACAGCAGTCGCGCGATGCGCCAGCACCAGCGCGACAGCAAGTGCCAGATCCTGCGCGTCCAGTTCTGTGGCGCCGCGCCAAGCCGCATGCGCCCGCGCGGCAGCCAGCGTCAACAAGGGCGCGCGCATGCTGTCTATGCCAAGGGCCGCTGCAACGCCCGTCACCTGCGTGCGCGCATCATGCGTGATACGCACCTGCGACAGGCGTGCGCGCGCCTGCGTAATCTGGTCCATGGGCAGGGCAAATGGCCCCGTATCGGCCCATGCCAGCGCGTCCAGATCAAGAAACAGGCCAAGGCGTTCGCATAATGCAGGCGCCAGCCCTTCGCCGTCCTGCGCGGTTTCATCAAGGGCAATCAGGCCAAGATCGGTTTGGGCATCAAGGGCCTGCGCCAGCCGCACGGCAAGCGCGGGCGGGCAGCGTTCGGCCATGGTCAGCACAAGTATACCCCCTTCGCCCAGAAGACCCGCATGGTGGTGCATGGTGCCCGTGCCCAGTGTCGCGGCCAGATCCAGCCCGCCGAAAAGCGCGTCATCACTAATACTAGGGTGCAGTTTGCGCGGCGCGAAGGCCACCAGTGCGTCCTGCACCCGTGCGCGCACCGGACCTGCCCGCGCGCGCAGCCACAACCCGCGCAAGCCTGCCGGGTCCACGGCCAGCAATGTCAGCGCGACAGTAACCCGCGCCCATGGGTCTTCCATGGGGTCCGGCTGTGGACCGGGGCGGCCGGACGGGCCGCTGGTGTCGTCAAAGGGGGTCAGGGCAACACCTCTGCCAGTTGGCGCGCAACGCGGGCGCCGGTGCCTGCCTCGTCCAGCGGGTCACGGCGCAGACGGTGGCGCAGCGCCATGGGGGCTGCCGCGCGAATATGCTCGCGCGTGATTGCATCTGCACCCGCGAAGGCCGCCATGGCGCGCGCCGCAGCAAGCAATGTCAGTTCACCCCGCAACCCGTCAGACCCAAGCGCCAGACATACGGATGCACAATCATGCAGCGCCACATTGGACACCTGAACACCCGCAAGTGCGGCGCGCGCAGCCAGAATTTGCGCACGCAAGTCTGCATCTTCTGCCTGCCAATGCGCCATGAATGCTGCATGGTCGTTTTCATAGGCATCGCGCCTGCGCATCACCTCGATGCGGGTTTCGATCTCGCGCGGGCTGCTGACCTCGACCGACAGGCCGAAACGGTCCAGAAGCTGCGGGCGCAATTCGCCTTCTTCGGGGTTGCCCGACCCCACAAGCACAAACCGCGCAGGGTGGCGAATGGACAGCCCTTCGCGTTCAACGACATTCTCGCCCGATTGCGCGACATCCAGCAACAGATCTACAATGTGGTCTTCCAGCAGGTTCACTTCATCAATATACAGATACCCGCGATTGGCCCGCGCCAGTAGTCCCGCCTGAAACGCCTTTTCGCCGCGCGTCAGGGCACGCTCAATATCCAGCGCGCCTGTTACACGGTCCTCACTCACACCAAGCGGCATATCCACAACCGGCGTGGGCCGTGTGACGACCACTGCCTGCGTTATGCCCGCCCAATCGGGGCAATCGGCCAGCGTGGCGGAATTGCACGGGCAGCCCGCCACCATGTCTATGGGCGGCAACAGGGCCGCAAGCGCACGCACTGCCGTGGATTTGCCGGTTCCACGGTCCCCGAACACCAGAACACCGCCAATTCTGGGGTCAATCGCGGTCAGGATCATTGCGGTTTTCATTTCATCCTGCCCGACAATGGCAGAAAACGGAAAGGGCGTCATGCGGCCTCCTGTGTGAATACGGCAGGGTCCAGCGGGTCGCGGCCCTGCCATGTGCCCTTGCGCGCGGAAATGCGAAAACGGGCGTACAGTTCTTCGGAAAACCAGCGCTCCTCGCGGACGGCGCGGATGGCTTGTTGGTGTGGGCCACGGCGGGCAAATGCGGCCATGCTGCCTGCGTCGGGCCAGACCGAAAACGTGACCTGTCGCAGCAGCGGCATTTCCCCGATGCCGATTTTGAACATAACATTGGGGTCGGACCCCACCTTGGCGGAAATATCAGGCACCTGCCCCCAGAACCGTAACGCCCGCGCGGGGCGTAACGATGCGCGCGTCAGTGCAGCCACTGGACCATCCGCCACACCTTCGGGGCGAAACGGCGCGCGACCGGACCAGCGCCCGCGCGCAGAGTAGGGTTCCAGAAACAACGTATAGCTTTCATCGGCGCGCTGGCCCCAACGTGCGAATGCGCCGCTGGCCACCCCTTGCTGCGCTCCCGCATGCGTGCCCCAAACGCCCAGAATGGCCCAAACGCCCCAATTCGGGCGCGGGGTAAACCCCTGCCCAGTGCCAGAGCCGCAAATCTTCCAGAATTCCAACCCCGGCTGGCGCGCAAGCGCCACACGCGCCGCCACCATCTGGCCCAGAACCCAAAGCCGCGCAGCCGTCCGGTCAAACCGGAAAAGGCAGAGCGTGATCGTTTGCATGGCGATTCCCATCTGCAAGTGTAAACTTAGGTTGTCATATTCCGCTGTATGTGTAAAGAATAAGAATGTAAACCTTGATTGACACATTGCATCTGTGTAAGCTGATGACACCACCAAGGAACGGGAAACGCCTATGTCTGATTCTGATGCACCGCACCACGCCATCATCATTGGCGCGGGGTTGGGTGGGCTGGCCTCGGCCATGCGGCTGGGGGCCAAAGGCTACCGTGTCAGCGTGATCGACCGGCTGGACCGGCCCGGCGGGCGTGGATCGTCCATCACACAGGGCGGGCACAGGTTCGACCTTGGCCCGACCATTGTGACCGTGCCGCAAGGGCTGCGGGAATTATGGGCTGCCTGCGGACGTGATTTTGACCGCGACGTCACCCTGAAACCCATGACCCCTTTCTATGAAATCCGCTGGCCGGACGGGTCGACCTTTGCCGCGGTTCAGGACGATGACGCGATGGAGGGCGAAGTCGCGCGCCTGTCGCCCGATGATCTGGCAGGCTATCGCAAGTTCCTGAAGGACGCGAAAGCGCGCTACTGGTTCGGCTATGAAGATCTGGGCCGCCGCCCGATGCACCAGCTGTGGGAATTGATCAAAGCCTTGCCGCGCTTTGTCTGGCTGCGCGCCGACAGGTCGGTTTATGCGCATGCCGCAGCCCGCGTGCGCGACCCGCGCCTGCGCTTTGCGTTGTCCTTTCATCCGCTGTTCATCGGGGGTGATCCGTTTAACGTGACATCCATGTATATTCTGGTCAGCCATCTGGAAAAGTCTTTTGGCGTGCACTACGCCATGGGCGGCGTGCAGGCGATTGCCAACGCCATGGCAAATGTGGTGCGCACACAGGGCGGCTGCGTTCACCTGAACACGGAAATAGACGAAATCATTGTCAGGCATGGCCGCGCGGCTGGTGTCCGCCTGATGGATGGCACGGTGGTGCAGGCCGATATCGTCGTATCGAACGCAGATGCCGGTCACACCTATACCCGCCTGTTGCGCAACCGCCCGCGCAAGCGTTGGAATGATGCGAGACTGAAGCGCAGCCGCTGGTCGATGGGACTGTTCGTGTGGTATTTCGGCACGCGCGGCACACGCAATATGTGGCGCGACGTGGGCCATCATACAATTCTGGTCGGCCCGCGCTACCGCGGCCATATCAAGGACATCTTCATTCGCGGCCATCTGTGCGATGACATGAGCCTGTATGTCCACCGCCCTTCGGTCACCGACCCGTCCGTGGCACCCGAAGGTGATGATACCTTCTATGTCCTTAGCCCCGTGCCGCATCTGGGGCATGACAACGGCGTTGACTGGACGACCCAGCAGGAACCTTACCGCCGCAAAATGCTGGCGATGCTGGAAGACCGCCTGTTGCCGGGCCTGTCAGACCATATCAGCGAAAGCCTTGTCTTCACGCCCGAAACCTTCCGCGACCGCTACTTGTCGCCCTTGGGGGCGGGGTTTTCGATTGAACCGCGCATTTTGCAAAGCGCATGGTTCCGCCCGCATAACATCTCGGAAGAACTGCCGGGCCTGTATCTGGTGGGGGCTGGCACGCATCCGGGCGCAGGGCTGCCCGGTGTGATCAGCAGCGCCGAAGTGCTGGCGCAGGTTGTGCCGGACCCTGCACCGCCCATAGCCCTGCCGATGGCCGCAGAATGACCGGCATGTCCCGTATCGCTGCGCCCGACATGGACGCATGCCGCGCCGCCATCCGCACCGGCTCGCGCAGTTTTCACGCGGCCTCGCGCCTGCTGCCCGCCAGCCTGCGCGATCCCGCGCTTGTGCTTTATGCGTTTTGCCGTCTGGCCGATGATGCCGTCGACGAAGGGCATGATCCGGTGCGCGCCGTGCTTCACCTGCAAGACCGGCTGGAGCGCGCTTATGCTGGCCAGCCCCATGATGCCCCCATTGACCGCGCCTTTGCCGCGATGGTGGTGCAGCATGACCTGCCCCGCGCGCTGCCCGATGCCCTGCTGGAAGGGCTGGCATGGGACGCCGAAGGGCGGCGTTTCGCCACCTTCTCGGACCTGCTGGATTATGCCGCGCGCGTTGCCGCCGTGGTGGGCGCAATGATGTGCGTGCTTATGGGCGTGCGCGACCGCGACAGGCTGGCGCGCGCCTGCGATCTGGGCCTTGCTATGCAGCTGACCAATATTGCCCGCGACATAGGCGAGGATGCGCGCAACGGGCGGCTGTATCTGCCGCTTGCGTGGTTTGAAGATGCAGGAATGTGCCCCGACCGTTTTCTGCGCACCCCCATCCCGCACCCCGAAATATGCGCAATGACAGCACAGCTATTGAATGAAGCCGACCACCTGTATCAGCGCGCCAGCGCGGGCATTTCAGCACTGCCGCTGGCCTGCCGACCCGGCATATTTGCCGCGCGCCATATCTATTGCGGGATCGGGGGCGCGATCCGCGCACAAGGCCATGACAGCGTGACCCGCCGCGCCTATACCGGCAAGGCGCTGAAACTTGGCTGGCTGGCACTGTCCGCAATGCAGGCCGGATTAAGCGTGATCCAGCCCCAACCGGCGACATTGCACGCAGGCCCCCTGCCCGAAATCCGGTTTCTGGTCGATGCCGCAAGCCATGACACCGGCGCCAGCCAGCGGTCCCAGACCCTGATTGATGCCATGGCGCGCCTGCGCGCGCGCGATTTGTCGGCGCGCCGCCATTACATGGCCGCAAACCGGCGCAGCGCGTGACAGGTGCTGTCACGCCCGCGCCACGCACCCGCCGCGCCCGCAAGGGCGCCCAAGTAAAGGCTTGCATCCGGTACGGATGCCCCTTTAGGTCAAAACAAAGGCACAGCCGCCCCTGCGGCAAAGGATGATACATTTATGGATTGGCTACTTTTTTTGACCTTTCTGGCCGCAACCGCCGCAGCAGCAACAACAGGCGCGATGTTCGAGCCGGGAAAATGGTATGACGATCTGGACAAACCCCGCTGGACCCCGCCGGGATTTGTCTTTCCGCTGGTCTGGACCACAGTATATCTGGCCATGTCCTATGCCGCCATGCGCATAGGCATGATTTCCGGCACACAGCAGGCGCTTGCTTTCTGGGCGTTGCAGATCGCGTTCAACACGCTATGGTCACCGGTATTTTTCGGGCTGAAGCGCATGCGCGCCGCCCTTGTCGTGCTTGGTTTTTTGTGGCTGTCTGTTGCTGCCACAACCGTCAGCTTCTGGATGTTCGACATGGTCGCGGGCGCGCTGATGGCACCCTATCTGCTATGGGTTACCATTGCGGGGGCGCTGAATGCGTCTGTGTTAAGGCGTAATCCGCAATTTGCCTGAACTGCCTTGCAGGCATTCCTAGCGGTTGCCTGCACATTCCGCCGCGGGGCTGAAAATCCGGTCTGCGTGATCACGCAGATAGATGCGCAGCCATGGGGTGAACCGGTCAGGGGACCGCTCCACAATCGCGGGCAGGGCCTGCAGGCTGATCCAGTCGGTCGCGGCCACTTCATCAGGGTTGGGAATAACCGTAAGGTCGGCCATGGCCTGCGCGGTGAACACCTGCACGACTTCATGCTCAATCAGCCCGCCGCCCACATCGGCGCGGTATTCGATTTCCGCAACATGGGTCAGGGGCAATCCGGTAATGCCCAGTTCCTCGCGCAAGCGACGCGTGGCGCAGCTCTGGTCATCCTCGTCCCAATGGGGATGGGTGCAGCAGGTGTTTGTCCACAATCCGGGCGTGTGATATTTGCCCAAGGCGCGGCGTTGCAGCAAGACACGCGCGCCTTCGGTCACAAAGATGGAAATCGCCTTGTGCTTCAGGCCGCGCTGGTGAACCTCCAGCTTGTCGACAGGCACCAGTTGTCCGTTTTCCCACGCAGGGATCAATGCGCCACTCATGTGAAACCGGGCCGGACCAGCCCCGACAGATGCAACAGGTTCTTCACCCCGATCTTGATATGCGCCAGCGGGCGGGCGGCCACCAGTTTCTTGTTCATATAGGCCTCGAATGTCAGACGCTGCACGTCAATGTCATGGCACAGGCTGACAAAGCGTTCGCGCCGATCATCGGATTTGTAATAGGCATCCTGCATGGAACGCAAGACCTTGAACACAGTCTTGTGGTCGCGCATGAACAGCTTGCGCGCCAGCGCCAGATCGCGTGCGCGGCCACTGGCCAGCGCCGCCTGTGCCGCAGTTGCGGCCACGCGCCCGCCGACCATGGCGTAATAGATCCCCTCGCCCGAACTGGGGGCCACGACGCCTGCGGCGTCACCGGCCAGCACCACATCGCGGCCATTGTCCCAGCGGTCCATCGGACGCAGCGGAATCGGCGCGCCTTCGCGCCGGATGGTTTCGCACCCTGTCAGGCCCGACATGGCGCGCAGGTCAGCCGTTGCTTTCTTCAGGTCCGCGCCACCTATTTCGGTGCCCATGCCCACGCTGACATGTTTGCCATGCGGGAACACCCAGCCGTAGAAATCCGAACTGATGCGCCCGTCATAAATGACATCGCAGCGGTCGGGGTCATAGCGGTCATTGGCGGGCGGGGCCTTGATGATTTCGTGATAGGCAATGACATAGGGTATCTTGTCGCCGCCCGGCACCTCGGCGCGAGCCACGTTGGAGCGCGCGCCATCTGCGCCGATCACCAGCCGTGTGGCGCTGCGCATCTCCTCTCCGCTGGTCTTGTCACGCCAGACAACATGCGTGCCGTCCTTGTCGCGGTCTATCCGCAGATAGGTTCCCGTCAGCCGCGTGGCCCCATTTCCCACTGCCCGCAGGCGCAGGAATTCGTCAAAATCCTGCCGGTCCACCATACCGACAAAGCCGTTTTCGATGGGAATATCGACCATGCGACCGGTGGGCGAAATCATCCGCGCTGTGGTGATCCGGGCGACAAGCTGCGTCATGGGGATTTCAAAATCCGCGATTGCGCGGGGCGGAATGGCGCCCCCGCAGGGTTTTATACGCCCTGCCCTGTCCAGCAGTGCCACCTTGTGGCCTGCGCGCGCCAGATCATCGGCTGCCGTGGCACCGGACGGGCCACCCCCCACAACAAAGACGTCATATTCCATCGCTTATTCCCCCGGAACCAGCAGCGCAGTGTCGCGCGGTGTCATGATGCGTGCAGCCAGCAGGGCCGACGCGATGAAAATTACGGCCTGAAACAGGAACACGGCCCCAAACGCATCCGCCACAGGCAACAGGCTGCGGGCCAGATCCACCAGCGCGGCCCCTGTCAGCCCGCCAAAGCCTGCCGCAATCGCCTGTGATGCGCCCCAAAGCCCCACGCGCGTGCCTTCGCGCTTGTCGCGCCCTTCGCCCGCAAGCTGCATCATCGACCCGATGGCCGCGACCGCGAACATCCCGTTGAAGAACCCCAACGCAACCACCAGCGGCACCAAAGGCAGCGCCCACAAGGCTGCCCCCGCAATTGCAACCAGCGTCAACGCGGACCCCGTGCAGCCGGAAACCACCCAAACCCGCAACGACCCCAGCCGCAGCCCCGTTGCCGCAACCCCAACCAGCACCATGCCCAGAAACACACCGCCATTCTGCGCGCCCGACATTTGCGTCGATTGCCCCGGTGTGAACCCGAACACCAAACCCGCATAGGGTTCCAGGATCAGTTCCTGCATGAAATACGCGGTCATCGACAGAAACACGAAAAAGGTGAAATGCCGCGCGCGGGTATCGGCCCAGATATCGCGCATTCCGTCGCGAAAGCGTATTGGCGCAGGCGCTGCGCGGGCAATCACCCGCCGTTCAATCCCCCAGACGGCCAGCACAGTCAGTCCGAACGCCCCTGAACAGATGACCGCGACAATCACCAACAGGCGCGCATGGCTGTAAGGGTCCAGATACTTGCCCGCCATAATCGCGGTCAGGGCAATGCCTGCAATCATCATCAACCATGTGATTGTCGCTGCCGCAGGGCGGCGCGATTGCGCCGTGGCCGTGGCCAGCAGCGCCAGAAGGGACGTGCCCGATGCGCCCACGCCCAGCCCGATCACCGCATAAGCCAGCACTGACAACGCCAGCCCAAGTGCGAAACTGGACTCCAGCACCGGAATGGCCAGCGTTGCGCCCAAGGCCCCAAGGGCCAGAATACCCATGCCCGCAATAATCCAGCGCGTGCGGTTGCCCCCCTGATCGGCCAGATGGCCCCAGTTGGGCCGCGTGATCTGCACGCCGTAATGCAGTGCCACCAATGCGCCCGGCAGCACCACCGGCAGCGCCAGTTCCACCACCATCAGCCGGTTCAGCGTGGATGTCATCAGCACCACAATCGCGCCCAGACAGGCCTGAACCAGCCCAAGGCGGACGATCTGCACCCAGCTTAGCGTCATGCGCCAATCCCCCGCAGCGCAAACGCCGCCACCATCATGCCCAGCACATAAGGGCCAACGCCCGTGCCGTTGAACCACGGTGCAAGGCGCGCAGGGTCCTGCCGCCAGCGCCCCAGCGCCCAGATCTGCACACCGATGCCAAGCGCGATGGCCCCTGCATGAACGGGCGCGCCCCAGATCAGCAACAAGACCACAACAAGCAGCTGCGCCAGCACCATCACTGTGCCCGCAACCGTTGCCGCATCAACCGGCCCCAGGGTCACCGGCAGGGACCGAAGCCCCATCTGGCGGTCCCCCTCGATCGCTTTGAAATCATTTATTGTCATGATGCCATGCGCGCCCAGACCATACAGGACGGCAATCACCACAATCTCGAACCGGGGCGCACCGGCCGCGATGACGGCTGCACCCGTAAACCACGGCAGCGCTTCATAGCTTAGGCCCACAAGCCCCGGCCCCCACCAGCCCGAACGTTTTGCGCGCACCGGTTCGGCGGAATAGGCCCATGCGGCCAGCACACCAACAACCGTAGCGCCAAAGCCCCAAGGCCCCAGTTGCCAGCCCACACCCAGCGCCAAGGCAGACATGATCAGCGCAATATATAGCCCCCACCGGCCCGGAATGCGCCCCGACGGGATGGGGCGGTGCGGTTCATTAATGGCGTCGACATGGCGGTCGCACCAGTCATTGGCGGCCTGCGACATGCCGCAGACAACAGGACCGGCCAGCAACACACCCAGCACCACCAGCGCCCAGCTGTCGGGCCACACCCCCACGGACACGATCCCGCACAGATAGGCCCACATTGGCGGGAACCATGTCACGGGTTTGATAAGCTCCAGCATCGCGGCAGGCTTGGGCATTGCGCCCTGCCCTGATCGGCGTGTGGCTTGGGTGTCTAGACTCGTTTCACTCATACTGTAAACTTTGCCTGACATATTTGTTTGCATCAAGTGTTATTTGCACCTGTCAGCCGTGATCACGCACCGGGACAGGCCACCGCATACCCTGCGGGGCAGCGCGCGCAGGCGCAGACACCGCACCATCCGCACCCCTTCGGGGCGTAATCACAAAGCGGCAATATGGCGCGCCTGTCGCGCAGCAACTGGTTTCTGTCACAGATGCAGCGGGCCAGACCAGCGTTGCAAATAACCGCTCGAACACGGCAGCATGCCAGTCACAGACCGGATGGGGCGCGGCGTGTTGCGCCAGCGGGTTGTCTGCAATCTCGAACCACAGGGGCGCGTGGCTGCGCACGCGAAACCGCCCCGACCCTGCGAATGTCCATGCATGACGCGCGATCGCCGCCGCCAGCACCCGCGCGCCCAAAGGCGCAGGCAGGGTGCGAATCAAAAGTTGCGCGGCGCGTGGAATACGGTTTGCAAGAATGTAGTCTGCCGTGGCCAACCCTGCCGCACGCTGAATGGCGGATGCACGGTCTGGCACATACAGTCGCACGGCATGATGCAGGCGCGCCACCTCATCCTCATTCAGCATTCCGGCCGTGGCGGGGGGCTCGCGGACATCGGCCAGATGCAGCAATGCACCGCGCCACGCCACCCCGATTTCCGCATCTAACACCGCAAGATGCTGCAAAACCGCATTCGGGCCAATGCGGGCGGCGGTGGCCATGACCACCTATTCCACCGTTTGGGGTGAAACAGTTGCCCCGTTGGGCATGCGGAACTGGCGCGGGGCTTCAAGCTGCTGCGTCCCACCCCCGCAGGCCTTGAGGGCTGCCCGTTCAGCCGCGCGGTCCTTGCCTTGGGCGCGAAGCGCGGCGCGGCGTTCATCCGCCCTGGCCTTTACATCCGCGCTGGCCTGCCAATCGGCCATCTGGGCATCTGCGATGGTGCGGGTCATGTCGAACTGGAAATCGACCTTGTCCCTGGATTGCGGCCCCCAGTATCCGGCCTTGCCCAGATCATAGAACGTGCGCCCCACACCGGCCTTCAAGAATGCCTTCAGGCAGCCCAAAAGATACCGTCGCCGATAGCCGGTGCCGCGCCACGGGTAATGAAACAACGCCTTTTGCATGTAGAATCGGCGGTAATTCTTCATCACCCCGTCCAGCAATTCGCCGCGCGTCATGGCAGCGGGTTTCAGAATGGGGGTCACGAAATTATACTTGGAGTAGTCAAACACCTCGACCTGATCGCGCAGTTCCTGAAACAGCGGCGTGAAGGGCCATGGCGTATACATCGCCCAATTCGCCAGATCAGGCTGCCAGTCCCACGCCATGCGATAGGTTTCTTCCAGCGTTTCAGGCGTTTCATTGTCCAGCCCGACGATAAACTGCGCTTCCACAAAAATATCAGCCTCGCGCAGCAGGCGGATGGCTTCTTTATTCTCCGCGACCGTGGTTTCCTTGTTGAACTGGTCCAGCTTCAGTTGTGCCGCTGCTTCGGTACCAAGGCTGACATGCACCAGCCCCGCCTTGCGATACAGCGCCAGCAATTCGCGGTCGCGCATGATGTCGGTGACGCGGGTATTGATGCCCCATTGCACGCGCGCGGGCAGGTCACGACGGATAAGTTCTTCACAAAACTCCACGAATTTACGCCGGTTAATGGTGGGTTCTTCATCGGCCAGAATAAAGAAGCCCACACCGTGGTTTTCAACCAGATCCTCGATTTCATCGACAACCTTTATGGGGTCGCGCACGCGGTAATCGCGCCAGAATTTCCACTGGCTACAAAATGAACAGGTAAAGGGGCAACCCCGCGCCATGTTGGGAATGGCCACACGCCGGTTCAACGGCACATAGATGTATTTGTCCCATTCCAGAATAGACCAGTCCGGCTTGATCCCGTCCAGATTCTTGACTGTTGATGCCGCCTGTGTGGCTACAATTTCCGTGCCTTCAGCGAAAGCAAGCCCGCGGATTTTGCGCCGGTCAGCGGGCCAGCGTCCCTGCGCGATGGCCTGCATAAGGTTGACGACAATCTCCTCACCCTCGCCGCGCACGATCACGTCGATCCATGGCGCTTCACTTAAAACCTGCCGATACATGAATGTCGCGTGAATGCCGCCCAGCACTGTTACGGCCTGCGGGGCCACCTCGCGCGCGATTTGCAGCACTTCTTCGGCCATATAGATTGATGGCGTAATCGCGGTCGTGCCCACCACATCGGGTTCAAGTTCGGCCAAGCGCGCGCGCAATGTGTCGCTGTCGATATGGTTGGTCATGGCGTCGATGAAATGAATATCATCAAATCCTGCCGCGCGCAGCGAGCCGGTCAGATACGCGACCCATGCAGGCGGCCAGTTGCCAGCGATTTCGGCACCGCCGGAATGATAATTCGGGTGAACGAACACGATTCGCATATCAACCTCCAGTTATGTAAACCTAGATTGACATTATTATAGTCCACTTTAATTGACACAGATCAATCCGGCGCAAAAATGCCAAGCACCGTGCCAGACGCGGTTTGGCAGGCACGAAGATACTGATTACAGTGAAAATTTTCTGTAGCTGATCCCGAAATTCAGGCCAGCATAGCCCTGTGCCTACGCCTCGTCACGGCTAAGAATGCCATATTTGCGCAGCTTCACATAAAGTGACTGGCGCGACAGGCCCAGCATTTCCGCAGCCGCAACGCGGTTGTTGCGTGTCAGCTCGATCGCGGTTTCGATGCAGATCTTCTCGATCACATTCGTCGTCTCGGACACAATATCCTTCAGCGTGGACGAACCGACAAGCTCCATCACGCCGCGCATATTCGCCTCCGGGGTTGCGTTATCGGCGCGCAGCGCCGCAGCGTTGGACGCATTGCGCACAATCAGCGCCAACACCGGATCAGTGCGGTCGTCCAGCCATGTTGCAGATATTTCCACAGAAACACGGGCATCAAAATCTGTTTTCAGCTTGGTGGAATACATGCGCAACTGGCCCGCACGGCGCGCATTGTCCAGCAACACTTTCAGGTCCACCATGCCACGGCTAAGGAAATCAGCCATCGAACGCCCGCGCACGGCCGCAAGGCCCGGTGCATCGGTCAGGTTCAGGAATGTCTCGCTTGCGGCCAGAATAGACCCTTCCTTGTCGGTGAATACAATCGCATCCACCCCGCGATGGAAAAGCTGGCGCAGATTGGCCATCAACCGGCCATCGGCAGATGACCCTTGTGCAACGTCGCTTATGCGGACAATCGCCAGTTGCTCGCCTGCGGCACGGAAAATCTTGGGGGTCAACAACAAACGGCGCGAGTCTGCCTTGGCCTCTACCTCTATGGCGGGGGCGGCATCCATCGAGGATGGCACATCAAGCGTTGCCATCAATTCGTCCTTGCCGCGTCCGACAAACTGGTCGGCGAACGAACGCTTGATAAGATCGGCGCGCGAACTGCCCAGCAAAGACGCCGCATTGTGGTTCATGTCAACAATCTGGCCCGACATCGCCGATACCAGAACCACCGCATCTGTGGTGAAATCCATAAGCAGGCGGTATCGGGTGTCGATTTCCCGCTGCGCTTCATAGTCGCGTTCAAGTGCTATCTGGGCGTTCAACAGCATCTGCTGCATTTCCAGAACCGGGCGCTGGTCAGTTCCAAGCAGCAAAATCTCGCCGCTTTCCTCGATCCAGTGCATGACATAGCGCACAGGCACCGTCTGGCCGGATTTCACAACATGCGACACTTCCACCCAACGCGCAGGAACGACTTCGCCTTTGTCAGCGCGCTCGACCAGATCGGCAAGGCGCGCCTGAAACTTCGGCACACTTTCAGAATCCAGCAAGGCCACGAAATCCTGACCCACCCAGCGCGACACACCGTCAAAACTTACGGCGTCAGGCTTGACATGGATAACCCGAACAATAGCTTCTTTCGTGATAAGCAGAGAGATATCGGCAAGACTGGTCAGAACGGCAGAAAAGAAATCCCCACCGAAGACGGGCACCGAGCCACTTTCAAGGAATCTGGCACCTTCGTTTGACACAGTAAACCTGCTCCTTCCTGTAATCTGCACCACCATTGCTGCGCAGACCACGATCCATATGACTATTCTACACTGGTGTGATTTATGGCCAAACCACAGGAAGTTAAAGCCTCTGATATCTGCGTTGTGGCTATATTTGCGCCCACCATTGCAGCAATGCGCTTCAAACTCATGTCTTTTTGCAACAAAGTCACCAATGCTCCGCCCAAAGCAACCGGCAAATCCCTGCCGGAATGGGCGCGAATCGTCTTAACCAGTTCAACACATGTCGTCAGCGACGTGCGGTTAGACGCAGAAACAAAAACCGCATGAAATCGATGCTCTGACAACTCCTCTTCGATGGATCGTGCTGTGGGCAGCAAACTTACCCGAACCGAAATTCCCAACCGTCGCATCTGATTGGCCGCAACCATCGCACCCAGACTATGCTGCTCGCCGGACGGCAGCACCAGAAACACGCGCCCGTCATGGCAATCGCCGGACTGGTCGGCAAACCATGCCAGTGCAATCTCGCGCAACAGGGATTGCAGGCGCGCCATGGCGATTGTTGCCTGAAATATGTCCAGCTCGCCCTCATGCCAACTGTTGCCCAGTTTGGAAATGGCCGCAGGCAGATAGATATCGACAATATGTTCCGCAGATACGCGCCTGCGCTTCATTTCGTCATAGACGGCCGCAAACATGCCCGGATCAGCACTTTTGGACAATCTTACCATCAGACTCAGCAAATCCCGATCAGGTTCGCCGGACTGAACACCGGATTTCTGAACAAGCTCCGACACAACCCGAAGTGCAAACTGCCGCACCACCGCCTGACCAGAAGTCATGTCGTCAAAATGCGCTAAACGAAGTCCTTCCATCTCTGCCCCCCCGGCAGATTTCAAAACCACGCGCACGTCCAAAAGACTTGGTTACGCACTGAAAATGCAATGGCCCTGAATCTTAGATATTAAGCTTGTCCAGTTTCACAGCTAGACAAGGAATTGTCAAACCAAACTTACAATATGCACGCATATCAGGGCGACCCCTCCGCGTAGCCCCGTATTTTATTTATAATTCAATACATTAAGATTTCGAAACCCAACGCGCACATACTTGCGTGTCATCTTGTGTGTGCACAAATGTGTAAGTTTTAATTGACACCCAATTGCCTATGCCGTTAATATTTTACATGGGAATCAAGAAAGGATGCGCAATGAAACCGGAAGGATGGGACAGGCAACTTTACACGCCTGAACAGCGCGCCCGGCGCGACGCATCCCGCTGGACGATGGTGCAAGGCGTGCTGGCGCCGGTCCAGTTCCTTATCTGCCTGATTTCGGCCGCGCTGGTTATTCGCTACCTTGTGACAGGTGAAGGCTACATGGCGGCCACCGTTTCCGTCGTCATCAAGACATTTGCGCTTTATGCAATCATGATCACTGGCGCGATCTGGGAAAAAGAAGTGTTTGGCCAATACCTGCTGGCCGATGCGTTTTTCTGGGAAGACATGGTCAGCTTCGCGGTCATCGCGCTGCATACCGTATATATTGTCGCGTTAATCGCAGGCAGCATGCAGCCCCAACAGCTTATGATGCTGGCCCTTGTCGCCTATGTTGCCTATGCCGTGAATGCCGCGCAGTTCCTGTGGAAGTTACGCGTTGCACGACTGGGGGCCTGCTGATGAGCACGGACCCCACAACATGCCAATCCGCCCCCGTCCTGAAAGAACGCGGCCAGCGAGAGGTGTTTTGCGGCCTGACCGGCATCATCTGGCTGCACCGCAAGATGCAGGATGCGTTCTTTCTGGTCGTCGGCTCGCGCACCTGCGCACATTTGCTGCAATCGGCAGCGGGCGTGATGATCTTTGCCGAACCCCGTTTCGGCACGGCAATTCTGGAAGAAAAAGATCTGGCCGGCATGGCCGACGCCAATGAGGAACTGGACCGCGAAGTGGCCCGCCTGCTGGCCCGCCGCCCTGACATTCGCCAGTTGTTTCTGGTGGGGTCCTGCCCGTCCGAGGTGATCAAGCTGGACCTGGCGCGCGCGGCAGAACGTCTTAGCGTGCAGCATGCGCCCAACGTGCGGGTGCTGAACTTTTCAGGCTCCGGCATTGAAACGACCTTCACCCAAGGCGAAGATGCCTGTCTGGCGTCCATGGTGCCAACCCTGCCTGACACACAGGCCCGCGAACTGCTGCTGGTGGGTGCCCTGCCCGATGTGGTCGAGGATCAAGCCCTAGATCTTCTGGCGCAAATGGGCATTGGCCCTGTGCGGTGCCTGCCTGCGCGGCGCGCGCAGGATGCGCCCGCAATTGGCCCGAACACTGTATTTGCCCTGACACAGCCGTTTCTGGGCGACACGCATGCGGCATTGCTGGGTCGTGGCGCGCGCCATATCCCCGCACCTTTCCCGTTCGGGGCCGAAGGGACAATGCTGTGGCTGACTGCCGTTGCCGCAGAATTCGGCATTGCCCCAGACGTGGTGGCGCGTGTCACCGCAGCCCCCCGTGCGCGTGCCGAAAAATCCATTGCCGCCGCGGCCAGCACCCTGCGCGGTAAACGCATTTTCTTCATGCCCGACAGCCAGCTGGAAGTGCCACTGGCCCGGTTTCTGACGCGCGAATGCGGCATGATTGCCGTGGAAATCGGCACACCCTATCTGCACGCCGAATTGCACGGCCCCGAACTTGACCTGATTGCCGCAGGCCCGACCCTGTCCGAAGGGCAGGACGTGGACCGCCAGCTTGACCGTGTGCGCGCCGCGCGCCCTGATCTGACCGTGTGTGGCCTTGGCCTTGCCAACCCGCTGGAAGCCGAAGGGCTGGCCACCAAATGGGCGATCGAGCTGGTATTCACGCCTGTGCATTTCTTTGAACAGGCCGGTGATCTGGCCGCGCTTTTTGCGCGCCCCTTGCGCCGCCGTGCAGCCCTCGGCCGCCAGCATCCAAATTTCCTGGAGGCCGCCGAATGATCGCACCTTGCATGACCACAGCCTTCATCTTGCCAAAAATACTCAACTCGGGGCACCGGATATGAAGCTGGCCGTCTGGACATATGAAGGCCCGCCCCATGTCGGCGCGATGCGTGTGGCCACGGCCATGCAGGGGCTGCATATGGTGCTGCATGCGCCGCAGGGCGACACTTATGCCGATTTGCTGTTCACCATGATTGAACGGCGCAACCACCGCCCGCCTGTCAGCTACACCACATTTCAGGCCCGCGATCTGGGCGCCGACACGGCAGGGCTGTTCAAATCGTCTTGTCAGGATGCCTATGACAGGTTCCGGCCACAGGCCATTATGGTCGCAGCGTCCTGCACGGCCGAACTTATCCAGGATGATCCGGGCGGTCTGGCCGAAACCATGGGCCTACCGGTTCCGGTTATTGCGCTGGACCTGCCCAGCTATCAGCGCAAGGAAAATTTCGGCGCGGATGAGGCATTCTTGCAGATCTGCCGCGCGCTTGCCCGCCCGATGGACCGCAGCGCGCAGATCAGTTGCAACATTATCGGGCCTACCGCACTTGGCTTTCGTCACCGCGACGATCTGGCGGAAATAACGGCGCTGCTGTCTGAAATGGGCGTTGTCGTCAATGTGGCAGCACCCATGGGGGCCAGCCCCGCAGATATCGCCCGCATGGGGGCTGCGCATTTCAATGTGCTGCTCTATCCTGAAACGGCTGAATCCGCGGCGCGGTGGTGTGAAAAGAACCTTGGCCAGCCCTATACAAAAACCATTCCCTTGGGGGTTGGCGCGACACGCGCGTTCATCAAGGAAGTGCGCGCGCTGTCTGGCAGCACCAATCCGGTCAATGAGCAGCGCCTGCGCCAGCCATGGTGGACAGCCAGTGTGGACAGCACCTATCTGACCGGCAAACGGGTATTTTTGTTCGGCGACGGCACCCATGTCATGGCCGCTGCACGCGTGGCGCGCGATGAAATGGGGTTCGAGGTGTGCGGCATGGGTTGCTACAACCGCGAACAGGCACGGCCCTTGCGCGCCCTCGCGCAGGAATTCGGCCTGACGGCGCTGATCACCGATGATTACCTGGAGGTCGAGGCCGCAATAGAAGCCACCGCCCCCGAAATGATCCTTGGCACCCAGATGGAACGCCATATCGGCAAACGCCTTGGCATCCCCTGCGCGGTCATTTCCGCGCCTGTCCATGTGCAGGATTTTCCCGCGCGCTATTCGCCGCAAATGGGGTTCGAAGGCGCGAATGTGCTGTTTGACACATGGGTTCACCCGCTGGTCATGGGGCTGGAAGAACACCTGCTGCACATGTTCCGCGATGATTTCGAATTCCACGATGCGGCAGGCCCGTCGCACCACGGGGCCAAGGCACAACCCCTGCCCCAAAGCGCGCCCGCCGCCCCTGCGGCCGCGGATGAAGGGGGCTCGATGCCCCCGCCATCCGCCCCACCCGAACTGGATAACATCGTCTGGCTGTCCTGCGCAGAACGCGAGCTCAAAAAAATTCCGTTTTTTGTGCGCGGCAAGGCACGGCGCAACACCGAAAGTTTTGCACAGGAAAAGGGCCTGTCCGAAATCTCTGTCGACACCCTGTACGAAGCGAAGGCCCATTATGCTCGATAGTCAACACACCCGGCCGCAGCCTTATCGTTTCGTTGTCATCACGCTTGACGCGCATGCCGCAGGCCCCGCCGAACGCGTCTTGCCACAACTGCGCAAGGACTTTCCGGGGTTGGAAGTGTCCATTCACGCAGCCGCCGAATGGGCCGAAGACCCGGACGCCCTTGCCCATGCCAAAGCGGCTATCGCGGCGGCCGATATTGTTGTGGCAAACCTGCTGTTCATCGAAGAACATGTCACTGCCTGCCTGCCGGAATTGCAAGCCGCAAGCCTGCGCTGTGATGCGTTTGTCGGTGTCATTTCCGACCCCCAGATCATCAAACTGACCAAAATGGGCGATCTGGACATGTCCAGACCTGCCACCGGTCTGGCAAAGATCATGAAAAAACTGCGCGGCGGCGGCGACAAAGGCAAACCCGCATCGGGCGAGAAGCAGATGACCTTGCTGCGCCGGTTGCCGAAAATCCTGCGTTTCATTCCTGGCAAGGCGCAGGATCTGCGCGCGTGGTTTTTGTCCATGCAATACTGGCTGGGCGGGTCCGACGACAACATTGAATCGATGATGCGCTTTTTGATCTCGCGCTATGCCACGCGGCCTGAATGGGCGGGTATCACTGCGCGCGCGCCAGTTGATTACCCCGAACTGGGCCTCTATCACCCCGATCTGCCCGCACGCATGACAACCAACCCGTCCGATCTGCCACATCGCGCGGACGCGCGCGGCACAGTAGGGCTGTTGTTGATGCGGTCCTATATTCTGGCATCCGATACCGCGCATTATGACGCCGTGATCCGCGCGCTGGAAGCGCAGGGGCTGAATGTTATTGCCGGATTTGCAGGGGGCCTTGATGGCCGCCCCGCGATCGAGGCGTTCCACAAGGGCCGTGTTGATGCGCTGCTGTCACTGACCGGCTTCAGCCTTGTGGGTGGCCCTGCCTATAATGACAGCCCCGCCGCCGTTGCCGTCCTGAAGGCGCTGGATGTGCCCTATATGGTCGCCCATCCGCTGGAATTCCAGACACTTGGGCAATGGGCATCGTCGGGTGGGGGTCTGGGTCCGGTGGAAACCACCATGCTGATTGCGCTGCCCGAAATTGACGGGGCCACCTGCCCCACAGTGTTTGCCGGACGGCATGCCCCGGACGGCTGCAACGGCTGCACCCCCGGCTGCATGCCCATGGCCGACACCACCGCCAAGGCGATGTCGCCTTGCCCCGAACGCATCAGCGCACTGGCAGATAAAACCGCGCGCATGGTGCGCCTGCGCCGCAGCAAAATAGCGCAGCGCAAGGTGGCGATTGTTCTTTACGGGTTTCCCCCCAATGCAGGTGCCGTGGGCACGGCGGCCTATCTGTCGGTGTTTGAAAGCCTGTTCAACACATTGCATGCCATGGCCCGCGACGGCTATGACCTGACACCGCCCGAAAGCGTGGACGCCCTGCGCGACATGGTTCTGGAAGGCAACGCACAGCGCTACGGCCAGCCCGCAAATGTGTGCGCCCATGTCAGCGCCGACCAGATTGTGGCAAACACCCCATGGCTGGACGAGATTGAGGCCGTTTGGGGCCCCGCACCGGGGCGTGCGCAATCCGACGGGCGCAATGTGTTCGTTCTGGGCGCGCAATTCGGCAATGTCTTTGTCGGCATTCAGCCTGTGTTCGGCTATGAAGGCGACCCGATGCGCCTGCTGTTCGAGAAGGGTTTCGCGCCCACACATGCATTCGCAACCTTCTATCTGTGGATGCGCAACCAGTTCGGGGCCGATGCCGTGCTGCATTTCGGCATGCATGGCGCGCTGGAATTCATGCCCGGCAAACAGGCCGGTATGGCGCGCACCTGCTGGCCGGACCGGCTGATCGGCAACCTGCCCAATATCTATCTGTATGCCGCCAACAACCCGTCCGAGGCCAGCCTTGCCAAGCGCCGTTCCGGTGCTGTGACCGTCACCCATCTGACACCACCTGTGGCGGCAGCGGGCCTGTATAAAGGGTTGCAGGATCTGAAAGACAGCCTGCACCGCTGGCGCATCACCGAAGCGGACGGCCGCGATGAACTGGACGCGCTGATTTCCGAACAAGCCGCTGCACTGGACCTTTCGGGCGCGCCCGAAACCCTGTGGCTGAAACTGCTGGAAGTCGAAGACGCCCTGATCCCGGAAGGCTTGCACATTATGGGCCGCGCCATGGATGGCCCCACCCGTGCCCGCCTGCTGGCCATGGTTGACGCCGATGATGACACCCGCGCGCGGATGGATGCCGATCTTGCGGGCGATCACGAAATGCGCGGGCTGCTGCACGCCCTGGGTGCGGGCTATATTGCCCCCGTTCCGGGGGGTGATCTGATCCGCGCGCCGCAGATCGTGCCCACAGGGCGCAACATCCACGCCTTTGACCCGTTCCGAATGCCCACGGCATTCGCGCTGCGCGCAGGTGCCATTCAGGCGCAAAAACTGATTGAGGCCCATCGCAGTATCCCGCGTTCGGTGGCGATGGTGCTGTGGGGGTCCGATAACATCAAATCCGACGGGGGACCGATTGCGCAAGCCCTTGCGCTGATCGGCGCGCGCCCGCGCTTTGATGCCTATGGCCGCCTGTCAGGCGCAGACCTTATCCCGCTGTCGGAACTGGGCCGCCCGCGCATTGACGTGGTGATGACACTTTCGGGCATTTTCCGCGACCTGCTGCCCCTGCAAACCCGCCTGCTGGCCGAAGCGGCGCTGAAAGCAGCCATGGCGGATGAGCACGAGTCGCAGAATTTCATTCGCGCCAATGCCCGTGCCACCGCCGCTGAGCTGGGTATTGACATGGAGACCGCAGCCCTGCGCGTGTTTTCCAATGCCGAAGGGGCCTATGGGTCCAATGTGAACCAGCTTGTGGACAGTTCCGCCTTTGGCCATGAAGATGAACTGGCCGATGCCTATCAGGCGCGCAAGGGCTTCGCTTACGGCGTGAACGGCAAGGCCGCAGCCCAGCCGGAATTGCTGAAAGCCACATTGAAAACCGTGGATCTGGCTTATCAGAACCTTGAATCCGTTGAACTGGGGGTCACCAGTGTGGACCATTATTTTGACACGCTGGGCGGCATCGCACGCGCCATCAAACGGGCGCGCGGCGGTGCAGATACGCCGGTCTATATCGGCGACCAGACCAAGGGCAGCGGCAAAGTGCGCAGCCTGCGCAACCA
The DNA here is from genome assembly GCF_029581395.1 of Roseinatronobacter sp. S2. Taxonomy (GTDB): domain Bacteria; phylum Pseudomonadota; class Alphaproteobacteria; order Rhodobacterales; family Rhodobacteraceae; genus Roseinatronobacter. The sequence continues at coordinate 56,028 of NZ_CP121115.1, read as the reverse complement.
GATCGCGCTGGAAACCCGCGCGCGCAGCCTGAACCCGAAATTCTACGAGGCCCTGCTGGTGCATAAATCCGAAGGCGTGCGCCAGATCGAGGCGCAGGTGACCAACACACTGGGCTGGTCGGCCACCACCGGCACCGTGGAGCCGTGGGTCTATCAGCGCCTGTCTGAGACATTTGTGCTGGACGAGGTGATGCGCAGACGTCTGGCCGCGATGAACCCGCAAGCCAGCGCACGGCTGGCGGGGCGGCTGATAGAGGCGTGCGAGCGCGACTATTGGCACCCCGATGCCGCCACACTGGCCGCCCTGCAAAACGCCGCGGATGAGATTGAAGACCGCGTGGAAGGGATTGCCGCAGAATGAGCACCCCCACCCGCATAGCCAGTCCCGCAACGGGAATGGGGGGCCCGCCCCCCGGCGGCTGCGCCGCCACCCCCCGGGATATTTTTACCAGAATGAAGGAAGTAACCCCATGAGCCCCAGAGATGATATACCCGAACTGAGAGGGCTGGACGGCGAAGGTTCGGTGCAAGTCCATCAGGACGAGGCGGCCCGTATTGATGGTGCCATGGTGTTTTCCGTTTATGGCAAGGGGGGGATCGGCAAATCGACGACCAGTTCCAACTTGTCTGCGGCTTTTGCATCGATGGGCAAGCGCGTGTTGCAGATTGGCTGCGACCCCAAACATGACAGCACCTTCACGCTGACGGGTCGGTTGCAGCCCACTGTCATCGACATTCTGAAGGAGGTGGATTTTCACCCCGAAGAATTGCGCGCCGAGGATTTTGTGACCGAAGGCTGGGGCGGCGTCATGTGTGTGGAGGCCGGCGGCCCGCCTGCGGGCACAGGCTGCGGCGGCTATGTTGTGGGCCAGACGGTCAAATTGCTGAAGCAGCACCATCTGCTGGAAAATACCGATGTGGTGATTTTTGATGTGCTGGGCGATGTGGTCTGCGGTGGGTTTGCAGCACCCCTGCAACATGCCGACAAGGCGGTGATTGTCACCGCCAATGACTTTGACAGCATCTATGCCATGAACCGCATCATAGCGGCGGTTCAGGCGAAATCGGCCAATTACAAGGTGCGGCTGGCAGGCTGCATTGCCAACCGGTCGCGCGACACGGACGAGGTGGACCGCTTTTGCGAACGTGTGGGGTTCAAGCGCATCGGCCATATGCCTGATATTGACGCCATTCGCAGAAGCCGCCTGAAAAAGAAAACCCTGTTCGAGATGGACCCTGATGAGGATGTTCTGGCCTGTCGCGCGGAATACATGCGGCTGGCCCATGCGCTGTATACGGGTACCGATGCGCTAAGCCCCGACCCCATGCTCGACCGTGATATTTTCGAGATGCTGGGGTTTGACTGATGCGCGATCTGATCCCGCCCTCCTCCAGTTATGATGACACCCGCACACGGGTTGCGCAGTATTTCGATGCCACCGCAACGCGTGTCTGGGAGCGGCTGACATCGGACGCGCCAGTGTCGCGCATTCGCCAGACTGTGCGCGAGGGGCGCGACGCCATGCGCGCGCTGATGCTGGCGCAACTGCCCGGTGACCTGCGCGGGGCGCGCGTGCTGGATGCGGGCTGTGGCACGGGGGCTGCAAGTGCGGAACTGGCCGCGCGCGGGGCGGATGTGACAGCGATCGATATTTCGCCCAAGCTTGTCGAAATTGCGCGCGCACGCCTGCCCCAAACGCTTGCAGGCCGTGTGGATTTTCGCGCAGGCGACATGCTGGCGGCAAACCTTGGGCGGTTTGACCATGTCATCGCGATGGACAGCCTGATCTATTACACCCGCCCCGATCTGGAGGCCGCGCTGGACGCGCTTTCAGCGCGGGCGGGTTCGGTGGTTTTCACTGTGGCCCCGCGCACGCCGCTTCTGATGGCGATGTGGCATGCTGGCCGTATGTTGCCGCGTGCCGACCGGTCCCCCAGCATGATCCCGCATGACTGGCGGCGCATGAATGTGGCCGGACTGGACCGTGTCGGGCGGGTGTCGCGGGGGTTCTATATTTCGGAATGTTTGAGGGTGGCATCATGATCATCCCGAAATCCATGTTCCGCACGCTGAACGCCAACTGGCTGCCCTTTGCCGATGCCGCATCCGAGGGATTGCCGCTGCGCCAGATCCTGCGCCTCAGCCTGTTTCAGGTGTCGGTGGGCATGGCAACGGTGCTGCTGCTGGGCACATTGAACCGCGTGATGATTGTGGAAATGTCGCTGGCGGCCAGCATTGTGGCCATCATGATTGCGCTGCCCGTGCTGATTGCGCCCTTTCGGGCGCTGCTGGGGTTCAAGTCCGACACATACCGGTCTGCCATTGGCTGGAAACGCATTCCGTTTCTGTGGTTTGGCACATTGTGGCAATTCGGCGGGCTGGCGGTCATGCCTTTTGCGCTGATCGTGCTGTCGGGCGACAATGTCCACGACGTGCCCTTCGCGGGCGAGGTGCTGGCGGCGCTGGCATTCCTGATGACAGGTCTGGGCCTGCATATGACCCAGACAGCGGGCATTGCGCTGGCCGCGGACCGCGCCGATGCGCAAACCCGCCCGCGTGTGGTGGCGCTGCTATATGTGACCTTCCTTGCGGGCATGGCGGTTTCGGCGCTGATTGTGGGCTGGCTTTTGCGTGATTTCAGCGAATTGCAGCTGATCCGCGTGGTGCAGGGCTGCGCGGTTGCAACCCTTGCGCTGAATATTGTGGCACTGTGGAAGCAGGAAAAAGTGCGCCCCATGACGCGCGAGGAACGCGCAGCACCCCGCCCTAGCTTCCGCGAGGCATGGGCGGATTACACCAGTGGCGGGCAGGCCGGGCGCTTGCTGGCAGTGGTGTTTGTGGGTGGTCTGGCCTTCAATATGCAAGATGTGCTGCTGGAGCCGTATGGCGGCGAAATCATGGGCTTGTCGGTTGCGGCCACAACGACGCTAACTGCTGTGTGGGCCTGCGGCGCGCTTCTGGGCTTCTGGCTGGCGGCCCGCTGGCTGGCACAGGGCATGGACCAGTTCCGCATGGCCGCGCGCGGTATCCTGATCGGTATCGTCGCATTTTCGGCGGTGATTTTTGCAGCGCCCCTTGGGTCTGGCGGGGTGTTTTATGGCGGGACCTTCGGCATCGGCCTTGGCATGGGGCTGTTTGCGGTCGCGACCCTGACCGCCGCCATGGACATGCCCAAGCGCGGCGTTGTCGGCGGCGGGCTGGCGCTTGGTGCGTGGGGGGCTGCTCAGGCGACCGCCGCCGGGCTGGCCGTGGCGCTTGGCGGCGGTATTCGCGACAGTGTTCAGGGGCTGGCCAATGCGGGCCATCTGGGCACCGGCCTGATGACGCCCGACATTGGCTATTCGGTCGTCTACCACATTGAAATCGGACTTTTGTTTCTGACGCTTGTCATTCTGGGCCCGCTGGTGCGCACCCGGATTGTTGACACTTCCCAAACCCGCAGCTCGCGGATCGGCCTTGCCGATTTCCCGACCTGACATATCGGAGGATAGATTATGGATACCCCTTATGGTTGGATTTTCTTCGGCAATTTCGATCTGGCGCTTGTTTCGCTATACATGTTCTGGATCTTCTTTGCCGGGCTGATCTACTACATCCAGCGCGAGAATATGCGCGAAGGCTACCCGCTGGAAAACGATGACGGCAGCCATGCCAATTCGCTTCTGTCCGTGCCAGAACCCAAGACATTCACCCTGCCCCACGGGCGTGGCACCTATGATGCGCCGAATGCAGAGCGCGAGGCGCGTGAACTGGCACTGGCGCCCACTGCGGTTTCCGGCGGATTTCCATTCGCGCCAACCGGCAACGCGCTGAAAGATGGGGTTGGCCCCGCAGCCTATGCCATGCGCCGGGACGAGGCTGAACTGGATGGCCACGGTCACGCCAAAATCCAGCCCATGGCCAAGGTCGGTGATTTTGCAGTTGCCGCAGGGCGCGACCCGCGCGGGCTGAAGGTCATGTGTCACGACATGCAATCGCCCGGCGTTGTCAGCGACATGTGGGTCGACATTCCCGAACAGATGGTGCGCTATCTGGAAGTGACACTTGATGACGGCGGCAAACGTCTGGTTCCCATGGCAATGGTGCGCATCAAGCAAAACCGCGTGGTCGTCAATGCGCTGGACAGCGAAAGCTTCAAGGACATTCCGGTGATCGCATCGGACGCGCAGGTGACCAAGCTGGAAGAAGACAAGATTTCCGGCTTTGTGGCGGGCGGCTATCTGTACACCGGCGACAAGCGCATGACGCAATGGTCAGCAGTCAAGAAGATCATGGCGCAGCCCGCGTGATGGCGCGGCATTGATACCCCAATAAGAAAAAGGAACCGGCCTATGTCACATGATGATTTCGCCTTTGAACCCGTGAAGGGCCTGCCAGAGCGGCCGCCCGAACATGAGCATATTCTGTGGCAGGGCCGTCCCGACACATTGGCCCTGGCACGCGAAGCCTATAAGCTGAACTGGATCAATGCCTATTTCGCGCTGATCGTGCTGTGGCGCGCAGGTGTTGGCGCGGCGGATGCGGGTGCAGCCGGGGCATTTGCTTTCGGGCTACCCTATGCGCTGCTATGGGCGGCGGCCGTGGGCGTGGTGCTGGCGCTGGCCGTGGTGCAGGCGCGCAGCACGGTCTACACCATCACGACCGCACGCGTGGCCATGCGTATTGGTGCCGCGCTGACCGTCACGCTGAACCTGCCGTTTCGTCAGGTGGCGCATGCCAATCTGGATTTGCGCAAATCCGGCACCGGCACTGTCGCGCTGGAAACACTGGGCGAGACGAAGTTTTCATATCTTGTGTTGTGGCCGCATTGCCGCCCCGGCCATGTCCGCGTGACCAAACCCGCGTTGCGCTGCATCCCCGATGCGGCCCGCGTGGCCAAACTGCTGGCCGATGCCGCCGAGGCGCGCGTGTCACAACCCGTCGTGGAACGCCGCGCCGCCCCCGCCCCCACTGGCAATCTTGTCGCGGCAGAATAAGGGAGGATGCCATGACCCACACCCCCGAGCAGTTCACCCCCGGTTTCAGGCGCGATGACAACAACGACATGATCCCCGTGGGGCTGGTGCGCGCCATGTTCGCGCTGGCGCTGGTGCCGCTGGCGCTGGTGGCAATGGCCACGTTCACCGGACGTGAACCTGCGGCGATCCCTGACAATGGCGCGGTCGTGCAAGAATGGCAGCTGCGTCTGGTCGCGGGCAATGCGCAGGCCGTCACCGTGCAGGCCGCAGATGGCACCCATATCGACCGGCTGGATCATGGCGGCTTTGTCACCGTGGTGCAGAATGGCCTGCAAACCGCACGCCGCCGCCATGGCATAGACCCGACCCTGCCCCTGCGCATTGTCGCGTTCGAGAATGGACGGCTAAGCGCGATTGACGATCACACAAATTACCGCGTCGAACTGGATGTGTTCGGTGGGGACAACAAGGCCGCGTTCGAACGGCTGCTGACAACACTGAACAACTAAAAAACGCCAAATAAGGGAAAAATCAAATGTCACTCTTCTCTCGGAAAGTCGAAAAAGTGCCCTGCACTGTCGAAGTCAGCCACCGTTTCGAGGCGCTTCATGCACATGTCAAATTCAACGACGGATCGGTGATCCACCCCGGCGACGAGGTGCTGGTCCAAGGCCCGCCGGTTCTGGCCGCATGGGGCGAATTGATCGTTGAGGACCGCATCGCCACCATTACCCGCGCAAACGCGCTGGAACGGTTTTGGACGCGGCTGACAGGTGATTTCGAATTCATGGAACTCTGTGAATTCTCTTTCTCAGAGGAGATGAGCGTATGAATGTTCATGCCACCACACATGACGAACTTGCCGCAGAAATGGGCGATCGGTTCGACACTGACGCCATGGCGCAGGAATCCACCCTGTTGAACCCGCGCTTCTACACCACCGATTTTGACGAACTGGACCGCATTGATGTGACACCCGTGCGCGCGGAATGGGACAAGCTGATCGGCCAGATGAAGGCCGACCCGAACAAGGGCCATTTCAAGAAAACCGCCGATTGGGACAAGGTCGATTGGGACAATATGGAGCCGGGCCTGAAGCGCGAGTTGATCGACTTTCTGGTGTCTTCGTGCACGGCGGAATTTTCGGGCTGTGTGCTGTATAAGGAAATGAAACGCCGCGGCAAAAACCCCGACATCTGCGAATTGTTCAACTACATGGCCCGCGATGAGGCCCGCCATGCAGGTTTCATCAATGATGCGCTGCGCGAGGCGGGTGTTGCCGTCAATCTGGGCTTTCTGACCAAGGCCAAGAAATACACCTATTTCCGGCCCAAATTCATCTATTACGCCACCTATCTGTCGGAAAAGATTGGTTATGCGCGGTATATTACGATCTACCGCCACCTTGAAGCGCACCCAGAGCAGCGCTTTCACCCGATCTTCAAATGGTTCAGGGAATGGTGCAACGATGAGTTCAGCCATGGCGAGGCATTCGCACTGCTGATGCGCACGGACCCCAAGCTGACCAATGGGTTCGTCAACAAGCTGTGGATCAGGTTTTTCCTGACAGCCGTGTTCGCCACCATGTATGTGCGCGACCACGCACGCCCCGCTTTCCACAAGGCACTTGGTGTCGATATCGACTGGTATGATCAGGAAGTGTTCCGCAAAACCGGCGAGATTGCGAAACAGGTCTTCCCGATGGAGTTGGACATCGACCACCCTGCATGGATGCCAACGCTGAAGAAAATCGAATCCGCATTCCGCAACATGGAGGCGGGCGAGCGCAAGGGCGGTATGGCCGGCAAGCTGACGAAATGGGCCGCAATGACCAAGGCGGGGATGGGCTTTGCCCGCCTGTACCTGATCCCTGTCAGGAAAAATACTCCGCCTGCATCGGTTCGTCTGGAACCCGCGTATTGATGAAAATGGTGCGGGGCCTGACCCGGCACCTGTCACCCCCAACCGGCGGGAGCCGCCAATGTTCGAAACCCCCTGGATTGCCGCACTTGCCGCGCTGTTTCTGTGGTGGTCCACCACAGGACTGCTGCTGTGGCGCGTGCATGCCGCAGACAGAGGCGGGCCGGACCAGCATTTGTGGTCGGTCATCCTGTCTGTGCCGCTGTTGATTGGTGGCACGCTTGGCGTGAATGGCACCCTTGGTGATGGCAGCCCGCAAGGGGTGTGGTTTGCGTTTCTGTCGGCGCTGGCATTGTGGGGCTGGGTGGAACTTGCGTTTTTGTCGGGCATTATAACGGGTCCGAATACCCGACCATGCCCGCAGGGGCTGGGACCAATGGCGCGGTTTTCGGCCGCCTTCCGCACAGTGGCCTTTCACGAAATGGCACTGGCCGCCATTTTTCTGGCGCTTGCCATGGCCGCATATGACAGCGTGAACCCGTTTGCATTCTGGACGTTCTTTGTGCTGTTTGCGGCCCGTATTTCCGCGAAACTGAACCTGTTTCTGGGTGTTCCGCGCATCAACACGGATTTTCTGCCGCGCCCGCTGGCGCATTTGTCCAGCTACTTCCGCCAAAGCCCTGTCAGCGGTTTCTTTCCGCTATCCGTCACGCTGATGACCGCTGGAACCGGCTATTTCATGGCCCGCCTTTGGCACGCGACCACCATCGGCGATGATGGGCGCATCATCGGCTTTACACTGCTTTCCATGCTTGCCGCGCTTGCCCTACTGGAACACTGGTTCATGGTCTGGCGGGTGCGTGATGACAAATTGTGGCGCTGGATGATTCCGGCGACCCACGCCCAAAAACCTAAAATATGACCGAGGGGACCCCAATGGATTTTGACACACATTTCAAGACAGCACTTGATGACCTCAGGTCCGAAGGAAATTATAGAATTTTCGCCGAAGTGGAACGTCAATGCGGCGCCTTTCCCAAGGTCAGGCATTTTAATGGCGATGATATTGATGAAGTCACTGTGTGGTGTTCCAATGATTACCTGTGCATGGGCCTGCATCCCGACGTGATCGGCGCAATGGTCGATGCTGTCGGCAGATGCGGCACTGGCGCTGGCGGCACGCGCAATATTTCCGGCAACACCCATCTGCACCGCGTTCTGGAAGAAGAACTGGCGCAGCTTCATCGCAAGGAGTCCGCGTTGCTGTTCACATCAGGCTATGTGTCGAACTGGGCGGCGCTGTCGACCTTGGGGTCGAAAATTCCCAATGCCGTTATTCTGTCGGATGAAAAGAACCACGCGTCCATGATCGAAGGTATCCGGCATTCGCGCGCCGACAAGGTGATCTGGAAACACAATGACTGGCGCGATCTGGACCGCAAGCTGAAGGCCGTGGGCGACAGGCCCAAGATCGTGGCGTTTGAATCGATCTATTCCATGGATGGCGACATCGCCCCCATGCGCGAGATTGTCGAAGTCGCCGACGCCCATGGCGCAATGACCTATCTGGATGAAGTGCATGCTGTGGGCATGTATGGTGCCCGTGGCGGCGGTATTTCCGAACGCGAAGGGCTGGCCCATCGCATTACCCTGATCGAAGGGACATTGGGCAAGGCTTATGGCGTTGTCGGTGGCTATATAACCGGATCGACCGCGCTGTGCGACTTCATCCGGTCATTTGCCAGCGGGTTCATTTTCACCACCGCATTGCCGCCCGCCGTCGCGGCGGCGGCAACCGCATCTGTGCGTCACCTGAAACAGTCAGGCACCGAACGTGTCGCGCAGCGCGACCGGGTGGCAAGACTGCGCGCAAGGCTGGATGCCATGGGCATTCCGCATATGCAAAATGACAGTCACATCATTCCCGTCATGATCGGCGATCCGGTCAAATGCCGGATGATTTCAGATATTCTGATGCAGGACTGGGGTGTCTATGTGCAGCCCATCAACTACCCCACCGTTCCCAAAGGAACCGAGCGGCTGCGCATAACCCCCGGCCCACTGCACACTGATGCCGATATCGATCATCTGGTAATGGCGCTTACCGCCTTGTGGAAACAATGCGCCATATCACACGCAGTTGCCTGATTGATCCGACAGCGTCGCCTGAACGTATCAGTAAGTCAGCACTAAACTAAAATACACATCGGGAGGAACCCCAAGATGACCAAGATATCCCACGCGACCTTTGGTGCCATCGCACTGGCAATGACCGCGTTTCCTGCATTCGCGGGTGACATTGAAGCAGGCGAGTCGGCCTTTACCAGCCAGTGCCAGAACTGCCACAATGTCACAAATGACGAAGGCGAAGTATTGGCAGGCCGCCCGAACATGCGCACTGGCCCGAACCTTTATGGGGTGATTGGCCGTCAGGCGGGCACGATTGACGGGTTCCGCTATGGCGCGTCACTGGTTGATGCGGGCGAAGCTGGTCTTGTGTGGAACGAAGATGATCTTGTTCCTTACCTGCTGGACCCAACCACCTTCCTGCGCGAAACCCTTGATGAGCGCCGCGCGCGCAGCCAGATGTCCTTTCGGGTGCGCGACGAAGATACGGCGCGTGACATCATTGCCTTCCTGACGCAATTCTCCGAGGTGGAAGATAACGACACCGACGAAGCAGAAGACAGCGAAGGCTAAGGAATTGCAGGGGGTGTCTTGCCGGGGCTTTGCCCGCCCGATACCCCCGGTTCTGGCATTGGCGGGTGAAACCAGACCCGCATCACCAACGGCAGGGCACCCCGTAGCGCTGTATCAGGCGCGCTTTGATTCAAAGGTAAATCGGCCGGCCAGTTCATCCGAACTCATCCCCAGCAGTTCTGCGGCTTTCGACAAGTCGTAATCACATTGCTCGCATGCCTGGCGGATGCACAGATCTTCCAGCACACGCCCGGTTTGCGCCAGGATTTCCGACAAAGGAAGGTGACCTACATCTGTAATCGCCTGTTCCACTGCAAGATTCGCGCGCCCTTTATTGGCGACAGACCGACCCTTGGGCTTGTTCAGATCACTGGAAATCAGGTCTTGCTTCCAGCGCGTGTCTTCAAAGGATTGTTCCATCTCCAGCAGGGCGCGGCTGAATTTCTGCTGCATCTGGACAACAGGCCGAAGGTCCCGGCAAACCAGAATTGACCGCCCGTCGCCCCCATCAATCCGGCGCACCAGCAACGGCATATCCGCGCCCTCGTTGCCTTCCATAAAGTTCAGATGGCGCCAGACAGGTTCTGCATCATCGTGCCTGGACCAAAGCAGGTCCAGTTTGTGCCACGCTTCGTGGCAGACAATGCTTTTAAGCTGCTTACCGGCCCAACCGGACCCGACCGCACCTTCCAGCGCACCGCCACGCATGATATCGTCTACGGTGTTATCCGCCGATACCAGCACGCACAGATCACTTGCCGCCAGAACAATCTGGCCCAGCACAGACGACGGGAATTGTGAAAAATTCCGTTCAAAGGCGTCTATTTCATGTGCGGGGGTGGTGGTCATGATAAACTCCATCTGCCGTATCGGCCATTCGTCATTTGGCTCAGCAAATGCTCCGACATCTCATTTATGCGCAGCCCAACCTGATCGGCTTGCAAGAAACTGTAATGTCCATAGGGTGGCATAATTGCCGCCCCCCCAACAATCACTTCGGTGTGTTGTGCCGCTTCAATACAACGCCACTCTCCTATCAGATCTGCCAGACCTATGAAAGCACTATCCGTGCTGACCGACACCGCCAGCGCGTCAACCGGACCGGTCTGAAGCAAGGCTGCAACCTTTTGTGTGTTGAACCCGTCAACAAATGCGACATCCCAGCCCTGCAACTCCAGATGCTTGACCAGAACGCGCGCGCCGAAATCATGCGCATCACCGGGTGCAACGGCCACGATGGCACGCCCCAGATGCAACGGCCCGCGCCCGCGCACCATAGGGGGCGTCGTCTCGCCCAGGGTTTCGATGATCCTGTGCATCAGGCTATACGCAAACGCTATCTGCTCAAATCCTGCCCTGTCTTCGGTCCAGTCGCGGCCAAGTTGCAAGATAACGGGCAACAGCAGCCGCACATAAACCGCCGCGCGGTCATGGCGCTGTGCAGACCGGAAGGACCGGCAGATTTCAAGCGCGTCTGCAAAATTGCCCTTCAGCAGGGCCAGATGCAATTCATCCACTGGGACCACGCCCGGCGTTGCAGATACCGAACGCAGGGCGGTTCCATTGCCTTGCAATGATGCGCTGCGGATTGACGTGCCCGCGCGCGCGCCGATGTCACGACCCAGTGCTTCCAACCCCCGCACCAGCCATGAATCACAGCCCTGATATAACCATTTGTCCAACTGGCGTGCCATCCCATCTGCCAATAGAAACCGAAATGTAGGTCACAAAATACCAAAAGACAGCTCCCCCTGCCTTGCTGGTGGTTTACTGTAGCCATGTCCCACAGCGTTAGGCAAGCCTGTCATGCGCAATCATGCCGTGCAAATTTCCACAGGATACGCGCACCCCCCTCTGGAATATCCGGCTTGCCGCGCCATGTCATGACCGACGCAGCAAGGATGGCCGCCGTGACGCAAGACCCTGTGACACCCCGCGCGACACCCGTTCCGACATCGCGCACGGTCAGGCTGTTGCATATGGGCGGCATAACGGCCGGTATCGCGGGCGGCGTGATCGCAGGGGGTGTGGGGCAACTGGCCCGCGGCAAACGCCCCGCCCTGCCCGACCTTGTGCTGACACCGTCAAATGCGGCGCGCCTGACCAATGGTTTGTCGCATATGCGGGGGGCTGCGCTGAAACTGGGCCAGATGCTGTCGATGGATGCAGGCGCAGTCCTGCCCCCGCAACTGACCGACATTCTTGCCACCCTGCGCGATGACGCGCAGCACATGCCGCCCAAACAGTTACAGTCGGTGCTGAACGCCGAATGGGGCGCGGGGTGGCGCGCACGGTTTCGCAGCTTCGATGTGCGCCCCTTTGCGGCGGCATCTATCGGGCAGGTTCACCGTGCCCGCACACAGGACGGGCGCGACATTGCCATCAAGGTGCAATATCCCGGCATTCAGGCCAGCATCGACAGCGACGTGGACAACATAGCCGCCCTGCTGCGCGTGCTGGGGCTGGTGCCGAAGGGGATGGATATTGCCCCCCTGCTGGACAGCGCCAAACACCAGCTGCACGCCGAGGCGGATTACACCGCAGAAGCGGCCCATCTGCGCCAGTTCGGGCAGTGGATGGCACAATCGGAAGGGTTTGTTGTGCCGCACCTGCACCCCGACTTCAGCACGCCGCGCACGCTTGCCATGGATTATATTCAAAGCGATCCAGTCGATGCCCTGACAAGTGCCCCGCAGCATATCCGCGACACGGCTGCCGCCAATCTGGTGGATCTGGTGTTGCGCGAGCTTTTTGTGTTCGGCGCGGTGCAGACCGATCCGAATTTTGCGAATTACCGTATCGAGGCCCGGACGGGACGCATTGTGTTGCTGGATTTCGGCGCGGTGCAGCCGGTATCGCCCGCGCTTGCCGCCGATTTCCGCGCACTGTTGAACGCCGCGCTGGATGGGGGGCAGGAGGGGGGACAAGACCGCACCCGTCTGGCCATGCTGAAAATCGGCTATTTTGGTGCCGCGACCGCACCCCGTCATCAAGACCTGATTCAACGCATGTTCGAAACCGCCATGGACCCGCTGCGCAAGGACGCGCCCTTTGATTTCGGCACCTCCGATTTGCTGGAACGGCTGCGCGATATGGGGCTTGCCCTGGGCACAGACAGGGATTTGATGCATGTGCCGCCAGCCCGCACGTTGTTTTTGCACCGCAAGATTGGCGGAATGTATCTGCTGGCCGCCAGACTGCGCGCGCGTGTGAACCTGCGCGCCCTGGCCGAACCCTATCGGTAACGGGCAATCGCGCGGCGACGGTTGTCAACGTGATGCGGTTGTCACATCTTCGCGCGCCATATCCCGTATGTGGTTCAGCAACACATCCTGCGCTGTTGTCGGCACCCAGCCCACCCGATAGGTCAGCCCGATAGCGCGCGCCGGAACCACGATCCTTGTGCGTAATCTGGCCAGCAACCCTCTCGACACTTCTGCCTCTGCCTGCTGGGCAGAGATGCAGCCAAGAAGCGCGCTGCGGTTCAGCAATTCACGCATCAGCAAGATGGACCCGCATTCAACAATACTGTCGGGCACGGACAAACCATTGTCACAAAACAGGGCGTCAAATTGCGCGCGCGCGGGCACACCGGCGCGCGGGACAACCCAGCCATAGCGCGCAAGTTCTGCAAGGGGCGGCGCATCGACACCTGCCAGCGGATGGGCCGGACCACATAAAAAGGCAAGCTGGTCTGAAAACAGTTCTTCCTGCACCACATCCTCAATCGGAAGCGGGTCACGCAGCGCCCCGATGATGACATCAATATCACCCCGACGCAGACCACCCAGCATTTCACCATATGGCCCATCGAATATCTTGATGCGATGCCCCGGTCGCTGCATGCGAAACCGTGCAATCGCTTCGGGCAACACCACCGAACGTGACAGGGGCAATGCCCCGATCACGGTATGCCCGACATCGCGGCCATCGAATTCGGCAATATCCGCCTGCGCCTGATCAAATTCCGCAAAGGCCAGCCGCGCGGAATGCGCCAGTCTGCGGCACGGGCGGGTTGCCACCATCCCGAAGGACGTGCGCTCGAACAAGGGGCGGCCTGCGGCGTGTTCAACCTGCGTGACCGCGCGGTGAATTGTGGGCTGCGCAAGGCCCATGTTATGCGCAGCCAGCGTGAAATTCTGCGCCTCGCTCATCGCGATCAGGGCCTGAAGCTGCGAAAATGTGGCCGTGACCGTCAGTCTGGGCGCGACATCGTGAAGGGCCGCATCCAGCTTGTCCATCGCGCGGCGAATGCGGGCCTCGAATATCTGCCCACGACCGGTCAGGAAAAACCCCTGCCGGGTGCGCTGGAACAACCCGCCCCCCATATCCCGTTCCAGTTTGTTCAGGGACTGGGTCACGGCCGGTTGCGACACACGGCACCGCTGTGCCGCCCCTGTGGGCGAGCGAAGCTCTGCCACAGCAAGAAAAACCCTTAGATGTCGCAGGTTGGGTGCACTCATATGACCGCCAATATCCGGTCCATACGCGCGATCAGGTCATCGTCGCCGGGGTCCATCTGCAAATCTGCAATGCGTGCCTGCCACTGCGCCGATGCCGCACTCATAGCGCAGGGTAATCCAAGCGCGGCAACCGTTGCGGCCACTTCGTGCATTTCAGATGCCCGCCTTGCGCCATGAACCGCCATTCGTTCAAGGTTATAGCTGGCCCGCGCGCGCCAGTTTATGTCAGGGTCCGACCCTTCCAGCGATGCAAGAACCTGATCTTCCACCCCTGCGCGCCTTGCGGCAAGAAAGCATTCCGCACTTAGCGCTTCCATGCCCTTGATCATGACCGACCGTAGCATCTTGATTGATGATGCCTGCCCGACCCGCGCCCCCGCGATTTGCGGACGCATGGACAGCGCGTTCAGCGCGCACATGGCGCGGCCCGCATGTGGACCGGACACCAGCAGTGGCACAAGGTGGCGCTTGGGGTGAACCGGCGCCATAATCGCTACATCGACATAGCGCCCGCCCGCCGCATCAATAATTTCTGCGGCCTGTGCCTTGGTATCGGGCGCGCAGGAATTGCAATCCAGCCACAACGCCCCCGCTGGCAGACAAGGTGCCGCAGCTTCAGCCGCGACCAGCGCCTGATCGGCACTGACCAGACTGAACACCAGCGCGGCCCCGTCCAGCGCGGCGGCGGGGCTATCGGTGCCGCAAACGCCATGCGCATCATATTGTGCAAGGATCGCTGCGCGCGACGCGGCGGATTGTGTCTTGATATCAAAAGCGGACATGGTTGCGGGCCGCACATTCCCCCAACCCGACACAAAGGCGCGTGTCGCCTCTCCAAAACCAATGAAGGCCACTTGGTCGGGCGGCGCGGTTGGTGTCATCTCCACTCCATCAATCACTTTACTTATATGTTCAGATAATGATGCCACAGGCCAGTATATCGCGCTACTTTCTATAGCTATTTTTTATGATGTCGGCCATGCTTCAAAACCAACTGCCTTTGATTTTGGCACAAGACCGGGAACCAACACCGCGCAAGACGCGTTATTCGTGACAGCCCCCAGAAAAGCAGAGTCACATGCCGCGACTGCCGCATCGTTTTCGCCGAAAGATACGCGCTGCGATTGCGGGTTTCCTGGCAATGTTTCTGTTCTGGTTTTTCGTCATTGCGCTTTTGCCCTATCGCCGCGAATTGCGCAGGCCCGTTCCAGCCGCCACCCCCGCCTGCGACCCGCAATTCGCGCGTGACATGGCAGGGCTGTACGGCAGCCCGATTCTGGACGGCAACAGTATCGAAACACTGATAAACGGCGATGCCATTTTTGAGGCAATGCTGACCGAAATAGGCCAGGCGCAAACGTCCATCACCTTTGAAACCTATATTTACTGGAGTGGCCAGATCGCCGACCGCTTTTGTGATGCGCTGATTGCACGCGCGCAGGCCGGTGTGCCCGTCAAGGTGCTGGTCGACTGGGCCGGTGGTCTGCCGATGGATGATGACCTGATCGACCGTATGCATGAAGGGGGGATCAACCTGCGTATGTTCCGCCCCATGCGCCCGCGCACCCTGTCGCGGCTGAACAACCGCACCCATCGCAAGGTTCTGGTGGTTGATGGCAAGACGGGGTTCATCGGCGGGGTCGGTATTGCCGATGTCTGGCTGGGCCGTGCCCGCAACCCTGATGAATGGCGCGACACGCATTACCGCGTGACAGGGCCGGTGGTGGCACTGATGCAAAATGCCTTCGCGCATAACTGGGTCGAAGCCAGCGGCGAAGTGCTGCGCGGCACCGATTTCTACCCGCCCCTGCACCCCACCGGCAGCACAAGCATCCAGATGGTCAAAAGCAATACGGGCAGCCGCAATGAAATTCATCTGATGTTCATGACCGCGATTGCCGCGGCGCAACGCAGCATTCGCATCTCCACGCCCTATTTCGTGCCCGACAAGATTGCCGTAAACCAGTTGCTGGAAGCCCGCGCACGCGGCGTGACCGTCGATTTGCTGATTGCGGGCAAAAACACGGATTCTTATCTGGTGCGGCGCGTGTCGCGGCTGTCATGGCGCACATTGATCGACGCAGGCGTGACAATCCATGAATATTCGCCAACGTTTCTACATGCCAAACTGGTGGTTATCGATGAATGCTGGGCGTCGGTCGGGTCTGCTAATTTTGACGAACGCTCATTCCGGCTGAATGATGAAGCCAATCTCAACGTTTATGACGACGCGTTCGTGGCAGAGCAGATTCGCATCTTTGAAACAGATTGCGCAGCAGCCCGACAGGTGACACATTCTGATCTTGATCGTATGGGCTGGCTGCATCACGCGCAGAATGCTGCACTTGGTTTGTTGAAGCCGCACCTGTAGCAACATCTTCCAACGCATCAAATTGCGACAGCAATTGCATAATTTCATCCGGTAGCTGCTCTGGCGGGGGCGGCACAAAGACCCGCTTCAGATTTTCATCCACATCGCGGACAGTGTCGCCAAGCTTGCCAAGCATGTCTTCTGTGTGACTCATGGTAGATATTCACGCGATACTTTGATGCACGCGCCTCCTTGCTCGATTTACGTTGCGTAACTGTATAATGTTACTGGGGTGAACGGGTTCCATGACATTTGAAGAATACCTCACGATAGTGGCATCGAAGTGCCGGTCCCCTTGGCTGCTATGCGCCAGTTGGCAAAAAAAATCGGGCGCGCGGGAACCATATTGACACATGCACGTTTCAATTCTGTCCCTGATCTGAAATCGGGTTGTCCCGCCCGACAATTTCAGACCACCCGGCCCGCCTTGTTCCTTTCCTCCCTGCAAGGCGGGCCAGTTTACTGAACGCCAGCACGGCAAACCGCATTGGCGCAAGGCACCGGCCCCGCACCCCCGAAAGTGTATCGCAATACATATTGGCCGGATGCGCGCGCAGGTGCATCCCTGCACCTCCCATGAAAGGAATAGAAATATGGAAACCCCTACCCTGCTTGTACTTCTTGCCCTGTTCACACTGATTTGCGTTGTGCTTTTTGCAACAATCAGCAAACGAAAGGTAGAGGCACGTCGCCACGATCCCGCAAGCCCGAAATCTTCGCTGGCAAGTGACAGCCCCGGCAAAAGCGCTGTCGAAGCGCTGGACCGCCATTGATCCGGCCCTAAAGCCGGTCCCGTATTTGTTGAAAGAGAGTTCAGATGCGCATCGCTAAATTTTACGCCACAACAGCCCTGACCATGTGTCTGGTTTCGCCGCCATCCATGACATTGGCACAATCCGGCATGGTGACAGACGAAGATCTGTCACAACTTAGCCCCCTTGCACAAATGTGCATCGCCAATCCACAAGGCGACGATTGTGGGCCGGTTCTTGATGCTATCAGCGATTGCGCCGAAGACATGGATGCCGCGCAATGCGATGTGTTGTTTGACGATCCCGATGCGGTGTTTGCCACGCAAGAGGATACGGAACGCGCGCAACTTTTGCTGCAACAGCTTGATGACGAAATGGCCGCGCTGGACGACACTGACAGTGACGCCGCAGAAATGCTGGACGGCCTGATTGAAGATGCGCCTGAAATTGTGGGCGATCTGGTAGACGACATCCTGCCTGAAGATGCACCACAAGAAGACGCACAAGAAGCCGAGGCCGAAAGCACCCCCGAAGAACCGCAGCAGGATGATGCCGCAGACACAGCAGCAGCCATGCAGCGCGCGCTGGAAGAAGAAGAGGCCACAGAGGCAGAAGCAGAAGAACAGCTTGCAGCCGAACTTGAAGCACAGGCCGAAGCAGAGGCTGAAGTAGAAGCTCAGGCGGAAATCGAGGCCGAAGCGGAAGCGGCACCTGAGGAAAGCGCAACACCCGAAGCGGATGACACCGCCGAGATCACCCAACAGGAACTGGAAGCAGAACGCGCGCGCCAGCTGTCTGAAGCCGAAGACATGGCCCAGGACGCCCCCGAACTGGTGATCGAAGACGCACCCGAAGAAGAACTTGTCGCCCCGGTCGATACCCCGCAGGAACTGGATGCCGATCAGCAGGCGGCAATTGATCGGATGATGGAAGATCCAGGCGTTTCCTCCGCAATCGGACTTCTGGGCACCATGTTGGGCGCACAAGAGGCCCCCGCAGACAGCGATCCTGCACAACAGACCACATCCGCTGCCACACTGGCCGCCCGCGAAGATGACACTGACCCGGACACCGACGAAGAAACCCCTGACGTGACCGAAGAACAGATCACGGCCGCGCAAACCCGCAGCAGCCGCGATGACTTTGAATCGCGCATGGCGCTGGATTTCGAGTCCGACGCACAAGCCCAAACCCAACGCAGCAGCAGCAACCGCCGCGATCTGGAACGCGCAGGGCTGGTGGCCCTTGGGGCGCTGGCAGTGGGCATGGTCATCAACCAGAACCGCGTTGTTGCGCGGTCCGATGAACGTGTTGTCGTCGATCAGGGCGATGGGGATTTGCAACTGTGGCGCGATGATGATGCGATCTTGCTACAGGACGGGTCCACCCGCCGCATTGAACGCTACGCCGACGGGTCAACCCGCACCCGTTGGGAGCGCCTTGACGGCACCCAGATTCTGACCATTCGGGATGCAACTGGCCGTGTGCTGCGCCGTGACCGTGTGCTGCCGGATGGCACGATCATCGAGTTGGTGGATGACACGCGCGCGGTCGAGGCGATTGATGTGTCGATCCTGCCGCCACCGCGCACGCGCGAATTGCGCATCACCCAACGCACTGATCCTGAACTGGCGCTTGCCCTGCTGCGCGAGGCCGAAGTTGAAGCCCGCGCGCTGGATCGCAGCTTTTCGCTGCGCCAGATCCGCGAGTGGCGCGAATTGCGCGAAACACTGCCGCTGTTAAGCCCGGACCCCATCACGTTTGAAACCAACCGTGCGAATGTCCGGTCTGAAGAAGCGTCAAAACTGTTGCAGGTAGGGCGTTTGATGGAACGGCTAATTGCCGACGACCCGCGCGAGATTTTCCTGATTGAAGGGCATACTGATGCCACAGGCCCTGCCGCATTCAATCTGGCGCTGTCAGACCGGCGCGCGGAATCCGTGGCACTGGCGCTGACCGAATTTTTCGACATTCCGCCGGAGAATCTGGTCGTGCAAGGGTATGGCAAACGCTACTTGCGCATCCAGACCTTGCAGGCCGAAGAACGCAACCGCCGCGTTGCAATTCGCAGGATCACACCCCTATTGGGCCGGTAACGTCCCAAAAAGAAACGGCAGGCCAGATCAAACCGGCCTGCCGCCCTATTGCGAAGGGGCGCGGTCATACCCACGACCGCGCCCCCAATCACATTGATCATGCGTGCGTGTTAACGCAGCGCGCGACTTATGCTTCGCCCCACAGGTCCTGCGCGACCTTGACCACCAGTTCCAGTTTGCGCTTCTGGTCATCTTCGGTGATCTTGTTGCCATGCTCGGTTGATGCAAAACCGCATTGCGGTGCGATCCCCAACTGGTCCATGTCCACAAATTTTGCCGCTTCATCAAACTGGCGGCGCAGGGAATCCATGCTTTCCAGTTCTGCGGTTTTGGTGGTGATGAAACCGGGCAAAACGCGCTTCTTGCCTTTTGGCAACAGCGCCAGCGGCTCCAGCCCGCCCGCGCGGTCAGTGTCGTATTCCATGAAATAGACATCAACACTGGTGCGGTTGAAAATGGCATCTGCCGCCGCATCATAGCCGCCGGTCGCCACAAAGGTCGACTGGAAATTGCCACGGCACATATGCATGCCGATCACCATATCGGCGGGGCGGTCCTTGATGGCTTCTTCCAGCATCCATGCATAGCGGTCGATCAGCCAATCGGGGTCCTGCCCCATGGCCGCACGGATGGCGCGCTGTTTTTCATCGCCCAGATAGGCAAAGAAAATATCATCCAGTTGCAGATACCGGCATCCGGCCGCGTAAAACGCATGCACGGCTTTTTTATAGGTTGCCGCGATCTCGGACATGAACAGGTCCTGATCGGCATAGGGGGCGTGTTTGTTGTTTTCCGGCGTCACGCGGAAATGAACCGCTGACGGGCCGGGAATGGAAATTTTCGGGCACACTTTGGTCATCTGCGCAAGTTTGCGAAAATGCTCAAGCATGGGGTGGGCGGCGGGGAAATCTAGCGCGGCGGTGATCTGCGGCACCTGAGAGACAGTCGCGCCCTTGAACCCCAGCGCATCGCTGCCGGTTTCAATAATGTCCAGCCCGTCCAGCATGCCCATAAAATCGTAATGCCAGAACGCGCGACGCGCTTCGCCATCGGTGACGACCTTCAGGCCGACATCTTCCTGCATGCGCACAAGGGGTGGAATTTCGCGATCTTCTATCGCTGTCAGTTCCGCCCCTGTCAGGCCCGATTTACGGGCATCGGCGATTGCCGCAGGGCGCAACAGACTGCCGACATGGTCGGCGCGAAATGGCGGGGTTGCTGTGGTTGTCAAGGTTTCATCCCTCTCTTGGTTTGTGTCAGCTCATGGGTCACAGGAAAACCGGCGGCTGGCCAGCCTCTGATCCTGCACGCACCGTGTTTTCATGGCTGTCTGCCCCGAAAACCCGTCGCGCGTGCGAACCGGCATCCATGCCTGTGCGTCCCTGATATAACCCAAGGGTTAGACAGGCAAGCCTGATGCATCCGGCATACAGGCATTACGCGGTCAGACCCTATGCTTTTGATACATGGATGGTCTGGGCCACAGGCCATGCGTTTTTGGTGGTCTCCATAAAGGCCACGTCCGCCGCATCACGCCCGCAAGCGATGATGACCAGGCCGGTGGCGCACCCCATGCCGGTCGCATCGACAATGTACCAGCCCCCGTCCAGCCAGACCTGCGCGACCGCGTGAAAATCAGGCGGTTGGACATCCGCGCCGTAAACCGATGTGTAGCGCGCCGGAATGCCCGCTGCGCGCGCGAATGCGCATAGCAGATGCGCAAAATCCCGGCACACGCCCTGACGCGCCACGAATGTATCAATCGCAGTCGTTGCCGGAAATGAACTGCCCACGACATAGGAAATTTCGGTCGCAATCCAGTCCCGCATCGCCAATATTTTGACCCCGCCGTCCAGATGGCCAAACTGATCTTCGACAAATGCGCTCAGCAAGTCGGATTGGCAAAACCGTGACGGGCGCAGGTAGCTTAGGACATCGGGGGACAGGGTGTGCAGCGGCATTTGCGCCAGCCCCGTCAGCTTGTGCTCAGGGCGCGTCACATTTACCTGTGCGACATACCGCAGGTTCAACTCGTCCCCCTTCAGCAAAGCGTAGGTGCGCCCCCCGACCCTGCCTTCGGCGTCGATATGGTGTTGCGTTGCCTGCCCGATATCCAGGACACTGCTTTTCACACTTTGCCCGTCCGTCTGGGCGGCTTCCAGCGTTACAAGCACAGTATCTTCACCAGACAGCTTGTAGTGCAGCGTGACGTCAATATCAATTTGCATGGCCGCTCACTTTGGTTCCGGGCATTTTCTACAAAAGGTGCTGGGTGCGCCGTATCGGACCTTATGCTTGTCGGAAAGGCTTTTTTCGCGCGGGCAGCCCCGCTG
Organism: Roseinatronobacter sp. S2; assembly: GCF_029581395.1. Taxonomy (GTDB): domain Bacteria; phylum Pseudomonadota; class Alphaproteobacteria; order Rhodobacterales; family Rhodobacteraceae; genus Roseinatronobacter. The sequence goes on along the minus strand of NZ_CP121115.1, from coordinate 34,494 downwards.
CCGCGACAGGGGTGCGGATGGGTTGCCGCCCGCGTCGGGCGCAACCAGAAATGCTATCGGTCATTCCACCTGAAGCGTGCGACCAAGGCCAAGCTGACCCCACCCGGATCAACGTCAGGCTAATGCTGCGGTGCCACATAAAGATGTGGCACCCTGAAACCGGGCCAACACTGCAAGCCACACGTCCGATGAATTGCCTACCGTGCGGAATCCATCTCGGCAAGTTTTGCGACACGGCGACGAAAATCTTCGTCGGTGGAAAATTCGGCCTTCAGGAACGCGCTGACAAGATCCTTGGCCAGCCATGGGCCGACAATTTGTGCGCCTATGCACATCACGTTGACATCGTCATGTTCTACGGACTGATGGGCCGAATGGACATCATGGCACACGGCTGCCCGAATACCCTTTACCTTGTTCGCCGCGATCGCCGCACCAACGCCTGTCCCGCAAACCAAAAGGCCCCTCTCACCTTCACCGGCGGTCACCTTTTCGGCCAGACTGCGCGTTATGTCGGGGAAGTCCACAGGTTCCGGATCATACGAGCCTATATCTGTTACAGTGTGCCCCATCACCTGAAGATGTTCCACAAGCGTGGCCTTCAGGGGGAATCCCGCGTGGTCGGATCCTACGATGATATGCATGCACCCACTCCTTCATTTCGATCATGTGATTAAGGCCAGTCGGCCAATTTATCATTCTTCTTATGTGCGCGCGGCCTACTTCAAGGCACCGGGTTCGTCACGCTGTCTGTTATTGATGACATTATCAATTCGTTCGATGGCGTTCTGAAGGTGCCGGCGCATGGCCATCCCCGCAGCGGCTGCATCGCGGTTTTCAATTGCCATAATCAGGTCCTTATGTTCGTCAACCGAGTCTCGCCAGTGTTCGGGATAGTCATTCCCAAGGAATCTGAGGCGGCGCATTCGCGACTGAAGCTGCGCATGCACCGGCTGAAGCGTCTGATTGCGCGCCATCGCCACGATGCGTTCGTGGATACCTTGATTGATATCAAAATACCGATGGCGATCATTGGCGGCGAAGGCTTCAATCATGGCATCATGAAGGGAACGCAGATCAGCGATTTCGTCATCCCGGCCGCGCAGTGCGGCCTGTTCGGCGGCAAAGGCCTCTACCGCGCTCATAAACAGCAAGGTATCACGGATTTCTTCGCGCGAGGGCGACGGAACGATAGCCCCCCGGTTGCGGGACAATTCGACAAGCCCCTCCGAGGCAAGGACCTTCAGTGCCTCGCGAACGGGTGTGCGCGATACCTGCAATTCCCGGCAGAGGGCACTCTCGTTAATGCGCTCGCCTTCCGGGACGTGGCCTTCAACGATCAGGTCACGCAACCTGCTAACCACCAGATCGTGAAGCGGCGCGCGCTCGATAGGCGCAATGGCAGCAGGGGTCGCTACATTTTTCTTATCGTCGGCCGTAGGTATCGTCATGGGCTACTCAATCTTTTCGTCATACATTGGCAGCCAACCGGCCATCCGCGCAGAATCTTTCAGGATCAGGATCGCAGACTGCAGAATGAGCAGGCCACCACCGATCACAATCGACATGCGAGGCCAGTACAGCGAGATCGAGCGACTGGTTGTCAACTCGTTGCGGCCCAGTTCCGCCAAAACAAACCCAGCCTGACATATCTTATAGGCAAAGTATACGATCAGGGCATTTGTCAATATCTGAAGAACCAGACGGATTGTGTCTGGCAACGCAATAAGCAAGAAATCGACCTGAAGGTGCGTTCCATGCCGGATACAGATGGCGCTGCCCCAGACAGCCAAGACGGGTAGCAACATCGCAGCAAGTTCTTCGATCCATGGGAATGGAACAAAGATGATATAGCGCAGCACGACCTGTGAAAACATGAGAACAAAGATCGCGGAGAGAACAAAGATCATCCCGGCTTGCAGCAGGCGATCCACCCATCCGCCAGCAAGATCCAGTGCACGGATTGCGCGCATGATCGGATTTTCACGCGTCTCGGCCATTTTCTACAACCCTCCCAATTCAAGCCAGCGCGGCAAAGCCTCGCTGATTGCAGGAATAGCAACGATCAGGGCCGTCAGGAAAACCTTGATCAGGATGAAAGGCCAAGCATACCGCGTGATTTCCATCACCGACATTCGCCCGACAAGCGAAGCCGTCAGAAGCGTTCCGCCAAAGGGGGGGGTCAGATGGCCCACACCCAATGCCGAAACAATGATCATGGCAGTCTGTATCTGACTGAAACCCAGTTCAAGCGTCATGATCGGAATTATAATCGGGCCAAGAAGCAGGATGTTGGAATTGCGATCAATGAACATGCCACCGACCAGCAAGATCACAACGATCATCGCGACAATGCCGTAAGGGTTCTGTGTTATCGGAAGCAGGAATTCCACCACTTGTTGTGGAACATTGCGGCGCACAATCACATAGGAGAACATCGCTGCCGCACCGACCAGAATTGTAATGGCCGCACTGGTGATTGCAGTCCTGCGCAGAATTGCAATCAGATCACGCAGGCCAATAGTCCGGTAGACCAGAACCGTCAGAACCAACCCATATGCAACCGCGACTGATGCGGCCTCTGTGGCGGTGAAAAAACCACCAAGAATGCCGCCGACGACGATGATCGGCATGCCCAAAGGAATGAGCGCGCGGCGCATCGCAGTCAGGGTCTTGCCCAGCCCCGCCCACATTGCCGAAGGGATACCGTACCGCAACACCATCACATAAGTCAGGATGGCAAACAGCAGACTCATTATCAACGCAACAGAAAGTCCGGCGGCAAACAGGGCGCCGATCGAAACGCCAAAAGTGGACCCGTAGAGAATAAGAACGATGCTGGGCGGAAACAACGGCGACAATGTCGCGGAAGCGGCCGTCAGGGCACCTGCGAACCCGCGAGGATAACCCTCTTTCTCCATAGCCGGTATCATCACAGGCCCCATTGCGGCAACATCAGCATAGGCCGACCCCGAGATCGAGGCAAACATCAGGCTTGAGGCAATGTTGACCTGCCCGAGACCCGCCTTGAAGTGACCGACAAGGCAGCGGGCAAAATCCATCAACCGGTCCGTCAGCCCGCCCTTGGACATGATTTCACCAGCAAGCAGGAAAAGCGGGATCGCCAGAAAGGTGAAAGAGGTCAGCCCTTCGAACATGCGGCCGACCATGACCACCATTGTCGATTCCCGACCCGTGTCCAGATAATGAACCAGCGCGGCGCCGCTCATAGCAAGAAAGATCGGCGCCCCGATGGCAATCAGAACAAGAAGAATTACAAAGATTATAACGATGGTCATGCGCCGCTCCGCAGTGGTCCCTTCCTTCCAGCACCGATGAATCCATCAGCACCGGAAGGATTTGGTTCATAGGCCTGTCAGTCAGCCGAAGCAGACTTCCGCGTGCCGACTCGTGCGCGGGTCCGCTCAAGTGCCTCAAGGGTCGCCTCGATATAATCAGCCGAGACTTCCTCTTCGATGAAGGCGCGGCCAACAGGTTCAGCGATCTCTTGCCATTTTGCCAGATCTGCGGCAGTCGGCACATAAACCTGCCTGTCCGCCGCATACATCAGTTCAAGTGCTGCGGTGCTGTCCTGAAAACTGACAGCGTTATTTACCGATGTCGCAATGATTGCGGCCTCATCAACGGCCTGCTGATATTCCAGCGGCAGTGACTGGTAGAATTCGTCGTTGGTCAGCAACCAAAGGTACTCATACATGTGGCCCGTAAGGGTTACATGATCCGCGACCTCCATCAGTCCGGCATCCCAGACAGAGGCAAGCCCGCCTTCCAACCCGTCGATAAGTCCGGTTTGCATGGCCGAATACCGTTCAGGTGCGCCCGTCGCCACAATGGCCGCAGACCCAAGCGCGGTAAATACCTCCTGATGCATCGGCACTGTCTGGGTGCGCATCTTGATCGCGTGCTCTGCCAGATCGGCTGGAACCTGAATTGGCCCGCGGGTCGTATAGAGGTGCCGGATAGAGTTTTCCATTAACGAAAGAAGACGCACTGTGCCGCCGGTGGCCTCAAGCAACCCGTCACGCGTCACAGCGAAATATTCCGCATCGTTTGGCAACTCCCAGAACACACTGCGTTCGGTAAACAGGAACGGCCAACTGTGGGTCTGCGATTCGGGATAGACACCCGCAACGCCCCCTGCACCGGGCAGATGAAATTCCAGTTCACCCAGACGCAACTGATCCGTGATCTCGCGGTCGCCGCTTCCAAGGGCGCCGTGTGGCACCAAAGTCACGACGAAATCACCGCCCGTGGCACTTTCTACATGCGCCTTGAACGCCTCGGCGGCCTTGGTCGCATAGTTCTGGTGCGGGTGGCCGAATGTGGCCTCATATGTCTGTGAAATTGCACCGCTTGCCAGCAATGCCGTCCCGGCGGCAAGCGTAAATATATTGGATAATTTGTTCATGATCTTCCTCCTAGCTCCTCCAGCTGGGCCGATGAACGGCCCCGTAACACAGTCTTACCAAACTGCATTCATTATGCAACATGTGATATTCAGTTCATTTTCACCCCCCTTTTCACCTGGCAGCCACTCAACTGAATTTTCTTGTCTGAACCGGCGCCCCCTTGCCGACCACAACACCGCGGATATCGCAGACAAGGCTGATACGCGGTCAATCGCGGTCGTTGATGGTTAACGATCACAGGACGGAACGACACAGCGTCCCCTACAGCGTTACGTTTTTCACTGGATCAATGGAATCGCTGTAGCTTATTGATTTTACGCAAACCAAAGCCATCAACAATCACTGCTCCTGCGGACAAGTCAGGGATTTCTGGCACAAAGAACAACTGGCAATCCGTTCTGCACATGCTGGCAATTGCGGCGGGCATGGATTACCAAGCTGCGCTTTCGTGAATCATCGCTTCATCAGGCAGGCCGCAGCATAAACAACCTGAATGATTTGCAACGGCACACTGGTCATCGCCTCAATTTCCATACCATTCGGGTTTGAACTTTGCCTTGAAGGCCGCAACGCCGCGCTTGAAGTCCTGACTTCCATAAGCCTTCGCGATCAGATCCTCCCCTTCGATATTCAGTTTTTCTTCTCGCAACCGCCGGACTGCTTCCTTGCTGACCCTCAATGTCAAAGGAGCATTTTCTGAAATCCGTTCACAAAGACCTACGACATGGTCATCCAAAGCATCATGCTGCACCACGTCGCTAAGGAAACCCGCTTGGCGGGCTTCTGCCGCATCTATGAAATCGCCCAGCAGCAGCAACCGTTTTGCGCGGGATACGCCAAGGCCATCTACCAAGCGCGCATAATTGAACATCGAAAGGCAATTGCCGACGGTGCGTGCAATGGGCACACCGAAGCGGGCATCTGGTGTTGATACGCGTATATCGCAGGCCGCCGCGATGTTCAGCCCGCCACCAACCGCCCACCCTTCGATGACCGCAACGGTCGGGAAGGGCAACCGCTCGACCGCTTGCGTGTGCCCCTCCATTTCGCGCTCGTAGTCGATACCATCCTGCCCCGTTTCAAATGAATCAAAGATCGCGATATCCGAACCTGCGACAAAACTACGGCCGCCCGCGCCACGAAAAACCGCCACACGAATATCCGCGCGGGGCGCAAGCGCGTCACATATATGCTGCAGGTCGGCATACATTTTTCTGGTCATCGCATTGCGGGCTTCGGGCCGGTCAAAGGTGACCTTGGCAACATGGCCCTCAATGGCCAAGGTTACGGCACCCGTAGTCATTTTGAAAACGCCCCGGCGTCGCGCAACGCACCCTGCTGATCTTCCAACCCCAGTTCTGCAATAATTTCAAGATTATGCTCTCCCAGCAGGGGTGGATGCCTGCGCACTTGCTGTGGCGTGGCCGACAATTTCACCGGAAAACCCAGCGAGCGTATCGTGCCCTCGACAGGATGGTCCAGTTCAATGACCATTTTACGCGCACTTACATGGTCACTTTGCAGAACCTCGGCATAGTCGTTGATCGGGCCGGCAGGCACGCCTGCTTCAAGAAACCGGTTCACCCAGGATGCGACGGTGTCGGCCAAGAAAACCACTGCAAGCAGTTCCACAAGCGCAGCCCGGTTCTGAAGTCTGCTACGGTTGTCAAAGAAGCGCGGATCTTCCAGAAGATCCGGTCGGTCGATTACATTGCAAAAACTAAGCCAAAGTTTCTGGTTGGCCGCCCCAACGACGAAATGCCCGTCACTTGCGCTGAACGCCTGATAAGGCGCACTCATCCGGTTTGCGGTGCCCAGTGGTTGTGGCGATATGCCTGTTGCCCAGTATTCCGTTGTTTCCCATATGGACAACCCAAGAGCCGCCTCAAAGAGAGAGGCATCTATGAACTGTCCCTCGCCGGATTTTTCGCGCCCGATGACGGCACTCAGAATACCATAAATGGCCAGCAATCCTGCACCAAGATCCCCAATCGGAACCCCGGATTTCACATGCCCCTCACCGGGAATTCCCATCGCACTCATTACGCCGGACATAGCCTGCGCAATAAGGTCAAATCCCGGGCGCTGCGCCCAAGGACCTGTCTGCCCGAACCCAGAGATGCTGGCATAAATGATGCGCGGATTGATCTCGCGCAGGGTTTCATAATCCACACCCAATTTTGCAGCGACACCCGGGCGACTGTTTTCCACAACAATATCGGCGGTTCGAACCAACGCATAGAAAAGCTTGCGGCCCGTGTCAGATTTCAGATTGATGGTAATGCTGCGCTTGTTGCGGTTTAGCGCAAGAAATCCGGGACTGTCCTGACCCTTCATCCGAAAGCCCATGGCCTTGCGGGTCTGGTCACCAGCTTCGGGTGGCTCCACCTTTATCACGTCTGCCCCCATATCACCAAGCAGCATGCAGCAATATGGGCCCGCCATAACCTGACTTAGATCAAGAACCCGCAACCCCGACAACGGAAGGGTGTCCGGCGGCGACTTGCTCGTTGGATTACCGGCTTTGTGCGACATGCGACGCGCTCCTTCCCCGAACAGAGTATCGACATGACCATGGGTTTGGTCACGCTTGCATTCAATCTTGTATGCAAAAATAGCTTTCGTCAATTGTTTTAGCACCCATGAGAGTATATTGCATGCGGGCGCGGTGTGACTTATTCTTCATCCATGAATGATGTAACGCATGGCGAAGGCACCCTTTCTGACAATATGCCTGCGAAATCAGGACGCCGCGGCAAGCTGCATGGCGAGGCCGTCGGAAGCCTGCGCAAACTGATCCTTACGGGAGAATTGCCGCCGGGTATGCGCCTTAAGGAGAATCTGCTCAGCGAACAGATCGGGGTGTCGCGGACCCCGATTCGCGAGGCGTTTCGCACATTGGCCGCCGAAGGACTTATAGAACTTCTGCCCAATCGCAGCGTGCTGGTCGCGCCGCTGGATGCTAACGGAATAGAAGATCTGTATCTTGTATTCGGCACGTTGGAGGGGCTGGCAGGGGAACTGGCATGCAGTCGCATAACACCCGAAGAAATAACAGAAATTGGCAGACTTCTAAGCGAGATGGCCGCCCTGCATGAAGCCGGACAACGCGCGCCCTATATGCACGCCAATCATCGCATTCACGAGCGGGTGGTTGAAATAGCCAACAACCCCGTTCTAAGCACGCTTTGGCAAAGTCTGGTGCCCCGTGTAGAGCGCGCCCGGGGGCTGGCGAATTTGGATAACAACCGTTGGACCGCTGCACTTCATGAGCATTTCAAGATGTTTGCCGCGCTTGCAGCCCGTGACGGGCCATTGCTTGCAAGGCTTACCCGAGAGCATTTCCAGAACGGCCTGCCCACAATCAAGGATGCGACAGAAGATCAGCCCTGATCGGTCAGGTTCACGTCGAACCCTGCGGGATGACAACGCTACAGATTGACATGGCATCATTCTTGTATACAATATCTTTCAAATGAAGCGAGGTCGCACAACCGTTGGAGGGATGCGTGCCTGAGATCATCGACGCACACCAGCATTTCTGGGACATTGAGCACAACTTTCTGCCTTGGCTGTGTGATCCTGTTCCAATTCCCTTCCGATACGGCGATTACTCCGGTCTTCGACGTAATTACCTGCCGGAACACTATCGCACCGATTGCGCAGGACATTCTGTAATAGGATCAGTGTGCATCGAGGCGGAATGGGACCCCAGCGACCCCTATGGCGAGGTTCAATGGCTGTCTGAAGTGATCCGCGCAGGCAAACTGAACAGCGTCATTGTCGCGCAGGCCTGGCTTGACCGCCCGGATATCGCTGACGTTCTTGAACACCATGCCGCCAACCCGTTCGTGCGCGGGATACGGCACAAGCCGCGGGTTTCCTCAAGACCCGGCGCGCCCGCCAAAGGAACTCCCGGGTCCATGACGGACCCGAAATGGATTAGCGGGTTTTCAATGCTCGCCCGCCATGGGCTGTCCTTCGATCTTCAGGTTCCCTGGTGGCACTTATCAGATGCAGCCAGACTTGCGGTCAAACACCCCGACACGCTGCTCATAGTGAATCACACGGGGTTGCCATCTGACCGCAGCAAAGACGGATTGGCGCATTGGTATTCCGCAATGCGGAATTTGTCCGAAATGGAGAATATTGCGGTGAAAATTTCAGGGCTTGGCGTCGCGGGGCGACCGTGGAAACGCGCCGACAATGCCGCTATCGTGCTTGACACAATTGATCTGTTTGGCACTGAACGCTGTATGTTTGCCAGCAATTTTCCGGTCGACAATCTGGTCGGCAGCTTTCACACTATCATGACGGGGTTCTCCGAGATCGTGTCACAATTCTCAACTGCGGAGCGAGTCGCGCTCTTCAGCGGGAACGCCCGGCGACTATACAGAATGGATTCTGACAAGGGCACAGCGGCGTTAACATGAACGAAACTTCTATGAAAAAATCCCTCCGGCTTGGTTTCATTGGTTTGGGCATCATGGGCCGACCGATGGTAGAGCGCCTGCTGTCCCTTGGGTGGCGGGTGACGGTCTGGAACCTTGAAGCCGAAATGGCGCAGCCAGCGTTGAACGCGGGTGCGAAATGGGCAAACTCTCCGCGTGAAGTGCGTGAAAACAGCGATGTGGTGATGATTTGCGTGCTGGATGCCAAGGCCGTGGAAAACTGCTGCTTTGGCAAGGGCGGGCTTGCATTTGCCAATGACGGTGCCGGTATTCTTGTTGATTTTTCCACCATGAACCCCGATAGCACCATATCGCTTGCCCACAAACTGCAAGAGAAAACTGATATGGCCTGGATTGATGCACCGATTTCGGGGGGGCCAGAGCCGGCGGCGGAAGGCAAGCTGACCCTTATGGCAGGCGGGCGGGTCGACGCCTTTGAGCGTGTAAAGCCCATCCTGGCTGACCTTGCAAGCAACGTAACGCTTATGGGGCCACTAAGCAGCGGGCAGGCAGCGAAAGTCATCAATCAGGCCATCGTTGGCACCTGTTATACCCTGATGGCCGAGGTGCTGGCGATTTCACGCGCGTCCGGCATAGATGCCGCACATCTGCCTGCCTGCCTTGAGGGAGGGCTTGCCGACAGCGTTATCCTGCAACGTATTTTTCCGCAAATGGAACAGCGTGCTTTCGATCCGCCCAAAAGCTTCGCAAGGCAGCTTAACAAGGATATGCAGAACCTGAAAAGGTTTTGTCACGAACTGGACCTTGACCTGCCACTGATCAATGCAGCCATTGTCCGGTATTCGGAATTTCTGGCACAAGGGAACGAATTCTCTGACAGTGCGTCCATTTCACGGCTGTATGAGTGATCTGCTTGCTGCTTGTCGCAAGCACAAGATACACTGGGTGAAAATGGCGGTTGTTGCAACGCCTGCGCCTCTCCCTATAGGTTTTCAAGATAGTCCCTGAACAGTTGCCCTGACTGTGGGCGGAACTTCTCATCGGTGTCTTTGAAAGTTGCGATCCGGTCCAGCCTGAAATTTCGGAAATCTTGCGCGCCCTCGCACCAGGCAGTCAGAAGCCAGACATCATCGAACAGCGTTAACCCCAGCGGGTGAATGCGCCGCACACTCCTGCGCCCGTCCAGACTGTGATAGGCCAGCTCCATTATCTTGCGTTCGCGGATTGCCGCACGGATGATCCCGCCCCACGCGTCGGCGCGGTGGTCGGTTTCGCGCTGGCGCGATACGGCCAGAAGCGTCAGGTTCTGAAACCGTGCGCCACCCTCGGAACCCAACGCTGTTGCAACCTTGCCCGTGGCCCGTTGCGCGGCGCCCTGTAATCCACTGCCCCGCCGGGCCATAAGCAGGCGCAGACCCAGCATGATGGCTTCGGTTTCTTCGGCATCAAACTGAAGTGGCGGCAGGAAATAGCCCTGCTCCAACTGATACCCCAGACCGGACTCCCCGCGGATTGGCGCACCAATCGCCTGCAGGCTTGCAATGTCACGATAGATCGTGCGGGTGGAAACCCCTAGCCGTTGCGCCAATGCCTGTGCCGAAACAGGCCGGCGCGCGGCGCGAAGATGATCAAGGACTGAGAACAGGCGAAGAAATTTCATAACGCAGTCAGTATAGCACACCCCTGACATGATCTGTCAGGGGGGACGCATAGCAAGGGGGCAGAAAACAACGTGAAAGGAAGCCCTGCCATGGCACGACCCTGCCTCGAAATCGTGACCTATCAGATTAGGTCTAAACTGGACGCCGATCGTGAACGCGCTGCTGCAATGAAGCACGCCCAAACACTAAGCGGATTCGCAGGCTGGCTGCCCCTAACCGGCGGGCAGGACAGCGCGGAACGCGCCGACATGGTGGTCTGGGCCAGCAACGAAGCCGCAGAAGATGCCGCGCGCGTGGTCGGCACCGCCGAAGATTTCGCGCCATTCCGCGCCACGATTTCCAAACCCGGCACTATGGGTCACTTCACACTGCCGACAGGTGGCCTGCCAATGATGCAAGCGGGCGACGGGGTGGAGTTGGGGCGGTTTCGTCTGCGCGCAGGCGTCACAGACACAGCGCTTCGGGCCGCCCATGCGCAGATGATCGAAAACCATCTATCCCACCAGCCGGGCTGGCGCGGCCAGCGATTGGTGCGCCTGCATGATGGTATCTGGCTGGACATCGCATTCGCGGCAACCGGGGATGCCGCACAGGCTATCTGTGCAAGTTGGGCTGACAGCAAGGACTGCGACGCATTTCTTGCCATGATCGAACCCCTCAGCATGGAGTTTGGCGCAATCGACTGAAATGCGTATGGGCGGGGTGTATCGCCCCCTTACGCCCGATGCTGTCGCAAAATGGTTGCATCGTAGTATACATCTGGCGGTTTGAACCGCCAGATGTTGGTGACGGGTCGCGCTGCTGCGGGGTCAGATCTTGAAAACGCGCCTCGCATTATCCTCAAAGAACATTTTCAGCCCCTCATCACCGATATTCATCGCATCCAGTGCGCCAACTTCGTCAGGCACGAATTGCCAAGGATAATCCATCGCATACAGCATCCGGTCCATCCCGATGACCTTCTGCACATATTCAATGGGGGGCGCCCACCCGACCCCGCTGGATGTGTAATAGAAATTATCGATCAGGTAATCCCATGCCCGCCGCTTCAGGGGTTTGACATCAGGATAGCGACCCGTCGCCGAGATATGCCCGTGCATATAATCGATGCGATACAGCCAATACGGCAGGGCTTCACCGCAATGGCCAAGAATAATTTGCAGTTTCGGAAACCTGTCGAACAATCCTGACACGATCAGACGCAAGGCATGCAGGCCGGTTTCACAGGCAAAGCCGTAAACAGCCGCATCCAGCCCACGGTTCAGAAACGGTTCGATCATTTGCGGGCTGGGCGTATTCGGATGCAGGTAGATGGGCACGTCCAGCGCCTCGGCCGCTTCAAACAAGCCCCAATAGCGTTCGTCATCCAAGTAAGTTCCCAGCGTGTGCGAATTCAGGATACCGCCACGCAAGCCCAGCTTGGTGACACCGCGTTCAAGTTCGCGTTCGGCCTCGCCAATATCAAGGGGGCTGAAAGCGGCGAGCCCGACAAAACGGTCGGGATTGGCCGCGATCCCTTCGGCCAACTGGTCATTGGCGCTCCGCGCAAGTGCGCTTGCGGTCTTGGGGTCAAAAACCTGCACACCGGGCGAAGACAGCGCAACCACCTGCATATCAATTCCCGATGCATCCATATCCGCAATCCGATCAGCACCAAGGGTCTGGATACGGCGGGAATGGGCGCGGGCCTTTTCGGTGGTGCTGGACCCGAAGAACCCCCAAAGGCTGCGAAAACCGGGGTCTGTGATGGTCCCGTCTTCCAACCCTTTAAGATACAGGTTCATGATTTCAGGGGGCAGCCACGCTTCTTCTGCGGCGATGCGCTTATAGGGCGGGGCAGCTTTGCGCGGTGGCATAGGGGGGTAGCGGTCAGTCATTCGAAGACTCCGTTTGCGCCCGCGCCACAGGCGCGGGGAGTGGGGCGCCAAACAGGCGCGTAAGTGCCCATGCCACTGGCACAGCAGCCAGCGCCAACGTCAGGGCAATGAAGGAATCGGGCGGGAAAACTGTCGTCAGGCCACCTATGCCCAATGCAAGAACGGCCACAGCGCGGCGCTGCCAGCCGCCGCCATAGGCGTTTTTGTTGGCCAGAACCTCTGCCAGCAGATGGCCTGCAACCAATATGGTCAGACAGGACACTGAAATTTCGAACCAGGTGCCATCCATCAGCAATGCGGGGTTTACCGCAAAGACAAACGGAAGAAGATAGGCCATCAATGCCAGCTTGATGCCGGTTACCCCCGTGGACCACATGTCAGATCCTGCCACACTGGCCGCCGCATAGGACGCAATCGCGACAGGCGGTGTCAGCATGGACAAAAGCCCGAAGTAGAAGATGAACAGATGCGCGGACATTTCCGTCACGCCAAAACGCACCAGCGCCGGTGCCAGCAGCACCGAAACGACGACGTAAACCCCCGTTGTGGGCATACCTACGCCCAGAACAATCGACAAAAGCGCGGTCATCAGCAGCAGCGCGGGCAAGCCGCCCAACTCGGCGATGCGCCCCAGCGCCAATGTCAGCGCAAAGCCCAGCCCTGTGACATTGATGGTGCCAACGATAATGCCTGCCACCGCGCAAACCAGCAGCACCGGAACCAACATTGAGCCGCTGTTGACCAGCGCCTGCCCCAGCAGCGCTAGGCGCGATGCACCCCGCGGCGCGGTGACCAGATACAGCGCAACTGCGGCCCCCGCACTGTAAAGCGCGGCCTTGCCGGGGGAATAGCCAAGCACGAACAAAAACCACACCAGCACCCCCAGCGGGGCCAGTAGCGGCCACGCCCCCAACAGCGCATTGCGCAGTTTCGGCAGATTCTCGCGCGGCTCGCCCGCGATACCATTCGCGGCGGCATAGCGGTCCACCTGACGATACAACAGGTAGTAATAGAAGGCCGCAGGCAGCAGCGCGGCCATAATCACATCGACATAGGCCACTTGCAGAAATTCAGCGATCACAAACGCTGTCGCCCCCATGACCGGCGGCGCGATCTGCCCCCCATTTGAGGCCACAGCTTCGATTGCGGCGGCATGGCGCGCGGGAAATCCCGCCTTTTTCATCATCGGAATTGTAACCGTGCCCGTCGACATGACATTGGCCACTGTGGACCCTGACAATGTGCCAAAAAGCGATGACGATAAAATAGCCACCTTCGCTGGCCCGCCCCGCCGGTGACCCATTGTTGCCAGTGCCAACCCGGTCAGTGCCTGACTGCCGCCAACGGCATTCAGCACGGCCCCGAAGATGATGAAGCCCAGAATTTGCGTGGCACCCACATTCAAAACAAGGCCGGGAATGCCATTCGTGTCATTATACAGATACAGCAGGTAGCGCGCTGGTCGCAGATAAGCCCCCTCGAACAGGCCGGGGGCCATCCAGCCCCACAGCCCATAGGCTGTAAACCCAAGCGCCAGCGCGGCCAGAACCCCGCCACAATGGCGGCGTGTTGCCTCTACGGTGGTTGCAACCGCAATCAACGCAGGCACCCATTTTTCCGGCCCGCGACTGGTGGCGGTCAGCAGCCAGGCTTCATAGTTCCATGCAAGCCAGACCCAACTGGCACAGGCCAGCAATCCCAACGCCAGATCAGGCCAGCGCAGCAATCCGGGCAAGGGGCGCAGAATGATAGCCACACAGACCGTTACACCAAGAATGACCGCAAGATACTGTTCCGTCAGCACCACAAAACCCAGACGGCGCGGCACATCAAGCAACCACAGCAGGCCAAGCACCGGAATTGCGGCGGTAACATAGACAGACTTCATAAGTGTAAGCTTTCGGGTTCAGGTGCGGGCATGTTCGCGCAAGCAGCGCAATGCTGCTTTTGGCCGTGACCGGATGGGCAGGAACGCAAAGGGATGTGGAAACCCGGAATCGGGTTTCCACTTGTGGCGTTAGTCGATGGACGCGTCGCGCTGTGCGTTTTCGTCCGACCAGATTCCCTTTTCGCGGTAGAATTCGACCGCCGCAGAATGGAAGGGAATGGTGTTCGTGGGGCTTGTCATCATATCCTGTTGCGCACCCGCCATAGCAGGATAGTCGCTGACCAGTTGCGGAAGCGCGTCATACAGCGCGCCAAGAATTGCCTGCACTTCGTCATCGGGCAGGCTGGCGCTGGCGGTCAGGAACACATCATATGCGGCAACGACAACCGGCTCTGTCACCTCTGGCAGGCGTGGCGACGGGTCCACCTGCAATAAATATACACCGGGGTAGATGTCCCCGATTATGTCGTCCGTGGCATCAGGCCCCGTGATCGACAAATAGCGAATGCCGCCGGGAATGGTGGCGTGCGCCTGCTGTGTCAACGGAATCCCGACCGCGATACCATGCGCATCAAGATTGCCCTCGACCAGCCCGTCGACACCTGCGGGCATGCCTGAAATGGTCACGCCTTCGACCTGATCCAGCGCGATGCCACCGGCTTGCAGCACGGCCTGATTCACCCGGCCCGTTGCGGCCTGACCTGAAACCGTGGTGACCACCCGCTTGCCTGTCAGGTCGGACACGTCCTGCATGCCGCTGTCAGCGCGCACCATGAACGCCTGCCGCAGGGGCCACAGCCGCGCCAGAACGCGCAGTTGCGTATAGGGTTCATTCTCGAATTCGCCACGATACCACCCGCCGACATCAATGGATGAATTCAAGCCAAGTGTGACTTCATCCTCGGCGATCAGCGGAATATAGACCGATGAACCGGTGAAGGGCTGGACAGTTGCCTGACGGCCCAGGTTTTCCTGCAATGCCGCCGCAATCCCGCTGCCGACAGTGTAATACAGCGTGCCTTGGGGGTTTGTTCCGATAGTTATGCGCTGTGCCTGCGCGCTTGTGCCAATTCCTGTGGCGGCGGCAACAGCCAGCCCCACGGCCAAAATGCGTCCGATCATGTCGTCCTCCCTGTGCGATGCGCAGTGCGCCCCCCTCCTGCTGAGGGCACCATGCAAAATCAGACTATACGCATTTATCGTGCAGTGTTATGAAATATTCGTAATAATTAATTAGATAAGGTTATGAATAAAATGGCTGTCCACCATTTGACACTTCGCCAGCTTCGCGCTGTGTCATCCGTATATGCAAGCCGACGCATTGCCATTGCCGCGGACCGTATGAATGTGACACAGTCCGCTGTCAGCGTGTTGTTGAGTCAGGCAGAATCCGCGCTTGGCACGCGGCTCTTTGACCGCACAACCAGATCCCTTTCACCAACGCCCGCAGTCGAGCAGATCATCGGTATTGTCGAGCGTATGCTGGGGGACCTTGAAACGCTGGGGTCCGTCATCAGTGATCTGGACGGGTTGGAGCGGGGACAAATCCGGGTCGCGGCGACGCCCGCAACCGGCATTGCATTGTTGCCCGAAACGGTGCGCGGGTTTCGGGCGGCCTATCCGGCTGTCAGGCTTGTTCTGGATGATTGCGCGCCCAACCAGTTTTATTCCATTATCCGCGAAGAAAAGGCCGATTTCGGCATCGGCACCCCCCCTGCGGATATGTCCGAATTCGACCGCATCATCTTGCATCATGACCCGCTGTTTCTGGTATGTCCGCGCGACCATCCGCTGGCGCAGCGCGATCATGTGACATGGAAATCCCTAAGCGACGAGCCGCTGATTGTGTCGCGGCGCGAGTATGGGGTGCGTGATCTGGTCGAACGCACCTTGCAAGATGTGGGCGGCAAGTTGCGCGTCGCGAATGAAATCGGGTTTCTGTATAGTGCATCATGGCTGGCATCATGTGGTATGGGGCTGTGCATTTTCCCCGAGCATCTGGCCCGTGCCGTGCGCGACCCCGGCCTTGTCTGGCGGCCGCTGGTGGACCCTGTGGTCACGCGCCCTGCCGCCGTAATCATGCGCCGTGGGCGGACAGTATCGCCAGCGTCTGAACGGTTTATTGATATGCTGTGTGACAATCTTCGCACGTCCGGCGCCCCCCAAACCGGCATATAGCGTATGTGGGCACCGGTTTTCTGCGTCGATAGCATGTGGCACCAATACCAAAGTCCTGCGGCGCCTACTTGCATCAGGCCGTCATGATTGTCCGGTCCGCAGCGCGTGAGTTTGCAAGCACATACTGCGCATTGGGCAAGTCGTTTTCTTCGGCCTTGAAACATGCCGCATCCTGCGCAAACCCATGGTCGCGCCAGCGCTTCAACAACCGCATGCGCAAGACATCCATAGGGGCGCAAAGCATGATCGTATGGTCAAAGATCGTGGCAAGCTGGTCCCACGGGGCAAGGTCAAGCAAAAGGTAGTTCCCTTCTGCAAGGACAACCTGAACCTCGGTCGGGACAACGCGTGCGGCGTTGCGCGAAAGATCGGCTTCGCGATCAAAAACGGGCACACAAACCGGCGCATTTGCTGATTTTATCCGTGACAGAAGCGCTACAAAGCCCTGTGCATCGAAGGTCTGGGGGGCGCCCTTGCGGTGGCGCAGTCCCATCTGGTCCAGCAGCACGTTATCCAGATGAAATCCGTCCATCGGGACGATGACATTGCAGATACCGCACTGCGTCAAAGCGACCGACAGATGCGCGGCAAATGTCGATTTGCCAGTCGCGGGGGGACCGGCAATCGCGACCATGACGCGCGCTTGTCTGGCGCAGACACCTTGCAGAAATTCGCACTGCGCCTTGATCTGGGAATCTAGTGTGTTTTCGGCAGGCATGGTTTCATCGCCTCAGGCTGGTTCCGCTGGCTGCATCAAAAAGGTGAACATCTTCTTCCAGAAAACCAAAATTCAGGCAATCACCTTCGTTCGGGCGCTGTTGTGCGGGCATAAGCGAAGCCACGTCGATATCCTTGAACGTAAAACTGGCAAGAACCGAGTCGCCATGGAACTCGACCAGCGAAACAACGCCTTGAAGGATTGGCCCGCAAAACCCCTGGTCCACCGGACGAATGCGCGAGGGGCGCAGCCCAAGGACAACATCCTGCCCATCGCGCAGCATGAATTCGGTGGCCGCGATGTTCAACTCGATCCCCCGACCAGAAAGCTGCCAGCCTGTGTCGCGACGGCGCGCAGTCAGGTTCAGAAAATTCATCGCAGGCGTGCCTATGAACCCTGCCACAAAAAGCGTTTCCGGCGTCGAGTATATTTCTTCCGGTGTGCCTATTTGCTCGATCTTGCCCGCATTCAGCAGCACGATCCGGTCTGCAAGCGTCATCGCCTCCATCTGGTCATGGGTCACATAGACTGAAGTGGTGCGCAAGTCCTTGTGCAGTTTCGCAATTTCGACGCGCATATGGGCGCGCAGTTTGGCGTCCAGATTTGAAAGCGGCTCATCGAACAGAAACACGTCAGGCGTCTTGATCATCGCGCGGGCAATGGCGACACGCTGCTGTTGCCCGCCAGACAGGGCCGTCGGCTTGCGTTCAAGATACTGCCCCAGACCCAGAAGCCCCGTGACATGATCGACACGCTGGTTAATCTCTTGTTCGGGTGTTTTCAGGCGGCGCAATCCGAACGCGATATTATCCTTGATCGTCATATGTGGATAAAGCGCGTAGTTCTGAAACACCATCGCAATCCCGCGATCCCCGGGTTCTGCATCATTCATGCGCTGGCCACCGATCAGCAATTCGCCGCCAGTGATGTGTTCCAGACCGGCCAGCATGCGCAGGATTGTCGATTTTCCACAGCCCGAAGGGCCAAGAAAGACAACAAACTCGCGGTCCGCCACCTCAAGGCTGAAATCCTCAACAACTTCCAGATCGCCATATTGCTTTTTTATATGTCTGCAACTTATTCCGGCCATGGCTTATGCTCCTTCCGGGGTCATCACGATCTGAAGCTTTATGTCAGCGGGCCGCCCTTCTGCCGCGCGTACGAAAGCGTCGATGGATTGCTCGAATCCATAGCTTTGGGTGATCAACGGCTTCAGGTTGACCTTGCCAGACGCAATCAGCGCAAGCGCGCGGTCAAAGACATTGGCGTAGCGAAAGACTGTCTCGATCCTGACCTCGCGCGCGATGGCGGCGTTCACGTCGAATGACACGGCTTCGGGCGGCAGGCCCACCAGAACCAAGGTTCCGCCCGGACGCACTGCGCTGAAAATCGTGTCGAACACCTGCGGCGCGCCGCTGGCCTCGAACACCAGATCCGCGCCCCAGTTGCCCGTCTCGCGGTTGACCGCGCTGGCCAGATCTTCGTGCCGGATATTCACCGGAATGATCCCGTCATAGCTTGCGGCGATCTTCAGTTTCTCAGCGCTGATATCGGATATAATCACGCGGCTACAGCCCCCCGCTAAGGCCGCCAGCGCAACCATGATCCCGATTGTGCCCGCCCCCGTCACGACCGCCACATCGCCGGGCGTGATCCGCGCGCGCGCGGCGGCATGCATACCCACGGCAAAGGGTTCGACCATCGCCCCTTCGGCAAAGCTGACGACATCGGGCAATTTATAGGTGAAGGCTGCGGGATGCACCACTTCGCTGGTCAGGATGCCATGCACCGGCGGGGTCGCCCAGAACGTCACGGCAGGGTCAACATTATAGATCCCCATTTTGGATGCCCGCGACGACAGGTCAGGAATGCCCGGCTCCATACACACACGGTCACCGGGTTTCAGGCCCTGAACATTGGCACCCACTTCCGCAATCACGCCTGATCCTTCATGGCCCAGCACCATGGGCGCGCGAACGATATAATCCCCGATTCCGCCATGGGTGTAGTAATGCACGTCACTGCCGCAAACCCCGACTGTGTGCAGTCGTATGCGCACATCATCAGGTCCGGTTTCTTGCATCAGGTCGATGTCGCGCAAGCGCAACTCCCCTTTTTGTTCCAACACGAGCGCGCGCATGACGGCCCCTCCTTCTTTATCGTTTGTCTTTGAAAAACACGGAATTCATGAAGCTGCTCAGAAGCCCCAGCAGCAGTAGCGGCGGGATCGACAGCAAGATCACAGCTGCATTCAAAATGCCCCAAGGCACGTCCATTCCCAGCTGCGACATTTCCGACGCCATGATCGGCAATGTGCGCGCATCGCTTGTTGTCAGCATCAGCGCGATCAGAAATTCGTTCCAGATCAGCACAAAACTAAACGCGACCGCACCTATAAGCGTGCGCGCGGCCACCGGCAGGGCAATGCGGAAAAAGACCGAATAGGCCCCGTATCCATCCACCCGCGCGGCTTCTTCAACCTCTTTGGGAACTTGCTGAAATCCGGGAACGGCCAGCCAGATCGTGATCGAGATGGTCAACAACGAATAGGTTGCGATCATGGCAATACGCGTATCGTAAAGTCCCATATTCAACCAGATCACCATCAGCGGGATGGCAACCGCGACCGGCGGCAGGAAACGCAGCGACAGAACGAAAAATTGCAATTCTTCGGTGATGCGGCTGGGATGGCGCGCAATCGCATAGGCGGCAGGAAACCCCAGCACACTTCCGATGACGACCGACACAAGGCAGATCACCAGCGAGTTGATCAACGCCTGCAACACCGCCGGACGACTTAGGACATAGATGATATTGTCCGTGACCGGCGTGAACAGGAACTTCGGTGTGCGTGTCAGAATATCGGCGTTTTCCTTGAATGCATTCAGCGCCGTCCACAGCAGCGGAAACAGCACCATGAAGGCCATGAAGAACAGGAAAGCCCGGCCAAGTTGACGAGAGATGTTCATTCGCGCACCCTTTTCCATATCCAGGTGAAGATTACGATGGTCAGCAGCAGCATGATGACCGCCATAGAGGAGGCATAAGAAATCCGGCCGGATTCGATGAACCCCTGCGAGAAAGCATACATATCCAGCGTTTCCGTGCTGATGCCGGGGCCGCCGCGTGTCATGATTTAGATCAGATCGAATGATCGCAGGGACTCGATCGCCTTGACCAACGTGAGGGCCACCAGTTGCGCACGCAGCATCGCAAGGTCACGAAGACATGGATTTCCCATGTCTTCGCATGGTCAAGGCGCGCGGCCTCAATGGGTTGATGTGGCAACGCTTCCAGCAGTTTGACGATGATGACCGCAAAGAAAAACCCCCATTGCCACAGATCGACATAGGCCACCGCCCACAGCGCCAGATTGGGGTTGGACAGGATTTCCAGCGGTTCGCCCGTGATGGCACGGTAGGGATAGGTGAAGATTCCGTAAAGCGGATGAAAGGCAAACCGCCAGACAAAGGCTGCACAAACACGCGGCAACAGCACAGGGATCAGAAAAATCAGGCACAGGATGTTGCGCTGGCGCGGGGTCAGCGTTTCGAACATCAAAATGCCCATAAACAGGGCCGCCACCATGGTAGCCGTCACAGTAATGACCTGCCATTTGGCCGAAACCCACAATGCATTCACAAAGCGCCGGTCGGACCAAAGGTTTATGAAGTTCTCGAACCCCACATATTGGCTGTCGGGCCGGAACAGGGTCATGTTCTTGAACGACAGGTTGATCGCGTATCCCAGCGGCACGAAGGCCAGAATCATCAGGATCAGGATCGTCGGCACAAGAAAGACATATGGAAGCGATTTCTGTCGAAACATCGCGCGGCCTCCCGGTTGGTGCAGGCGTATGGCCCCGACGCGGCCATAAAACGCCGGAATGGGGCGAACCCAGGTTGCCGCCCCGCATCGGGGCGACAACGGGCTTGCGTTGGACACTGTCTTAGTCTGTCAGATTGGCCGCGAAAGCTTCCAGTTCTGCCAATGCGGCAGGAATGTCATCGCGTGTGCCTGTGATCAGTTCTTCAAGAATGATGCCCCACTGGTTGCCCAGCTCTGGCCAGTTGGCATGCTGCCAGAAATTCACCTGCGTCACCTCGGCTGTTTCGGTCAGTGCTGCGGGCAACCCTTCGCCAAAGGTTTCGGCGAACAGATCACTTGAGAAAATGCTCTGACGGTTCAGCTCTCCGGCCTGACCTGCTTCAAGGCGGCGAAGTTCCTGCTCTTTGGATGTTGCCCATGCAATCCACAGCCCCGCGCAATCTTTCTCGGCGTCGGTCTGGTTGGCGCGTTCACCGATTGCAAAACCATGGGCAAAACCGCCGCCCGTCAATGGTGCGGGTGGCTTGGCAAAACCTACCAGATCCGCAACCTGACTTTGGGTGCTGTCCAGTGTGATGCCCGCCAGCGGTGCAGATTCAATGATCAGCGCGATCTGCCCTGCCCTGAAGGCCCCTGTGGATTCATCCCAACTGCCGGTGCGCGTGCCGGGTGCGGAATACTCAAACAGGTCCAGATAGGTCTGCGTCGCTTGCACGCCGGCTTCTGAATTCATCGCGGGTTCGCCGTCTACGAACCATTCGCCGCCCATACCTTTGAAATAGGGCATCCAACGCCAGACATTTGCACCAGACCCCCGCTGGCCCCGCAAGCCAATTCCATAAATGCCATTGGCAGGGTCATGCAGCGCGGTAACCACCTCGAACAACTCGTCCAGTGTTGTCGGCGGTTCCAGCCCTGCGGCGTCCATCAGGTCTGTGCGATATACCAGCAGATCACCACCACCCATGATGGGCGCAAACCAGGCGGTGTCGTCATAGGTTGCGGTTGCAACACGGCCGGGGTCAAAATCATCGAAATCATACGCGTCCGGATAGTGTGGCATCAGCGGCACAATCCAGTTGGATGATGCGAATTGCGCAAGATTGGCTTCGTCAACATAGTATATGTTATACCGCCCAATCAGCGATGCATCTGCCTGACTTCTGACGCGCCTGTCACCTTCATTCATATAGTCAATCTGGAACGATGCGCCCGACAGCTCTTGAAATTCGGCAGCATACTCTTCCAGCAATGTAAGGCCGTCGCGCGGTTGCGCCAGAATACGGACAGGGGCCGAGCAGACAGGACCATCCTGCGCCAGCACCGCGTCGGGCGACAGAATGAAACCGGTTGCAGACACCAACCCGGCGGCCACGGCCAGACCAGAAACGCTTCCCGTCAACTTATTGATAACGTTATTCATTAGCTCCTCCCACAAAGCGTGATCAAGCAACACCTTCGTGCTTGATAGTGAAAAGATGCTAGTGATGTATATTTTTTCCGGGTAGCCTGTTTTTTGCCTAGATTCTATACTTTCTTGCACGCTCTTTGACTTTGTGCGATGAACGCAACAATGAAACAAAACCAACATAAATGGGCTGAAAGCGCCGTATTCGAGCATATCGAAATTCCAGAGAACCAGTGCTTTCTATGGCGAAAAGACCATTATCCATGGGCGCGCAATGTCTGGAATTTTCATCCGGAATTCGAACTGCATCTGATCCGTAAATCATCGGGGCTATGCTATATTGGCGACTATATCGGACAGTTTGACCCCGGCCAGCTAACCCTTGTCGGCAGCGGGTTGCCCCATGACTGGATCACCCTGCCATCAGATGGCAAACATATTCCCGAACGCGATATCGTGGTTCAGTTCAATCCCGAAACCTTCGCCAGCCCGTCACATTTCCTGATCGAGCTGGAGGAACTGAACCTTCTGTTTGACAGGGCACAGTTCGGGCTAGAATTCAGCCCTAAATTCGCGAAAGCGGCCAGCGACGTTTTGGAGGGGATGGGCGCCCTCTCTGGTCTGGATCAACTTGTTGCATTGCTTCGTGTGTTCTCGATCCTTGCCAAGGACACGCACGCAAAAACACTGGCGACATCGCATTATCTGACAGATTTCCGGCCCGGCAGTTCACTGGAACTGAAGCGGCTGGACACTGCATTGAACTATTTGCGCCAGAACTTCTTGCAAGACATCAAGCTTTCAGATGCCGCCAACGCTGTCGGCATGTCGGAAAGTGCCTTCTCGCGGTTTTTCAAGAACCAGACCGGCAACACATTCACACAACATATTACGACGCTGCGTATCTGGATGGCAAAGCGCCTTCTGAAAGAGACGGATAACGCAATTACTGAGATCTGTTTCGACGCTGGTTTCAGCAATATCTCGAACTTTAACAGGGTCTTTCTGAAGGCCACAGGTTTGCGGCCCTCTGCATACCGGCAAAGTGTGCGGAAGTTCAGCTAAGCCTTCGGCATTCATTGCGGCATCGCGCCCCTTCGGGCTGCTGACAGACCATACCAGATGTCAGCCAAACCCTGTTCACCGGATCACAACACGCGCGCCGACGTGTATTATTGAATTTGTGCGGCATCAGGACTATCCCATCAACCAGCGAAGTCGTCACAAGACGGATGGCGCCGGGGTCCATGCAACAAGGTTGTCGCCGTGCAGGAACATTGGAAAGACTGGCAGCGGAACTGGCGCTGGATGGTGGCAGTCGCCAAACGCCGCGGCTGGAACGTAACGCCATTGGCGATCGCCCCGCCCGCCACTAAACCCGAGATCACACAGATCGAAACACGGTATGGCATAAGCATGCCAGAACAACTGCGGCAGGTGTTCACCGAGCTGTCCGCGCGTGTATCCTTTGGCTGGTCGGTG
Organism: Roseinatronobacter sp. S2; assembly: GCF_029581395.1. GTDB lineage: Bacteria > Pseudomonadota > Alphaproteobacteria > Rhodobacterales > Rhodobacteraceae > Roseinatronobacter. Next base: position 10,612 of record NZ_CP121115.1, on the reverse strand, counting down.
CCGTCACATCTGCTGCCAATGGCGGATGATGGGTGGCCCATGATGAGCACCATGCATGGCGCGGTCTGGGACATTGCCCATGTTGCAGATCACGCCATTCCCGGCTTTCAAGGCTGGAAAGAAAGGCTTGCGCATCAAGATATATCCGGGGTGCGGAACACGCCGCAAATGTGGGACAATCAGTTTGCATTCTGCGTGCTGGCAAATGGCGACTTGCTGACAATCGACATGTCAGACCCCGACCCCACCCGCCAGCCTGTGCGCTACTTTTCGCATGATCTTGACATGCTGCATGGCCGCGCGCTTGCACCGGATTTCATATCCTACATCACCGTGATGTCGAAGCTGGGACATGCCGGAAGCGAAGCGCATTCGATGATGCTGTTTGGCGCAGATGAGGGTGATGATAGATTCACGCTCAGCGCGGACGGCCCCGGTGCCGCGCGTTGGCTGGCGTGGCTGACCGCTGATCCGGCCCGCCCGCAACGCCACAAGCCCCCGCCCGTTATCATTGAAAGCACGCCCGCAGACCGCGCGCTACTTGATGCGGCACGGCAGAACTCCACCGACGGGGTCATTGCCGCGCTGGCCAGCGGGGCGCAGCCCGATTGCGTTTATTCAACGGAGTTTCGCCTGAAACACACGCTGCGGGACGACGAATTCTACACCGCCATCAGCTATGCAATCTGCAATGACAACAGCCCCCTTGTTGATACACTTCTGAATGCCGGTGCGACGCTTGACACAAGGGTGCTTGCGATGAATGTCGCGGCATCCAAGGGCAGTGCCGATATGTTTATGAGGCTGATTGACCTTGGCGCGCGCGTCAATGGCTGGAAAGGGCAACGCCACGCCCCGCTGCATGATCTTGTCAACAAACGGGGTCGCTACGCGAAACACAGTCTGGAATCCTATCTTCAGCACGAAGACGAACTGCGCCAGAAGCACCAGAAGGCCCGCCCCCCAGCGAATGAAGGTGATGACGAAAGCCGGATGGAACGGCAGCGCACCGAGCAAGCATTCGCCGAGAGAATGGCCGCCGCGTTGCGCACCCATGCCGAGGCGATATTTGCCAGACATGTTGATCATCCGGCCTATCTGCGGATGCTGGATGCGCTGTTATGTGCCGGTGCAGACCCGAATGCGGTCTGGGACAATGGCACCACAGCACTGTGCTGGTGCGACGCCGCTGCCGCACAGGTCCTGTTGCGCCACGGGGCACGCGCGAACCATCACGACGCAATGGGCTGGACACCCTTGCAGTATGCCCGCGATCTGGACATGGTGCGGATACTGGTCGAACATGGGGCAGATGTGAATGATCTGGCTGCGCCTACTGACATAACACGGGTGCCACATACCCCTTTGCAAGACGCGCTTCTTTCGCGAAATGTCGCCAAGGCGCAAGCCCTGCTTGATCTTGGCGCAGACCCGCACAAGGCCGATGGTGCGGGTTTTCCGACGCAGGCCTATTGTCTTGAGTGCAAGACTTTTGCGTTTTTCGAACGGTTTGGCTTTGACCCTCTCGCGCCCCTGCCAGATGGCGGGACGCTATTGCACAATCTGCTGCGCAAGCGGGGGGCCGCACCGCGCGCAAACTGGCCGGACGAGGTTGCGTTTCTGGAACACCTTCTGGCCTTGGGCATCGACATCAACGCGCAAGACGATCTTGGCCGGACAGTTCTGCACCTTGCCGCTGGCCGTATTGAACTGGATGACCCCACCGACATTGCGCTTTTGCTGGCGCACGGCGCAGACCCCGCCATCCGCGACAACGCAGGCAAGCGGGCTGTGGACCGGCTGTCACGCAAGTTTGCCAAGGTGCGGGCAGCCCTGCGTTCGGCAAGATAACTGGCGCATAGTATGCGAATGGCGACAGGTCTCATGGGAAGGGAATGCTCTGGTGGGCAGTGCCATCGATGATCGAAGTATGTCTGCCCGCTATCTTGTGGATACGCATGCAGAGGGTCACCAGAACCACGGCCAGCACGAGCAGATCCATGCCATTCGCGTTGGCCATCTTCCTGTCGCGTGCGACATCTTATGAATTCCTGGCAACTCCTCCGCAAAAGGCGCTTTCGTTGTTGGTGCACAGATGCTGTGTTGGATTGCGATTGCCGTTACCCGCGCGGCAGGTCAAGGGATCACCTCTAACTTGGCGGGGCCAAGCCGGGGCGGGTCTTGCCCCGTTGTGCATGCCGCTGACCAAAGCTTTGCAAACGCGCGCTTTATGCAAAGCTGGCCCCGGGCCGATGTTCCGGGGCCTCGGCACACTCATCATGGTTGCATGCGTTCCGCGCAGCGGTCGACCCAGTTCCGGACAGCAGGTGTATCTGGGATCAGGTCAGGAAACCAGTGGAATGGAGAACTGCACAGCATGTCCGCCGCAGTGAACCGGTCCCCCAGCAGAAACGGCCCCGCGTCAAGCGCCTCGGTTAAGCGCGCCATCATCGAGTCGACGTCACGAAGCGACGCGGTAAGCGCAGGATGGCTCAGTTGCGCCCAGTGCAGAATGATAATGGGCTCCATCACGCCCTGATAGTAAAACAGCCACGACAGGTAAGCGCCGCGTCCCACCTCTCCGGGCAAAGGGCCTAGCTTGGCATCGGGATAAGTGTCGGTAAGGTAAACGATAATCGCGCCGCGCTCGCGCAGCATCTCGTTGCCATCAACCAGATAGGGAACTTTCTTCTCGGGATGGGGGTTATCCGGATCGGGAGCACCCGTGCCGTCTTGGCGTGGGATGGTGACCTCGCGGATTTCGATATCGGCATTCAGCATCCGGACAAGTGTTGCGATCGTGTCAGATCTTGATTGCGGCGCGTGGTAGAGAACAGGCATCATATATTTCCTTTAAGTTCCGATGCGTCCAGCATAGGCTGGGGCTACTGACAGAACACGGCAGTATTACGATGGCACGACAGGACCGGCTGATGCGTCTCATGAACGCGCTGCGGCGGCTTCCCGCACCGGTCACAGCTGCGCGGCTGGCCGAAGACACGGAAATTTCGCGCCGGCAGCTTTATCGCGACATAGCAACGCTTCGGGCCGGGGGGGCCGTGATCGACGGCGCGGCGGGCGTGGGATACGCGCTGACGGAAGACCCGGTCCTGCCGCCCCAAAGCTTTTCACAACTTGAGATAGAGGCCCTGATGCTGGGGATTGGCGGACTTGATTATCTGGGCGACGCGACGCTGGCACGCGCGGGCCGCGACGCAGTTGCGCGGATCATTGCGACCTTGCCTGATCGTCAGGCCCGCCAAGCGATGCACACCGTGATGCGGACGTGGCGCCCGGATGAGAAGCGTCCTGATGTGGCGATCAACATGGACCTGCTGCGGCAGTCCTGCTGGGAGGAGCAGAGCTTGTTGGTGCGCTATTGTGATTTGCAAAACCAGATCAGCGAGCGCGAGGTCTGGCCGCTTGGCATGTCCTACGGCCCCGAGGCGCTGATGCTACTGGCCTTTTGTCAGTTGCGGCAGGATTATCGGCTCTTCCATGTCGCGCGGATAGAATCGCTGCGACCGGGCGGAACCAGCTTCAGGCCGCGCCGGGTCGAACTGTTGCGTGATTACAGAACGCGCCAGATGGGTGCAAAACAAGGGGTTCCGACAAGCAAGGACGTGCGTTGCCAACCCTGACTTTCCGCGACAGGGCCATTGCGCATTTCATAGGTGAAAACATCGCGGAAGTCGAAATGATCAAACCCAGCAGGATGCCGCAAAACCGATTGAAGCTTTGCCGCCAACCGGGTCCCTTTCGTTGCCCTAATCGCATCAAAACGCTTTTGCACAGAAGCTAGTCGGCTTCAGGAATTGCATGGCAATTACCGCAGGGCTTCAGCTTTCCAGTTCCAGCACAATGGCATCGCGCCCCGGGATCACAAGGCGATTGGCGCTGGTCAGTTCCCCCCACAGGGCGCGTCCCTGCACACTTGCACCGTCAACCTTCAGTCGGCCCGATTGTGCGCTGCGGTCAGGGTTGACCACCCACAAAAACCGCGTCCCGTCGCCTTCGTGCAGGCGCGCGACCAGATGCGGGTTGCCCGTCTCCACGCGCGGCGCAACACCCGCCCAATCAAGGCACCAGCGCCACCATGCATCGGCGCTGTTCCGGCCGGCCTCTCGCGCGTTGAAATGTCCCGCCGAGACATGGCTGCCGATAAGCAGAGTCCGGCCCATGCCGGAAGCATTTTCAACAACCGCACACCCCCCATCTGCAAATGTGCCAAGCGCCCGCCCGGTTGTCGGCGCATAGACCTGCCGGAAGCCGCCGCAGGGCAGAATGTTACCGTCCAGCAGTATCGTGTCGCGGTCGGCGATGTCAGGCATGAATTCGACATTCGCTTCAGTCGCACCGAAAAGTATGTCCAGACCGTGGTTGGGTTGGGTCACGCCGACCTGACCGTGATCACCGAAATAGCCCGGGCAGGCCTCGGATATCAGCGTGCCGCCAGCTTTGACCCAGGCGATAATGCGTTGCGCAACCGCCTGCGGCCACATGATAGGATATGGCGCATAAAGCACGCTATAGGCGTCGATGTCATCGCTATGCACCCAGTCCGCCTGCACATTGCGTTCAAAAAAGCCCCGATAAGCCCCCCACATCGCTTGTGAATAGGTCTGGAAGCCACCCTCATGGCCCAGCAACGAATCCCAGTCCTGTGTCTCGGGGACAACCAGAAGGCCAACCTCCCCACGGACAGGGCGCGCGTCCATCGCGGCGGCCTGTTCGGGCGCGTTTAGCCACTGCGCAATCCCAGCCGCCATGTCGGAACGGTCGGTCCGTGATCCGTCCATGCCGTAAGATCCGAACGCACCCCAAAGCGGGCCATTCAGCAGCGGGCGGAAGCGAAGGTTCATCATTCCCCGCGCGCCCGCAGCAAACGAGGCCAGCGACCACAGCCTGACGTCATCCGCCTCGGCCACCCGGCCATCGTCGCGGTCGCGGCCAAGCACCTGCGGCTGCATCCACAGCGGCCCGCCCTGCCGTTCGGCATGCCAGAAGGTTTTGCCCCGCGATGCACCACGGATCAGGTCGCCTGCGTAAAAGTTACGCCATGGCTGATTCCCCTTGCGCGCCGCGATCCAGGTGTAGCCATAGATTTCAACCTGTTCAGCCGCGCGCCAGTCGTCGCAGCCATGCCGCGCCATCGCGGTCATGGCACCGGCGATCCCGTGCGAAATAATGGTGGCGTCCGGGTCGGCGGCGCGGATCGTCGCGATCTTGTCGGCAACATGCCCGTAGAAATTGTCGCGCCGGAAAGCAAGCCAGTCCATACACTCGGCATAGGGCTGGATCTGCCGGGGGGGCATGATGTCGTCCCATTCCGCATAGGAATAGCGGTGCCAGACCTTGGCCAGCGCATCCAGATCGCCATATCTTTCGCGCAGCCAGACGCGGAATGCGGCGGCGGTCGGGTCGGAGAAGTCGAACTCGGGGTGATAATTGACTTCGTTATTGACGTCATACCCCATAAGCGCGGGATGGTTGCGATAGCGATTAACGAGTTCAGTCAGGAACCCCATGACTGCGTCGTGCACTTCCGGCGCGTTAAGGGTCAGCGCCCCTGCGCTGCCCAAACCCTGTCCAAACCCGCCCACAGCAACTGACGGGCTGAGAGTTGAGGCCATAGGCGTGCCGTCGGCCTTGAGTTGACGGTGCTGCGCATACTTGCGTTGCAGCCATTCCGGCGCGGCCATTGTAAACTCTGCAATCACGGTCTGAATGCCGTTCTCGGCGGCAAGGTCCATTTGGCGGTCGTAGTCGTCCCAGTCATAGACGCCGGGCTTGCGTTCGATCGCGGACCACATGAACCAGTGACGGAAGGTGTTCAGGCCATCCTCGGCAGCGACCCCGTAGTCTTTTGCCCAATCAGATGCGGGTGGGTTGGACTTGCGGAAGTAGACGGCGCCAAAGGGCACTCTGGGCGGGGTTCTGGGCATCGGGAAACTCCTCATTCGGGCATGTCAGAGGCGCCGGTTCCGGCCACCTGTTATTCGCTTTCAGCATAGTAGATCAGTTGCCGCCGGATGCTGCTTGAAGCGTTCGGATCAGCGCAGAGTGATCAAGGTCGCCATCGCCCCGGCCGATTGCTGCGTTCATCAGCTGCTGGACAGCCGCTGTGTTGGGTAGCGCAAGATCAAGCGCTCTCGCGGCATCGACGGCCAGCGACATATCCTTCCGGTGCAGCCGGATGCGGAACCCCGGATCGAAAGCCTGTTCGATCATCCGCGCGCCGTGGACTTTCAGGATCGTGCTGTCGGCAAAACCGCCCAGCAATGCCTCGCGGACGCGGGCAGGGTCGGCACCCGCTGCGGCGGCAAGGGTCAGCGCTTCGGCGACGGCCTGAATGGTCAGGCCCACTATGATCTGATTGCAGACCTTCGCGGTCTGGCCCGCGCCCGCATCCCCGACATGGGTGATGCGCTTGCCCATCACTTCAAGCAGTGGTCGCGCCATGTTAAACGCAATGTCAGTCCCTCCGCACATGATGGTCAGTGCGGCGCCTTCAGCCCCCGCCTGCCCGCCCGAAACCGGCGCATCCAGCCAGTGCCCGCCAGCGGCGTCGACCCGCTTTGCAAAATCCTGCGTGGCAACGGGCGAAATCGAACTCATGTCGATCACCAGCGCACCCTTGTCCAGACCGGCAAGCACACCGTCATCACCAAATATCACAGCTTCGACGTCGGGCGTGTCAGGGACCATCAGGATCACTGCGCCCGCCCCCTTCGCGGCCTCTGCCGCAGTGGCCGCCTGAATGCCACCTTTGTCGACCAGATAACGGCTGGCATCCTTTATCCGGTATAATTGCAAATCATGTCCCGCATCGATCAAATGCGCGGCCATAGGGCGCCCCATGACGCCCAATCCGATGAACCCAATCTTCATTTTTTTGTCCCCATCCAATCCCTGATCCAGCCAAGCCCTTCGGATGTCCCGCCAGCGGGCTTGTATTCGCAGCCCACCCAGCCGTCGTAGCCAAGACGATCAAGGCATCTGAACAGGAACGGATGGGCGATTTCCCCGGTGCCGGGTTCATGGCGGCCGGGGGTGTCGGCGATCTGCACATGGGCAATCCGGGGCTGTAACCGTTCGAACGTAGGGATCAGATCGCCCTGCATGATCTGCATGTGATAAAAATCATATTGCAGCCAAAGGTTGTCGGACCCTACGGCATTCATGATCCGCAGCGCCTGATCGGTGCCGGTGACCAGAAATCCCGGGATGTCGCGGGTGTTGATGGGTTCCAGCAGCAGGCGGATGCCACGGGCACCCAACGCGTCGGCGGCAAATTTGAGGTTCTCGACCAGCACTTCCTCATGCGCCGCTTTCTGCCCCGCAGGCGCGATCCCGGCCAGACAGTTGATCTGAGTGCAGCCAAGCGCGCCGGCATAGTCGATTGCGCGCGCCACGCCCGCGCGAAACTCTGCCTCGCGGCCCGGCAGCCCGCCGATACCGCGCTCGCCGCCGGACCAGTCGCCAGATGGCAGGTTGAACAGCGCTTGCGTCAGACTGTTGGATTGCAGTGCGCGGACAACGTCGTCGGGCGACTCGTCATACGGACCAAGATATTCGACGGCGCTAAAGCCGTCGCTGGCCGCCGCTGCAAAGCGGTCAAGAAATGAATACTCACCATAGAGCATCGAAAGATTGGCAGAAAACTTGGGCAAATTTGCCTCCCTTCAGCGTGCAAGCCGCGTGCGATGCGACATGCGTTTGTTGCGGGGATCGGGGCTTGGCACCGCCGATATCAGTGCTTGGGTATAGGGATCTGACGGTGTGGTGCAGATATGCTCGGCTGTGCCGGTCTCGACAATGCGGCCCTTGTGCATGACCGCGACGCGGTCGCAAAAATAGCGCACTACAGAGATGTCATGCGCGATGAACACGAAGCTGAGGTCGAGCCGTTTCTGCAAATCCAGCAGCAGATCAAGTATCTGGGCACGGATTGACACATCCAGCGCGCTTGTCGCTTCGTCGGCAATAATAATCCGGGGATTGAGTGCAAGCGCACGGGCGATGCCGATGCGCTGGCGCTGGCCGCCGGAAAACGCATGCGGATAGCGTTCCATCGCGCTGCGATCCAGTCCCACCAGTTCCAGCAGTTCGCCTACTCTGTGATCGATCGCTGCGGCTTTCATGCCGCCAGCGACATAAAGCGGGTCAGCAATCACCTGCTTGACCGTCATCCGCGGATTGAGGCTGGCGAAGGGATCCTGAAAAACCAGACGAACCGCCTGCCGGTAGGTCCGCAGCGCGGGCCTGTCCATCACGGTCACATCGCGGGGGCTGGAAGTGGCATCCGGCCACCAGTCGATGCGGCCAGCGGAAGGTTCGACAATCCGCAGCAGCATCTTGCCAAGTGTCGTCTTGCCCGACCCGCTTTCGCCAACAATACCCAGATTCTCGCCCGGCCACAGGTCCAGATCCACGTTATCAACTGCAGTGATCGACCATGTGGTCCGACCGGTCCAGGATTTTGCCCCAAAGCCCTTGGTCAGGCCCCGCGCGGACAGCAGGGGTGTACCCGTGGCTTTGGGGGCAATGCGGTTATGCCCGGACTCCAGCCGCAGGGTCGCGTTGATCAGCGCGCGGGCATAGGCCGTGCGGGATGCGTGGAAAATGTCGTCAACAGGTCCCTGTTCGACGATCCTGCCATAGCGCATGACGGCGACGTCGTCGGCAATCTCGGCCACCAACCCAAGATCGTGAGTGATCATCAGCATTGCCATGCCGCGACTAACCTGTAGCCGCTTTATAAGATCCATGATTTCGGCCTGGGTCGTCACATCAAGGGCAGTCGTCGGCTCGTCCGCAATCAGCACATCGGGGTTGCAGGCCAATGCCATCGCAATCATGGCGCGCTGCCGCATCCCCCCCGAAAATTCAAAAGCATAGCGGTCGGCCATTTGTTCCGGGTTGGCTATTTCCACCTGCCGCAGAAGCGACACTGTTTCGGCCATCGCCTGTTGTTTGGTCATCTTGCGGTGCAGGCGGACGGCTTCGACAATCTGCGCACCTATCGTGCGGACCGGCGACAAAGACGACATCGGTTCCTGAAAGATCAGCCCGATGCGGCCGCCACGGACTGCGCGGATTTCCTTGCCGGTTTCGGTCATCTGGTCAAGCTGTAGCAGACCATCCGGTCCGGTCAGGGTTATCGTGCCGCTGGTGACACGCGCAGGCGGGTCGATAATCCGCAAAAGTGCGCGGGCGGTAACCGACTTGCCCGAGCCACTTTCGCCGACCAATGCCAGCGTATGCCCGGCCTTGAGGTCAAAGCTGACGTCGCGCACCGCATGCAGGATATGCGTCCGCAGATGGTAATCAATGCTCAGGTTGCGGACCAACAGGATCGCATCGGCAGCACCGGCGGGCAAATGCTCTGTGTGCTGCATGGTTCAGCCCCCGTATGGGTCGGCGGCATCGCGCAACCCGTCCCCCAGAAAATTGAACGATAACACCGACACAACCACCATCGCAGAAGGCCAGATCAGCAGCCAGGGTGCCGTCGCCACAGTGCGGATGTTCTGTGCGTCTTGCAGCAGGACACCCCAGCTGACCACCGGCGGCTTTAGCCCGATACCAAGAAAGCTTAGCGCGGTTTCCGCCACGATCATTGTCGGGATCGCAAGTGTTACAACCGCCAGAATGTGACTGGTCAGCGAAGGCAGGATGTGGCGGAAGATCACGCGCCGCTGGCTTGACCCGTCGAGCAGCGCGGCGGTCACGAAATCCTCGCCTTTCAGCGAGAAGAACCGCCCGCGCACCTCGCGGGCCAGACTGGTCCAGGCAAGAAGTGACACAATCAGTGTAATTATGAAATAAACCCGCAAGGGCGACCATGTGATCGGAATCGCCGCAGCAAGGCCCAGCCAGAGCGGGATCGTCGGAATCGCGCTGATCACCTCGATCAGCCGCTGGATAGACAGGTCGACCCATCCGCCGAAATATCCCGAAAGCGCGCCCAGAATGGTGCCTATGATCAGGCTTGTCACCACCCCGATCAGCCCGATGGACATGGAAATGCGGGTTCCATAGATCACCCTGCTCAGCAGGTCCCGGCCAAGGCTGTCGGTGCCCAGCAGGTTCATCGGCTGGGTCGGGTCGATAGGTCCCATCAGGCGCCGGTTCATCTCGAACAAACCCCAGAGCCTGTAGGGCGTCCCCTCGACGAAAAAGCCGATGGGAATAACCTTGTCATCGTCCACGGTAAATGTCCGGCGCAGCGATTCCGGGTTCACCTCCATTGAATAGCCCTTCACATGCGGCAACCAGCGCCGGTCGCCGGTCGCCGGATCCTCGACAAATAGCGCGATGCTCTGCGGTGGCGCATAGGTGAAGCGCGGTTGCGCCGCAGTCGGGGACGCAGGGGCAAGGAATTCAACGAAGGCTGCTATAAGATACAGCAACAAGACAATGACTCCCGCGGCCACGGCGATTTTGTTTTGAAAAAAACGTTTGCGGATAAGTTGCCACTGACCTGCAACAGCGACATTTTCCAGTGCATCACCCGGCCGAAGCGGACTGATCGCGGGCGATGTTTCTTCATAGCCGCTTTCCGGCAGGATAAGCGGATCGGGTTCGGGGTGGTGGGTCGCGTTGGTCA